>ONHJ01000006.1 GCA_900317595.1 uncultured Eubacteriales bacterium | reverse complement strand
CCGAGATAAAGAAGCGTGACCACGGAGCACAGCACCGCCGAGATAAGCAGGCTGAGCAATATATAAACCGCTGTTTTCATTTTTCTTCTGCGCAATCTGCGGATAAGCGCGGTGACGCAGAAGCCCGCCGCGAACGAGGCGAAAAAGCCGAGTATCAGCATGATAATATCATTGCTCATTTGGTCCCTCCTTTTTTATAAGGTCGCGGATCACCTCGCCCGCAAGGATCATGCCCGCGACCGTGGGCACGAAGGCGACCGAGCCGGGAACGCTGCGGCGCAGGGTGTTTTCATTGCTGTCTTTGAGCGGCCGCAGCGGCGGCTCCTTTGAATAAACTACCTTCAGATGTTTGATGCCGCGTTTTCTGCATTCGGTGCGCATGACCCGCGCCAGCGGACACACCGAGGTCTTGAAAATATCCGTCACCTCAAACGCCGTTGGGTCGAGCTTGTTGCCCGCTCCCATGGCTGAGATGATGGGCGTGCCGGCAGCCTGCGCCTGCTCGGCAAGGCTGAGCTTGCCGCCGACGGTGTCGATGGCGTCGACCACATAGTCGTAAGCCGAAAAATCAAATTCATCGGCGGTCTCGGGCAGATAAAACGTCTTGAACACACGCACCACGCAGTCGGGATTGATGTCTTTCACGCGCGCCCCGGCGACGTCGACCTTGTATTGCCCAAGCGTGCTGTGAAGGGCTATGATCTGCCGGTTGAGATTTGAGAGCGCCACGGTGTCGTTGTCGATCAGATCGAGCGCTCCGACGCCCGAACGCGCAAGCGCCTCGACCGCACAGCCGCCGACGCCGCCGACGCCGAACACCGCCACCCGGGCTTTTTTCAGCGCCGCTATCGCCTGCTCGCCGAGCAGCAGCTCCGTTCGGGAAAGCTGCCCGCTCACAGTATTTCCTCCAGTATTGCGACGGCGTTTTTGACGCAGTCGTCGCAGGAGCAGAGCATCCTTCCGGTCGCGACGCCCTTTAGCTCGGCGCATACGGTGGCGCCGCAGCGATCCAGAAACTCGCTGTAAAGCCTGCGGGCGGCGCCCATCACCGGCTTGCCCTTGTTTTTCATTCCGAGCACGATCTGGGCTCCGCAGAGCGCGCCGCAGGTGGCGCCCATGGTCCCCATGCCCGCTCCGAAGCCCGCGCCCAACGCGCGCGCGGTTTCAGTGTCGATGCCGATATCCTCCGCGAAAGCGGCGATCACCGCCTGAGCGCAGTTGAATCCGCTGTGCTTATACTGCACGGCTGCTGCTGTTTTTTCCATTACGTACGTCGTCCTTTCGTGAGAGAATGTCGGTAATGCGCTTTATTGGGTCTTCTCTTCTTATTATACTATTTTTGAAAAACTTTTGCAATACATTTGCACTTCTTTTCGTTTTATGATATAATAGAATTTTGAAAGGTATGATGAAATATGTTATTTAATCTGCATACGCACACCAAGCGCTGCAACCACGCCCTGGGCGAGGACAGAGAATATGTGGAAAACGCGATAAAGGCGGGCATGAAGGTGCTGGGCTTCTCCGACCACTGTCCGCAGTTTTTTCCCGACAAGAATTATTACAGCTACTTCCGGATGTTTCCCGAGCAGGCTGCCGAATATGCCGAAAGCGTCAGAGCGCTGCAAAAGGAGTATCGGCGCGACATCAAAATACTGCTGGGCTTTGAGACCGAGTATTACCCCGAGACCTTTGACGCTTTTATGGCGTTCGTAAAGCCGCTGGGGCTTGATTATCTTATCATGGGGCAGCATTTTGTAGGCAACGAATATGACGAGGGCTCCTATTACGCCGCCGTTGACGGCAAAAAGGAGGATTACCTCGACCGATATGTCGATCAGGTGACGGAGGGCTTGAACAAGGGCGTTTTCACCTATCTCGCCCACCCCGACATAGTCTGGTACAGCGGCGACCCGGCTTATTATGCCGCAAGAATAGAGGAGCTTTGCCGCTTTGCCAAGGAGCGCGACATTCCGCTGGAATTCAATATGCTGGGAATGTTGAACGGCAGGAACTATCCCGACCCGGCGTTCTGGCGGATCGCATCAAGGGTAGGCAACAAGGCGGTCATCGGCTATGACGCCCACGACCCTGCCGCTCTGCTGCGAACCGACAAATATGACGAGTGCCTGCAAAAGCTGAACGCGCTCGGCATACACCCCACCGCATTTGAGGAGATCACACTGCGCAATGAAAAGCTTAAGAACCGTTAGCCTGCTTGTTTTGGCGCTGCTCGCCGCTTTTTTCGGCGGCTGCAAAGGCGGAAGCTCCGCAGCGCCGCACTCACGGCAGGAGGAAACGACCGCTGCCGCGACCGAAGCGGCGACCGAAGCCGCGACCGAGGTCACCGCGGCTGCCGAGCCGGACGCGCCGGTGACAGAGGGAAGGACAGAGCTGTTCGCCTTCACCGACAGCGCGAAAAACACCTATACCGCAATATACCGCCTGCCGGCGCTGAATTATCAGACCGAGGACGCGCTGGCGATCAACCGAGAGATCGAAGCGCTTTATGACGACGCCTTCAAAACCGCGGCAAAGGAGCAAAGCGAACAAAAGCCGCTGTCCGTCGGCGGGATAGACTTTGAGAGCAACATAAACGGCAGCGTTATCTCGCTGGTCATCAAAAGCGAGGACGCCGTACACACGCTGAGCTACAGCGTATTCAACTACGACAGGTCAGAGGGCAGGCGGCTGGACAACTCGGGGCTGCTTGCGTTCCTGCAGCTTGACGAGGACGCGACCTATGACCGGCTTACCGCCGCGCTCGAGGAGGATTACTTCGGCAAATTCAAGTACGAGAGCTTTCCCGACGACTATTACTACCGGCTCGATCAGAGCGCCGGAGCGTCGGCGATACGCGAGTCGAAGCTGTTTCTAAACGAAAACGGCGAGCTCTATGCCCTTTGCACCGAATACGCAAGCGTGGGCAAGGGTACGTTTCAGGTTTTGATAAGGGTGCCGGACGCCGCGTAAGGGGAGCCTTTCTTTCGCCAAAACTCCTCGTTATTTCTTAAGCTTGCAACATTGCGCAGCCGGTGAAGGCGCCTTTACAAAAAAGAATAGTATTGCCATCGGGCAGATTCGGAGCACAAAAGGCTTTGAATCTGCCCGTTTTTTTGGTTTTTTTAAATTTTTTTAAATTATTTTTCGGAAAGTTGCATAGTTGTATGCAATTTTTCGGCATTTTTGGGGGTATAAGTGAGAGGTGTTTTAACGCCTTTCAAACGGAGGTGATACGAATCGAAAAAACACTTTCGCCGAGAGAGCGTTTGTTCTGCGGCTATTACGCCGAAACGGGCGACGCCGAAAGCTCGGCAAAACGCGCGGGCTTCAGGCAAAACTCCGCCGCTGTCAGCGCAAGGCTGTTGTGCAGCGAGCCGATACTCGCCGAGATCGAACGCCAGCTCACGATGCGTCGCCGCATAGCGCCGAGACTTGCGGACATAGGCTACCGGCGCCTTGCGTTCGGCAGCATTTCGGACGCTTTGACACTGCTTTTCATGGAGTCGCCCACGCCCGACGCGCTGGCGCGTATGGACTTGGGAATGATCTCAGAGATCAAGCGCAACAAGGACGGAATGTTGGAGATCAAGTTTTTTGACCGCCTTAAGGCGCTTGAAAAGCTGGGAGAACACGCCGACGACGGTTCGGGTCTGAGAGAGCTTTACGACGCGATCGGGCGCGGAGCCGACGGTCAGGGTGAGGCGCGTGATTGAACGGTTTTCGCCAAAGCAGGTGCGCGTGCTGCGCTGGTGGCACAAAAGCTCGCCCGATCATCTGCGCGACGCGATAATCTGTGACGGAGCGGTGCGCAGCGGAAAAACCTTTTGCATGTCGCTGAGCTTCGTGCTGTGGAGCTTTTACTCCTTTGGCGGCGGAGACTTCGGGCTGTGCGGCAAAACCATCCGCTCGCTGAGACGCAACATGGTGACCCCGATCCTGCCGCTTCTGCGCAAGCTCGGCTTTGAGTGCGAGGAAAAGCTGAGTCAGAACATCCTGCTCGTCAGACGCGGCAGGCTGCTGCGCCGCTTTTACCTTTTCGGAGGAAAGGACGAAAGCTCGGCGGCGCTTGTTCAGGGCATGACCCTGTCGGGCGTGCTGTTTGACGAGGTGGCGCTGATGCCGCGCTCCTTCACGGAGCAGGCGCTGGCACGGTGTTCCGCCGAGGGCGCGCGGTTTTGGTTCAACTGCAATCCCGAGCACCCGGCGCACTGGTTCTACCGCGAGTGGATAGCGCGCCGTGAGGCTAAAAACGCGCTGTATCTGCACTTTACGATGGACGACAACCCGTCGCTGAGCGAAGAAGTGAAGCGGCGCTATGAAAGCCTGTATTCGGGCGTGTTCTATGAGCGCTTCGTGCGCGGAAGATGGGTGGCTGTTCACGGCGCGGTGTATCCCTTCATGGCGGACGACGCTATGTATGTCGACCCGCCCGCCGACGGGCTTGAGGAATTTGCGGTCTCGTGCGATTACGGCACCGTCAATCCGACCTCGATGGGACTGTGGGGCAAAAAGGACGGCGTTTGGTACCGCGTGGACGAATACTACTTCGATTCGCGCAGAGAGGGGTTCCAGAAAACCGACGAGGAGCATTACGCCGCCTTAAAGGAGCTTGTCGGGGAGCGCAATGTGCGCCGGGTGGTGGTTGACCCGTCGGCGGCGAGCTTTATCGAGCTGATACGCCGCCACGGCGAATTCAAGGTAACGCCCGCGAGAAACAATGTTGTCAACGGCATACGCACGGTTTCCGGAGCGCTGAAAAACGGCAGCGTGAAGATCGGAAAAAACTGCGCGGACAGCCGGCGCGAATTTCAGCTTTATCGCTGGGACGTCGACCGCAAGGGCGATCTGCCCGTGAAGGAAAACGACCATGCGATGGACGATATCCGCTATTTTGTGACAACGGCAGTAAACAGCGGCAGCGGCTTTCAGGCGTTTGCCGCCGAAAGATAGGAGGAAAAAAATGTTTGGCAGAAAAAAGCAGGCGCAAAGGGCGCTTCCGGCGGCGCAGACCGTGCCGCGCGCATGGCGTGCCGAGCCGCGACTGTTCGGCAGCGCGCGGCTGAGCAAGGCGGAACGCGACCTTTTTACGGCGCTGCGCGAGTCTGTACCGATCGTGGACGCCGCCATAGGAAAGCTTGTGAGGCTGATCGGCAGCTTCAGGCTTGAATGTGACGACAGAGAGGCGCAGCCTGCCGCGGACGCTCTGCTGGAGCGCGTCGACTTGAACGGCGCGTCGCAGGGCTTGGCGCAGTTTATCTGCGGATATCTCGACAGCCTGCTGACCTACGGCGAGGCGGTCGGCGAAATGCTGCCATATCCCGACCAAAGCGGCATCGGCGCGCTGTATCTGGCGGGGCTTGACGATGTTGAGATAAGGGCCGTCAGCTCGCCCTTGGAGCTGACGGTCTGCGTTGACGGCGATCCCGCGCCGAATCAGGCGCTGGTGTTCGCCACGCTGCTGAATCCGCGCGGAGGAAAGGCGCGCGGCAGGTCGCTGCTTGAGGGCTTGCCCTTTGTCAGCTCGATCCTGCTCAAGGTGCTCGGCTCGCTGAAAAACAACTGGGAGCGAGCCGGCGATGTGCGCTATGCCGTGACCTACGACCCGAAGGACGGCAGCTTCAGCGAGGAAAGCGCGAGGCAGATCGCCGACGAATGGAAAAAGGCGATGCACAGCGACAGCGTGTGCGACTTTGTGGCGGCGGGCAGCGTCAGCGTCAAGGTGATAGGCGCCGAGAGCGCGATGCCCGACTGCGAGGTGCCTGTGAGGGTGATCTTGGAGCAGATCGTGGCAAAGCTGGGCATACCGCCGTTTTTGCTGGGGCTTTCGTGGTCGAGCACAGAGCGCATGAGCACTCAGCAGGCGGATATCCTCACCAGTGAGCTGGAGTATTACCGCGCGGTGCTGGATCCCGTGATCCGCAGGATCGCCGACACTCACCTGCGCCTGTCGGGCTTCGGCTGCGGCTTCAGGATCGTGTGGAACGACATCAACCTGCAGGACGCGGTGGAGCTGTCTCAGGCGAGACTCAACAACGCCAGAGCCGCGCAGATAGAAAAGGAGATCGGATCGGAGGTAACGAATGGATAAAAACGACATCCGAAAGGCGGCGGTCATCAGCGGCAGCGAATGTGCCGTCAGCGAGGACGAGCTCGACCTCATCAACGCCTACACCCGCCGCCCGTACAGCGCCGAGGAGCTTTATGCCTTTTCGGTTGTGCTGTGCGACAACGACGTCGACCGCGACGGCGAACGCTTCACCGTGGAGGCGCTGTTCGCGCTGGAAAAGCTGTTCGTGGGCAAAACGGGCATTTTTGACCACGACCCCAGCGCCAAAAATCAGACCGCGCGCATTTTTTCGTGCCGCGTTGAGGCGGTGCCGGGGCGCAAAACCGCCACCGGCGACGATTATTTTCGCCTTAAGGCGCGTGCCTATATGCCCTTGAACGAGGACACCCGCGCGCTGAAGGAAGCGATCGACAGCGGGATAATCAAGGAGGTCAGCGTCGGCTGCGCCGCCGAACGCGCCGTGTGCAGCGTATGCGGCAAGGAATACGGCTCCTGCGCGCACCGCAAGGGCGAGGTGTATTCCGGCACGCTCTGCTGCGGCGAGCTGCGCCGACCCCTGGACGCTTATGAATGGAGCTTTGTTGCCGTGCCCGCGCAAAGAGAGGCGGGCGTGGTAAAAAGCGCCGCAGGAAAGGAAAGAAGTATGGAAGATATCTTGAAAAAGCTGGAGACCGGCAAAAGTCTTTTGCTGAGCGACAGCGACTGCAAAAAGCTGCTCGGCTATGTCGAGGAACTCAGGCAGTCGGCAAAGGACGGCATTTATTTCCGCGACTGCCTGCGCGCCGAGGTGTTGAGCCTTTCGGCGTCGGTTCAGCCGGGAATCTCGCGCGAAACTGCCGAGAGCATGATAAAGGGGCTGAACATCGCACAGCTTCAGGAAATGAAAACGGCTTATCAAAAGCAAAAACAGCAGGCGTTTTCGCCCGTGCCGCAGCTTTGCGGCAATAAAACCGGCAAAAGCGCCGCGAAAAACGGACAGTTTACCATTTAACGGAGGGAATTATTATGAATGTGAATTTCAACGGATTCAGAGAGGGCATCGTGACCTTTATCGCGGACAGCGCGCTTACCGAAGCGGGCGTGCCCGTTAAAATGAGCGCCGACGGCACTGTGACCAAGTGCGGCGGCAACGACAACTTCTGCGGCGTATGCGTAGGTCTGCGCGACGGCTACGCGGCAGTGCAGCTTACCGGCTACGCGAGAATGAAGGCAGCCGCAAAGATCGACGTCGGATACCGCAAGCTGGCTTCCGACAGCAACGCCAAGGTCGCCGTGAATTCCGGCGGCAGAGAGCTGCTGGTAGTGGATTCCACAACTACCGAAGTCGGCGTTATCCTTTAAAATTTTTCCGGGAGGTAAATAATATGGCAAATTTTGAGAACATTATAATCGAGAAGGGTATGTATCAGGCAAAGGGCGGCATGACCGCCGCCTTGGAGCAGCTTGACCCCTCCGAAAACTACGCCGGCACCGAGCTTGAGGGACTTGACGCGTTTTCGCGCCAGCTCAAGCGCTTTGACATCAGGGTAAGCGGCAGAGGCAGCGACTGCGTTGAAAAATTCTTCCAGAGCTCCAACTCCGCCGCGCTCTTCCCCGAATATGTCAGCCGTGCGGTACGTCAGGGCATGGAGAGAGCAGACATCCTGCCCAATCTGGTGGCGACCGTGACCGATATCGAGGGCATGGACTACCGCAGCATCGTTTCGGCTCCGTCCGAGGACGACAAGACGCTGAAAATCGTTGGCGAGGGCGCGGCTATCCCCCAGACCGCCGTCACTACCCGCGAAAACCTTGTGAAGCTGCACAAGCGCGGCAGGATGCTGGTGGCGTCCTATGAGGCGCTTCGCTTCCAGCGCCTTGACCTGTTCACCGTCACCCTCAACCAGATCGGCGCCTACATCGCCCGCGCCCAGCTTAAGGACGCGATCGACGTGCTTATCAACGGCGACGGCAACAACAACGCCGCCGCGAATGTTTCGCCCGACACCGCAAACACGCTTACATACGGCGATCTGCTCAAGCTCTGGGCAAACCTCAGCCCCTATGAGCTGAACACCATTTTGGCGCCCACCGCCGAAATGCAGACTATCCTTTCGATGGCGCAGATGCAGGACGCCCGCGCCGGTCTTGATTTTCAGGGCACAGGCAAGATGATCACGCCGCTCGGCGCGACCCTGCTTCACGCGCCCGAGATGACCGCGGGCAAGATCATCGGTCTTGACAAAAACTGCGCGCTTGAAATGGTACAGGCAGGCGGCGTGGTCACGGACTACGACAAGCTGATCGACCGCCAGCTTGAACGCGCGGCGATCACCTGCACCGCGGGCTTTTCAAAAATCTTTACCGAAGCGGCAAAAACCCTTTCATAAAGGAGCGGTGTGCGTGAACATTGATAATGTTTGCACCCGGCTGATGACGCTTTCGGGGCTTGACGCCGACGAGATTTTGAAATGGCGCACAACGGTCGAGGATGCGTGCGACTATGTTTTGTCGCTGAGCAAAACCGACAGCCCCGACGACGGGCAGCTCAAGAGGCTTGAGCTGCTCGCCGCAGCCTACGCGCTCTATCTGTTTGAGCTGAGCGGCGGCACGCGCTTAAATAAGCTGACTGCGGGCGAGGTGCGGTTGGAGCTTTCCTCCGACGGCGCCGCCGACGCCGCAAGGCTTTGGAAGGAGCTGTCGGCGCATAACGCCGATCTGATAAGAACAGAAGACTTTTTATTTGGCAGGGTGATGTGATGAGCATACTGAATTGTGTGGACAGAGAGATAGGGCGCTACGGCAACGAGGTCACCATAACGCAGCAGGGCGTCAGCGTGAATACCCGCGCGTTTTTGGAGCCGCTGCGCTACCGCAACAAGATCTATATCGGCGGCGAATACCATCAGCTCGGCTTTCTGCGCAAGGAAAAGTATCTTTATGTAGGAAAATCCGCCCACAGACTCACTGAGAACGAAACTGTCATAGAAATGCAGGGAAATCAATATATTGTAAAAAGGTGTGAGACCTATTACGTAAAGGACACGCCGATTTACGAGTGGGCGATTCTGGTGCCCTACGGTGAAGAACGGGAGGACGATTATGACACAGATCCATAAACAAATTGACGCCCTGGTCTTCCGCATGAAGCGGCTTTCGGCGCTGCAGGACTTCCGCTTTGTGCGCGAATACGCGGGCGCCAATATAGAAACGCCGGTGCGCGGACTGCTGGCGGCGGTTTGCATCGTCGGAGAGGAGCGCGAAAAGGGCTTTATCGGCGGTTATCTGACCTCGGCGCACAGAGGCGAGTCATACGCGGCAAAGGCGGAGATCCGCGTTTACGCGCCGAGAAGCGAAAACGGCAGCGGGCTTTCGGACGCGGTGAGCAGGCTTATGGCGGGGCTTGACGTTGCCGACGAGGAGCATATCATCACGGAGCTTGGCGCGTCGTCTATCGAATTTGACGCCAACCTCAACGCGATCTTCCGCACGGTCAGCTTTTCGGTCGCTTTCAGCGTGAGCGAGGGAGGCGCGGAATGACGGTGCATTTTGAGCGCGGTGAGGATCTGACGATCCGCGTAAACGGCGATGTGCTCGGCGGCGTTACCGCCCTGCGCCGTACCGAGAAAAACGACTGCATGGACATCATGCAGTTTTTGACGGACAAGCCCGTGGCGCGGCTCGACCGCAAGCGCTGGGAGCTGGAGCTTTGGATTCGCGGCGGATGTGCCGCTCTCGACGGCGCGGTCGAGAGCGTTTCTGTCAGCGACGGAGAGAAAACCGAGGTATATACGCTCTGCCGCGTCAGCTCTTTGCAGCGCACGGCAAAGCCGCGCGAAACGTCGGAGCTTTGCGCGGTCATCACCGCCGATGAAAGGAGCGTGTCGGCATGAACGAGCTGTTGATCACGCCTGCCGGGGAGATCGAGGCAGGCGACGAATTTGAGATACTGAGCGAACGTCTGGAGCTTGAGAGCATACGCTACAGCCGCGCGCTGACCGAGGAGGAGGAGGCTAAGCTGATATGAATCTTGTACCAATGCGCTTCAAGGGCGTGGAATGGCATCACAATCCGCGCGAGATATCCTTTTCGTGTGAGCAGAACGTCAGTGAGCTGCACTCGCCCTTCGGAATATCTTACATACAAAACACCGGCAGGAAAAGCACCGTCATCAGAGGTGAGGGCGAGCTGTACGGCGAGGATTGCGCCGAGCAGTTTTCGCGGCTTCTTTCCCTGCTGAAAAGCGGCGGCAGCGGCGTGCTGGCGATACCGGCGATATGCACCGTGTACGCGGTGATGGAAAGCCTGAAAATCACCGGCACGCCCAAGCCGGACGTGCTCACCTACAGCTTTGTGTTCAGAGAGGTCATGGAAAAAACGCGCGTCGATGTGCCGCTGCGCTGTGTCGCCGCCTCAGGCGATACGCTTTGGGATATCTCTTACCGCTTCGGCGTTTCGATCGACGCGCTGGTGCGGCTCAACCCCGGGGTCAGGCGGCCCGACGAGGATCTTAACGGAATGGAAGTGGCGTTATGCTGAGATTTGAAATCACCGAAAAGGGCGGCAGGACTTACGCGCTGAACGGCGTTCTGACGGTCGCCCTCGACTGCGACTGCGCGGTACCCGCCGACAGTCTGACGGTAACCTGCCCCTATAACAGCAGGCTGCGCCTGCACGCCGACAGGATAGCGGCGTTCGACGGAGACAAGCCCGTGTTTTCGGGGCAGCTCGACAACATAACCGCCGTAAAGCGCGGCGCCGGGCTGATACTCAGGCTGAACGCCCGCAGCCTCGCGGCGGCGCTGCTCGACAATGAGGCGGAGCCTCTCACCTACCGAAATCCTACCGCCTCGCTTATTGAGCGCCGCCATTTGCAGCCATTCGGGCTGCGTCTTGCCGAAAGCGACACGATCCCCTACTATGACATATTCAGAATAAAAAAGGGTATGTCGCACTGGCAGGTTTTGCGCGGCTTTTGCCTGAACCGCTACCTGAGCGAACCGCGCGTAACCGCCGACGGAAGGGTGTGGCTGCACGGCTTTGAGCAGCCGGGCGTGGCGGTCTTTGCGGACAACGGAAGCGGTATCCCCTACCATTCACTCCATGAAAGCCTGCAGCGCCACCGCCTGCTGTCAGAGGTGCGGCTTAAGTTCAGCCAGACAAACACCTACGGCTCCTCGGTCAAAAATGCCAATCCCGACGCCGAGGGCATAACCCGAGTGCGATATGTGAACGCCGCCGAGGACAAAACGACGGTGTCGACCGCCGAAAAAATGCTTGAGAACAGCAACCGCGACAGCTACGCTCTGCGGCTTTGCAGCGTGGGCTGCCGCAGCGGACTGCTCGGACAAAGCGCAAGGGTGCGCGACAGCGCGCTGGGAGAGCTGAACGGGCTGTTTGTGGCAAGGGTGAGATACACCGCCGACGGCAGCGGCGAAAAAAGCGAAATAACTCTGAAAAAGGAGAAGGTATTATGTGGCTGATAAAAACCATAACCGATCAGACTATGACAGCGCCCACCGCCGTAAAGGGCGAGCTGAGCGCGAGAGACGGCACGGCGGTGAGCGGGTCGGGCGAACACAAGGAGCTGGAGCTTTGCTATCCCTACGGAGTGGTGAGCGTGCCGCCCGCGGGAGAGAGCGCCGTGGTACTTCCGCTGAGCGACGGCGAGGTGGAGCTGGGCGTGCTTTCGCGCGCGGTCGGTCTGGACGAGGGCGAGCTTATGCTCTATTCCAAGGGCGGAGCGTCAATCGTCCTGAAAAACGACGGCAGAGTGATAATAAACGGACAGGAGTACGGCAATGGTTGACGCAATGATAAAAAACGGCTGCCTTGTCGCGGCTCCTACGGGCGATCTTGCGCAGGTCGACGGCGCCGACGCGCTGTTTCAGCGCAGCGTGATCGCGATGACGGTGCCTAAGGGCAGCTTTATCTACAACCGCGAGCTGGGCGCCGGAGAATATCCCGAAAATGAGGAAAAGCTGTCGCTTGTTTTGAGGGAAGCGACAGCTTTTGACGAAAACGCCGCCGTGCGCGTTACCCGGATCGGCGAAAACAGCGTGACGGCGGTCGTGACTATCAACGGCGAGAGCCGTGAAACGGAGGTGCGGCAATTTGGAAGCATATGAGGAAATTTACCAAAGAATGAAAACCGCGTACTGCACAGAGCGCGGCGCGGAGATAGATGAGGCAGGCGATATCGCCATCAGGCTGCGCGTGCTCGCCGGCGAGATATACAATATGCAGACGGAGCTTGAGTGGCTGAAACGCCAGCTCTCACCCGAGAAGGCAACAGGCGTTTTTCTGGATCATTTCGCGCAGCAGCGCGGCATTTCGCGAAAGGCGGCGGTGAAGGCGAGCGGCACGCTGGAGTTCCGCCTTGCCGAAACAAGGCAGACCGAGGTGGTTATACCGGCAGGAACGGTGGTATCTACCGACACCGAAAGCCCCGTGCGAGTCTACACCACCGAGGCGTGCGCAATCCCGGCTAATACATATGCCGTGACGGTCGGCGCCGAGGCCGAGCAGGCGGGCTACCGTGGCAACATCAACGCGAACATCGCCACGATCCCCGTCAGCGTGCCGTCGGAGGTGGACAGCGTGACCAACCTCGCTCCGTTTCGCGGCGGAGCGGACACCGAAAGCGACGAGACCCTGCGCGCTCGTGTGCGTGAAAGCTATGTCAATCAGCCCAACGGCATGAACGCCGCGTATTATATCGCGCTGGCGACCTCGGTCGACGGCGTGACCAAGGCGGGCGTGATCTCAAAGCTGCGCGGCGCCGGAACGGTGAACGTGTATGTCTGCGGCACCGACGACAATGTGAGCAACGCCGTTCTGGCTCAGGTGCAGCAGGTGCTTGAGGATGCGCGTGAGCTGAACGTGGACGTGCTTGCGGCGCGTGCCACGTCGCAGCCATACGACATGACAGTTACCGTAAAGGCAAAGCCGGGCTACAGCAGCGCAGAGGTCACTCAGATGTGCGCCGACGCGTTTGAGGATTACATCACCTCGCTGCCCGTCGGCGGCACGCTGTATCTTTCGCAGCTCGGCAAATATCTGCTCGACACGGGCTGCATCGTCAATTATTCGTTCGACGCGGGCATGAGCAACGCCACCCTGTCGGGCGCCAACTTCTTTACCTCGGGCGACGTGCAGATCGGGGTGACCTGATGGGCAGCTATGATTCAATGACGCAAAAGCTGCTGCCGCTGCGGCTGTATGACCTCAGCGAGGGCAGCGTGCTCGACAGCGAGCTTAAGGCGTATGCCGCAGGGCTCGACCCCTTGTTTGACGCTCTGGGCGGAATGGTGAGCGAGGCTTGGATACCCACCGCGGAAAGTTACGGCCTGAGTGAGCGCGAGGCGTTCATCGACCGCGAAAAGCCCGATTTGACCGCTGCGCAGCGGCGCGCGCTGCTGCTGACAGCGGAGCAGGCGCACGGAGACAGCGCGACCGCAGCGGGCTTTCGGCAATATCTGCATGACTGCGGATTGGAGAACGTGAACGTCTCGGAATATCCCACACGCCAACGCCTGACCATCTCCATCAACGACATACTCAGTGCCGAGAAAAAAGCCGCTGTCCGCGAAAAGATAATGCGCGCCATCCCCGCCCACCTGACCGTGACGGTGAATTACCAAAACGGCAGCAGCGAAAGCTTTTAGGCGCGGAGCTCCGAAATACAGGGCACGGTCTTGAACGTGCCTCGGATAAAGGCAGAAACAAGACCTGACCCTACAGTACAATAAAATAAAAAAAGGGTTGGCTCTTACCCATTGCGATGAGTTTTGAGCCAACCCCGTTCATTTTTTCAGAGTTGTTCAATAAGCTTGTCGACGGCGTCCTCGATGGTGTCGCCCGCTTCGACGGTGACCGTGAGGTCGGCGTATTTTTGATAGAGCGGCAGTCGATCGCGGTAGACATCCGCGAGGGTCTCGTTAGGGTGAAAGGCGATGCCGCGCGTTTTGATGTTGGTGACCCGGCGGCATATCTCCCCGAACGGCACGTCGATAAAGACCGTCATGCCCATTGCCTTGAGGTGAGCCATAGCGCGCGCGCTGAGCACCATGGAGCCGCCGGTCGCGATAACGGTGTGGTCGGCTGACAGCGTGCTGCCGACCTCCTCCTCCAAGCGCAGAAAGGCGTCAAGACCGTCCTCGTCGAGGATCCTTTGCAGCGGCTTTCCGGCGCGTCGGCTGATAAGCAGATCGACGTCCTCAAACATATAGCCCAGCGCCTTCGCGAACAGCACGCCGACGGTGCTTTTGCCCGATCCGGGCATTCCGATCAAGATGATGTTGCTCATTACAGGATGCGGATGTTGAGGCTGTCGGTGCTGGAGGTCGGCACGGTTTTATTGGAGGACAGCACCACCACGGTGTCGCCCTTCCTGACCAGACCCGTTGACAGCGCGAGATGCATCGCCTGCTCGGTGATCTCGTCGGAGGTCATTTTCTCCTCGCCCATAAGCGCGGTGATGCCCCAGTTGAGGCAGAGCTTGCGGCAGACGCGCTGAGAGGTGACGACCGCGATGACGGGCACGTTGGGACGGTAATGCACCATTGCGCGGGCGACGCGGCCGGTGGCGCTCTCTACGATGATCGCCTTTGCGCCGATGGCTACCGCGATGTCCTTTGCGGCGCGGCAGATGCTGCCACGGAAGATGTTGCTGTCCTTGATGCCGTGTTTTTCGATATATCTTTGCAGCGCGCCGAACTCGCCGTTGTTTTCTGCCTCGCGGCAGATGGAGTCGAGCGCCTGAACGCTTTCGACGGGATATTTGCCGGCGGCGGATTCGCCTGAGAGCATGACAGCGCTGGTGCCGTCATAAACGGCGTTGGCAACATCGCTGATCTCGGCACGGGTCGGGCGCGGCGCCGTGGTCATGCTTTCGAGCATCTGGGTCGCGGTGATGACGTATTTGCCCTTTGCCACGCACTTGCGGATCAGGGTCTTTTGGATTTCGGGCAGCTTGATGAACGGGATCTCCACGCCCATATCGCCGCGCGCAACCATGATGCCGTCGGCGTAATCCATGATAAGATCCATGTCGTCGACGCCGCTCTGGTTCTCGATCTTGGCGATGATCTCGACCTCCTCGTGACCGATGGAGTCGATGAAGTCGCGCAGCGTGCGCACGTCCTCATGGTTGCGGACGAAGGACGCCGCCACCACGTTGGCGCCCTGCTCCAGACCGAACTCGATGTCGCGTCTGTCCTGCGCGCTAACATAGGGCATATTGATGTAATAGCCGGGGATGTTGATACTCTTGCGGTTTTTGAGCACGCCGCCCTTGTTGACTGTGCAGACGATCTTTTCGGGAGTGACCTGCTTGGTGATGATGGAGATGAGTCCGTCGTCCAGCAGCAGCTCGCGGCCGATGGCGTCGCTTCCGTCACGCATGAAGATATCCACAAGCTTCGGGTAGGAGATGGCGACGCCCTCGCTGTCGCCCTGCTCCTTTTGCTTATAGAGGGTAAATTCGCTGCCCTCCTCAAGCACAGCAGAGCCGCCCTCAAAGGTGGTCACGCGCACCTCGGGACCCTTGGTGTCGAGCATGATAGCGACGTTTTTGCCGCTCTCGGCGATCGCCTCGCGAATGGTCGCGAACACATCCCTGAGGCTTTCGTGGGTGCCGTGAGACATATTAACTCGGGCGACGTTCATGCCCGCGTCGATCATCTTTAGCAGCATTTCCTTGGTGTTGCACGCCGGTCCGACGGTACAAACGATTTTTGTTTTTCTCATATTTATCATCCTTTCTTTATAGGAATTTTTTCGTTAAAAGAAAATCAAGCGTGTTGTCGCGCTTCACGCGCTGCCTTTGTCACAGACCCATGTTCAGCATATAAATGCCGAAGTTGAAGCCTCCGAGCAGCACCAGAATGATCGCGAGGATAAAAAGCTTTCTGCCAACCAGCAGGCCGACAAACTCGCGCAGGAAGGCGTTGGGATAAAAGTACCACTTGGTTTTTGCGGAAATGCCCTGCGCGTCCAGTTTATGCTTTCTTGAAAGAAGATATCCGCGGAAAACGTGGTAGTTCGTGGTGGCGAACGCCGCTTTTATCCCGTCGAGCCCGCCGGCGTCCTCCTTGATCCTATCGCGCGAAAACATGATATTCTGGAAGGTGTTGACGCTTTTGTCCTCCATGACGATCTGCTCCTCGGGATAGCCCTGCTCCATAAGGTAGCGCTTCATAGCCTCGCTCTCGGAGACGACCTCATCGGCGCCCTGACCGCCCGACGGCACGAATTTCGCGTGCTCGCCGGTGGAGGCGAACTGCCTGCGTTCAAAGTCTATGGCGGCGTCGGCTCTGCCCTTGAGGATCGGCGTCAAGGTACCGTCCGGACGTATGCAGCAGCCGAGGATAATAAGGTATTTTTTATCATATGGCGGCTTGAATCTGGTGGAAAGGAAGGTGCAGGCGACCGTTGACAGCAGCATGCACTCCAAAAAGCTGAGCACATAGGCGAGCGAATAGCATACCTTTATATAATCCGAGTGCTGACGCACTAACAGGAAATCTATCTGATAAACCGCGACCAAGCCCAGCACCCAAGCGACCGCAAGCGCTATGCCCAGCATATTTTGCGGACGGAAGCCCTCGTGGCGGAGCAGCCAGATATTGGAGAAGGCGATCAGCCCGCAGAATATTATCATAAACGGCGAGGTGAGTATCACGAACCAATAGCCGGTGTCGGAAATGCTGATAAGGAAGTTGCGGAAACTGTTCATGTACTGAGTATCATACAGCGTCAGCAGGAACATGAAGGCGCAGTACATCGCGGTGCCGCCTGAGGCGACCATGGCGTAGGAAAAGCGCGCACGCCGCATAAAAAGGGAAAAAAATACCGTCATAACAACGGCGGTCAGCGCGGTGATGCTGAGCACCACGCCCTGAACGAGCTGCCAGCCGTTGAAGCTGAGCGTTTGCAGCTCCAGTACGTTGCCGGAGCCGTTGACCATCAGCTTTAGCCGTGGCGTCATCTTGGTGTTTTGATAAGCGGAATAGACCGTCGCGTACGTCCTGCCCTTTTTCAGCCCGTGGAAATCGACCTCGATCGTGTTGGTGTCGGACGTTTCGCCGGGAACTACGCGGATATCCGTGACCTCGGCGATCGTCGGATCGCTGAATTCGACCCGGAACGCTTCGGGCGAGATCTCATATCCGAAGCCGTTGTTTATCATTCTCACCGTGCATGTTTTTCCGTTGACCTGCGTGTACACCGTCACACCGACCGCGACCGCGACAAGAAAAGCAAGATAGGCGATAAAAGCAATTTGCAATCGCTTCATTCGTTCATCTCCTAATTGTAGTTAGTTATATTGTAACATAAATACCTTGTATAATCAAGAGGATTTTAGTAAAAAAGCGCGATTTCGGGATAAGTTGTCAGCAGTCGGTTAAGGGTCGCTTCGCTCCGGATTTGTAATGCTGCGGGCTTGGTTTTAAAGCACGGTTTCCTTAACTGTGTAGGGGCGGACCCGTGTGTCCGCCCTTGTGGGGCAATGCACCCACAGCTTTCAGCCCCCATTTCCCAAGGGGGTCGACGCCGAAGGCGTCGGGGGGTTCCTGCGCCGGGTTTTCTGACAAGGCGCGGTTTGATAGGACAGCACGGCGCAGGAACCCCCTGCGCTGACGCGCTTTCCCCCTTGGGGCAATGTCAACAACTTAAGAATGCATGGCATTGTGCACATATACCGAGCGTGATGTTTGTGAAGTTTGCGAATTGACAAATGAAATTCGCCTCAACAATCGAGATAGAAATATCTTGATTGGAGAGAATATCGTGAAAATAAAATTATTAGTTGGAAAAACCTGCAAAAAAGTGTATGATACAGTTAACAATAGCAATTTTGTTTCTCGAAATAAAATGAGAAAAGCTGATTTCACTAGAAATCGAAAGGCGGGTTTTTCTGACAATATGATGATGGTATTAAACAAAACCGGTCGCGGTATTCGTGCGGCTGTGCGTGCATTTATAAAAGTAGCAAAGGAAGATGATGTGAAATATTCCCAACAGGCTTTTTCAAAAGGAAGAATGCGTATAAAATGGGAAGCATTTCAAGAAATATTCAAAATAACCATTGATGACTGCTATTCCCAATATGAATACCAGACCTATAAAGGATATCGCCTATTGGCAGTTGATGGAAGCAAATTGAATCTCCCTTATCATAAAGAGAGTTTAGAGGAATTTGGTGTTCAGAAAAGCAGCGGAGATCAGATTCAGGCACTGTCTTCATGTCTTTATGATGTCTTAAACGGAATCGTAGTCGATGCTATCATTGCACCTTGTAACGCAAGTGAACGGGATTTAGCTGCCGCTCATTTAATTAATGTCGAAAAAATCAAGTCACCGGATCTGATTTTGTTCGACAGAGGTTATCCCTCGGCAAAGTTGATCGATCAGCTTGAAAACGGAGGATTCAACTACATTATGCGATGTGATGATACGTTTGTCAGAGGAATGAAGAAGTATCTCTCCGGTAATGATTGCGTTATCACATACAATTTCAAGAAAGCAAAGATAGAAAAGACATTCAGAGTGGTTAGATTCGATATAAACGGAACACAAGAAATACTAATTACAAATCTTTATGACAAATCCTTTACCATTGATATATTCAAACAGCTTTATCATTTGCGTTGGGGAATTGAAACAAAGTATGATGACATCAAAAACAAGTTGGAGCTCGAGAACTTCTCCGGCACAACGCCGCTTGCGATCAAACAAGACTTTTATGCTACATTGTTTCTCAATAATTTGGCTTCCTTGATGATTCTGGAAAACCGCGAGGAAATCGAGCGAAGAAACGCTGAGTCAGGCAACAAGTATCAATACAAAATTAATGTTAACACGGTCGTATCGGAGCTAAAAGAAAATGTCATTATGATGTTGATAACCGATTCCAAACGTCAAAAGAAAAAACTGATTAAAGAAATCTATCAGGTGATTTCACACTCAGTTGTTCCTGTTAGACCCAACCGCTCCTTCCCACGCACTATAAAACATCAATCTGTTAAATATCATCAAAACGATAGAGCTTAAGTTGTTGACATTGCCTAATAGGGGGACTGAGGGGGTCTGGGCACAGCCGTACCCTGACCGTGGGATTAAAGCCCGGTTTTTCTGCCTTTATCTGCGGCACGGTCAAGACCGTGCCCTACTTTGAACCGGCACCTCTGTTTTCAGCCTGCCCTTTTTGGTATTGCATTTTGCGAAAAA
>ONHJ01000190.1 GCA_900317595.1 uncultured Eubacteriales bacterium | reverse complement strand
GCTCCCATCTGGAGCGCCGCGTCACGCGCATCATCACCGCGTCTCTCGCTTCGGTTTACATCCTGCTGGTCATCGGCGCGCTGGTGCTTCACTTTACGCACGTCATCGACCTCTATGCCTCCTCGCCGAATATCTATATCTATACGGCGCTGTGCACGGTCGTCATCACCGTCCTGCTCGCCGTGGAGGCGGGCAACAACAATCAGGCGGTTTTCATTCTCGCCTCATGGACGCCCCTGACAGTGTCCATCATTATCGACGCGGTCAACCATTACCTCAACTTCGCCGATATTCAATTCTACTACTACGGCATCGCGATTACCATGATCTACCAGATCATCCGTCTGGTGCGCGATCTGAAAAAGCAATACAAGGAAGCCATCCGCTATCAGCAGATGCAGAAGGAGCTGTACGAGGCAAAGGTTTCCATCATGGTCAGTCAGATTCAGCCGCATTTCCTCTATAACTCGCTGTCGAGCATCGCCATGCTCTGCAAGCTCGACCCTGACACCGCCCAGAAGGCGACCATCACCTTCACCAAGTATCTGCGCGGCAACATGGACTCGCTCAAGCAGACGACGCCCGTGCCGTTCCAAAGGGAGCTGGAGCACCTCGAAAAATACCTGTATATCGAAAAGCTCCGCTTTGCTGACAAGCTGAATATCAAATACGATATTCAGACCACCGATTTTGAGCTGCCGCTTCTGTCGATCCAGCCCTTGGTCGAAAATGCCGTCAAGCACGGCGTCGGCATGAAGGAGGAGGGCGGCACCGTGACGATCGCCACGCGCGAAACCGACACGGATTATGAGGTCATCATCTCCGACGACGGCGTCGGCTTTGACACGACTGTTCAGAAAAACGACGGTCGCTCCCATGTGGGCATGGAAAACACCCGCAGACGGCTGAAAGATATGTGCAACGCGAGGGTCGAAATCACCAGCACGATCGGTGAGGGGACTGTCGCAAAGGTTATCATTCCAAAGGGGGAGAAGCAAACATGAGAATACTGTGCGTGGACGACGAGCCTTTGATGCTCCAGATGCTGGAAATGGCGGTCAGGGAAGCCCGACCCGACGCCGATATTACGGCATTCTCCAAGCAGACCGACCTGCTCAGCGAAGCCAGAGAGAACGGCTGCGACATCGCCTTTCTGGATATCCACATGAGAGGCATGAACGGCGTGGAGCTTGCCAAGAAGCTGAAGGAAGTCAACCCGAAAATGAATATCATCTTCGTCACGGGCTTCAGCGAATACACGGGCGACGCCATGCGCCTCCACGCGAGCGGCTATATCATGAAGCCTGTTACGGCGGAGGACATCGCAAAGGAGCTCGACGACCTGCGATTCCCGATCGTCCCGAAGGACAACGCGCTCCTCAAGGTGCAGTGCTTCGGCAATTTCGATGTGTTCACGCCCGACGGAAAGCCCGTTCACTTTGAGCGCAGCCGCTCCAAGGAGATCTTTGCCTATCTGGTGCACCGCCACGGCAGCTCCTGCACGATCAAGGAGATCGGCGCCGCGCTGTTTGAGGACGAGCCATATGACAAAAAGCAGCAGGGCTATCTGCAGACGCTGGTTTCCGCCATGATGAAATCGCTCAAAAAGGTCGGCGCGGAAAAAGCGGTTCACAAAAGCTACAACAGCCTTGCGGTCAATGTCAACACACTCGACTGCGACTACTACCGCTTTGCCGAGCTGGACGCGGGCGCGGTCAACGCCTACGCCAACGAATACATGAGCCAATATTACTGGGCGGAATTTATGTTCAATGATTTCTGATAAAGTGCGCCTGACAAGGAGATGATAGCATGTCAAATTTGAAAAACTCTTGGAAAAATACGGGATCCGAGCTGGGTCACGCGTTCCGCGACTTGGGAAAAACGCTGATCAACAGCGGAAAAAAGGGCGTCGACAAAGCCGTTTCGCGGATGAAATCCGCAAGCTCGCCGAGCTGAAGCAGCAGGGATTTCTCACCGAGGAGGAATTCAATTGCAAAAAAAAGCAACTGCTGGGATTCTAAAAGCCTGCCCGCGATGTCATCGCGGGCAGGCTTTATGTGATTACAATTTTTTAACCTGTTGAAAAATGTGGAAAAACAGTAGATTTTATTGTAATAAATATGATATAATAGAAATGTTTCAGGCGGCTCTTTGCGTTTGGAGCGCATAAGGGAGATGGAGCCGTCCGATTTTACGCATTATCAGGGATTCATCCCTGAATTATCTGCATGAAGTAATGGGGAAGTTTATGAAAGACAATTATTCAAACAAGGATTATGATTTCGACATCTTTTCGGATGACGTCGGAACCGATCACCGCCGCGACGTCCGCAGGCGGCCGCCCGCAAAACGACCTTCCAAGCGCTCTCACAGAAGGCGCACCAGAATCCGCATTATGATGGTTTCGGGCGCGCTGCTCATCCTGCTGCTCTTTATTCTGCTGATCGTGGGAATCGTCAACCTCTTTATTCCGCATTCCACCATCATTGAAAACATCAAGGCGACCGAGGTCACCGACACCTCTGTTTCGCTTACGTGGGATAAGCTCGGCAGGGCAGAGGGCTATAACATCTATAT
>ONHJ01000060.1 GCA_900317595.1 uncultured Eubacteriales bacterium | reverse complement strand
TGCATCAACCTCGGCAGAGAGGTATATTGCATGAAGTGCAAGCGACTGAATAACGGCTATAAGGATTTGTTTATGGAAGAATCCAAAACCGAGTACATCAACATAACACCCAAACAAACATATCAGGCGGCTCGCAGTTGAGCCGCCTTTGCTTTTCAGTGGACAAATCGACCGCCGGGACACCCGGCTAAATCATATAGTACCATGTTTCGTCCAATTCAATATCTTTTCTCTCGACCGGGTGCTTGCCCTGCTGATCGCTCTCATAAAGGGCGACCGGTATATCGTCCGCATTTTTGATGATCGGCGGATTGGAGTACAACCAGAGCCTTTTGCCGCGTTTTTTGATCTCCGAGCTCAGGCGTTCGGAAAGCGCAGCAAGCTCGTCTGCCGCTCCCTGCGCGTTGTCGTGAACGCCCGTGTTGATCTCCGCCTGATTCTCGCAGAAAT
Source organism: uncultured Eubacteriales bacterium (assembly GCA_900317595.1). Taxonomy (GTDB): domain Bacteria; phylum Bacillota; class Clostridia; order Oscillospirales; family Acutalibacteraceae; genus Ruminococcoides. Next base: position 7,967 of record ONHJ01000060.1, on the reverse strand, counting down.
CCTTGACGATATGCTAATCGTCAGGGAACGGGTGCGGCGAGTGCGCCATATGACCGTCGGCGGTCACACGCAGGGTCTCGCGCTCCAAGCCGAAGGTGCCGCTCAAAAGCTGCACATGAGTTGTATTGAATACTTTTGACATTATTTCACCTGCAGTTTTGCGTATTCCAAAATCACTTTTCGGTTTCGTTTTGAAGCAGATATCCCGACGGTGAGGTCAGCGTCTTCGCCCTTTCAAACAGCGGCGACAAATAGATCTCCTCGGAATAGCCGCGTTCACGCAAGCCCTCCTTACAGAGCCGAATACGCCATATAAAGCGGCTTGTATGCGGTCGGGTCAAAGAAATATTCATTGCTGTGATTCGTTCCCGTGTACACACGCTCGCCGTTTTGATAACCGAGCAGCGTCGCGAACGGTACCTTTTCCCAAGCTCCCTCCGAGAGCGGCTGAGTGGAAAAGGTCACGCCGCTTTCGTCCCTTCGGTAATAGAGCGAGTCACGGAAATTGGTGTGCGCGCAGAGCAGTTCGCCGTCAAAGATCAACAGGTTCAGCTTGTTCTTCGGCGAGCTGCCGCGGACGATCTCGTCCAAAATCACAAAACGCTCCGCGGCGGTCAAAAAGCGCCTGAGCAGCGCGCTCGCTTCGTTGATTCGGTCGATAATATAGAGCAATATCCGTCCGCTGTCGGTCTCGCCCTTTTGCAGAAAGATATTTTTGTTCAGCTTATCGCTTTCAAAAACCGTGCCGTTGTGTATCAGCGTCCACGTTCTGCCGCTGTTGTCGGTCGCCGTAAATGGGTGGCAATTGTCCTGCTCCACATTCCCGATGGTCGCCAAACGGATATGAGCCAGCGCGGTTTTTGCTTCGATGGGCGAGTTGAGCCTTTCGCTAAGCAACGCGCTTTTGCCGGCGCGGCAAACTTCCTTCAACAATTCGGTTTTTTGTTCATCGAAAAGCGCAAGTCCCCACCCGTTGGGGTGTTGATCGGCGTGGGAGTAAAACTCACGCAAGTCACGATTCAGTTCCATACTTCGGTTGCCCGAGAAGCCGTATATTTCGCACATAAAAAACTCCTATATCAAAAAAGAGGCGCTTTCACGCCTCTGTACAATAAACGGTTCATTTTCGCCGATTGACCGAGGCTTTTTTGAGCACGCAAAACAAGACATCATACAGATGCCGCCAATCATCATATCGATACTGACGATTCTTTTCATAAACATCAACCCCCAAAACCTAATATACATATCTACATAGTAGGTTAATTATATTCCGAATATTGGCATTTGTCAAGTGCTTTGATTGTTTTTCTGCATCATAAAAGCGTGATGACGTCTCATCCCCCTGCTCAAAGGCTTGTTTTGCAATCATAGTCTGTGAAAAACTGCGGCCTCCTCCTTGCTCTGCGAAATTTTCCGCTGACATCTGTTTAAAGCGTTTTAATTTATTATAGTACTAAATTTGAAAAAAGTCTTGAAAGCATATCAACATACTGTTATAATAGGGAAACAGAGGGGCGATTATGCGTTTGATCTCAGCAAAAGGACGTTGCGCCGACAGCTTTGCCTTACGCGCACAGACCGTGCGGGCTTTGATTATATTATTCAGGGTGATTTGATATGACGATACAACAGCTTAGATATGTGATCGTGATCTGCGAGGAAGGCTCGCTTAACAAGGCTTCGGAGCAGTTATATATCGCGCAGCCGTCTTTGACAAGCGCCGTGCAGGAGCTTGAAAAGGAGCTCGGTATCACGATCTTTAACCGCAGCGGCAGGGGAGTGACGCCGACAAACGACGGTTTGGAGTTCATTGTCTACGCGCGCGAGGTGCTTTCGCAGTATGATAATCTGCTTGAAAAATACGGCAAAAACGGAAATCTGAAAAAGAAGTTCGGCATCTCGACCCAGCACTATTCCTTCGCGGTCAAAAGCTTTGTGGAGATGGTGAAGCACTTCGGCACGGACAAGTATGAATTTGCCATACGCGAAACGCGCACCCGCGATGTGATCGACGACGTGGCTTCCGGCAAGAGCGAGATCGGCATATTATATCTCAACGATTTCAACCGAAAACCGCTTGAAAAGCTGCTGAAATCAAACGGCTTGGTTTTCACGCCGCTGACCGAGTGCAACGCCTATGTGTATTTATGGAAGGGTCATCCGCTCACGAATAAGGACAAGATCCGCTTTGAGGATTTGAAGGACTACCCCTGCCTTTCGTTTGAGCAGGGCGACAATGGCTCTTTCTATTACGCCGAGGAGATTCTGAGCACGAGCGAGTACCCCAAGACGATCAAAGCGACCGACAGGGCGACCATGCTGAACCTGATGATAGGGCTCGATGGCTATACCCTCTGCTCCGGCGTTATCAGCGAGGAGCTTAACGGCTCTGATTACCTTGCCGTGCCGTTTGAAGCGGACGACGACACCGTCGGAAGCAACATGGTTATAGGCTACGTTTCAAAGAAAAATCTGCTTTTGAGCCACATCGCGCAGCTTTATGTAAAGGAGCTTGACAATTACCTTAAAGTCTATAAGGAAACGCATAAAGAAACCGCCGATAAGTAATTGAAATTGCCGGTTTCCGCAATGTCGTCAACTATAAGCCCTATCCCCGCAATGAACATTTGCTCGCTGCGGGGACTTTTTTATTCCGCGTTGTCGCGCAAAAAAGAAAAATATGTTAAAAACTGTTGTTAATTCTGCCGAAGTGTTGTATAATAAAAGGTAACGGAATAATCGAGATCATACTATCACCGCTGATTACGAAAGGAGTCACAGATGCAACCCGAAATCGAGTACAGAGAAGCACTGCGTATCGGACAAAGAGAAGTCGCCGCCGCTCCGAACAAAAGCGAAAGCGACACCCTTCCGGTGTTGGACAAGCTGATACCGGCAGAAAAATCATCGTCGGGCATCCATATCGGCGTTGAACAGATACCCATGCGCCTGATCGTCGGCACAAAGACCGAGGGCAGGGTCAGCGCCTTTTCTCCGGGCTTCATGCCGCTGCTTCCCGAGGACACCGAGTTCGCCTCAAAGTGGAAGTCGCTCTACTGCTCTCACATCAGCGAGGGAATACACGACCCGATCAAGGTCTATGAGTATCTCCACCGCTACTATGTCGAGGAGGGCAACAAGCGCGTCAGCGTGCTGAAATACTGCGGCGCCTACAGCATCGCCGCCGATGTCACCCGCATCATGCCCGAGCAGACCGACAGCGATGAAGTCAAGCTCTATATGGAATATGTGGAGTTCAACCGCTGCAGCAAGATCAACTTTATCGAATTCTCGAAAAAGGGCAGCTACCGCGAGCTGCTGCACGCGATGGGCAAGACCGCCGACGAGCCGTGGACAGACGACGAACGCATGCAGCTTTCGAGCGTCTATTACCGCTTTGAGAAGGCGTATTATAAAAACCGCGGCGAAAAGCTTAAAGCCACCGTCGCCGACGCCATGCTCAGCTATATCGATGTTTACGGCTACGAGCAGCTCTCGGGCGAGAGCAGCGAGGACATCGAAAGCAACCTCAAAAAAATGTGGGAAGAGGTAGCCCTCAACGAGCAAAACAAGACCATTGAGGTCAAGAGCGTCCCGGGTGAGGAAAAAGAGATAAAGCAGTCAATGCTCTCAAAGGTCCTGCCGATCGGCAAGCCCGCTAAGCTTAAGGCGGGATTCGTCTATGACGTCTCGCCGGAAAAATCGGGCTGGGTATCCGACCATGAGGCGGGCAGACAGTACGCCCAAACTGTGATGGGCGACAAGGTCGACACTCAGACCTACACCTGCACCGGTGAGGCGAAATATCCCGAGGTGCTTAAGCAGGCTATCGCGGACGGCTGCGGCCTGATCTTCACGACCTCGCCGCGAATGCTCCAGGCTTCGCTGCGCGCTGCGGTCGAGAACCCGAACGTAATCCTGATGAACTGCTCGCTAAACACCTCGCACCGCTATCTTCGCACCTATTACACGCGTATGTATGAGGTGAAATTCATCCTCGGCCTGATCGCCGGCTCACTTACAAAAAGCGGGCGGCTGGGCTATGTCTGCGACTATCCCATATACGGTCAGATCGCCGGCATCAACGCCTTCGCGCTCGGCGCCGAAATGGCGAATCCCGGCTCAAAGGTCTTTCTTGAGTGGTCGGCTGTCAAGGGCGCCAAGGAAGCGGCGCTTTCGCTCAACCGACAGAACATCCACTGGATCTCATCTCAGGACACCTCGCGCTTCACCGAGGACGACCGCGCCAGCTTCGGGCTTTCTCACATCGACGGCGAAAACACCAAGCTGCTTGCCGTTCCGGTCTGGAAATGGGGCGTTTATTACGAAAAGCTTCTGCGCGCCGTGCTCGACAAAACCATCAAGAGCGAGTATGACAACACCGCACGCGCTCTCAACTATTACTGGGGAATGTCAGCCGGCGTCGTCGACGTCGAATACGCGCCGGCGCTCCCGCTCGCCACAAGGCGGTTCGCGGATTTCTTCCGCAGCAGCCTGATAAACGACGCAGGAAAGCCGTTTTTGACGCCGTTTTATTCCCAGAGCGGCGAGATCATCGGCGAGGGTCAGACAGAGCTTACGCTCGAGCAGATAATCAACATGGACTATCTGGTCGATAACGTGGTGGGCAGCATACCGGTCTATCAGGAGCTCACCGACATGGGAAAAGCGACGGTCGATACAGACGTTGGCGTTCGGCAGTCAAAACAGGAGGCAGAAACCGAGACATGAGAATCCTTGCAGTTTCCGATGAACCTGCCGACAGGTTCTATAAATACTACCAGCCGGGACGGCTCGATGAATTCGATCTGATACTTTCCTGCGGCGACCTGAGTCCCGAATACACTGAATTTTTAGTCACTCTCGCGCACTGCCCTCTGGTTTATGTCCACGGCAATCACGATGACAGAAACAGCCGCGAGCCCGAGGGCTGCATCTGCGCCGACGGCAGGCTGATCGAGGTGAACGGGGTGCGCATTTTCGGCATCGGCGGCGCCTTCCGCTACCGTCCCGGCAGATATATGTTCACCGAAAAGCAGATGAAAAGACGCGTCCGCGCCTACTCGTCGCTGCTGAGAAGAAACCACGGCTTCGACATCCTGCTCACCCACGCTCCCGCTTTCGGTCTGAACGATCTGGAAGACCTTCCGCACAGGGGCTTTGAGTGCTTCAACACCCTGCTGGACACCTACCGGCCGGCGTATTTTATCCACGGCCACGTTCACCGCAACTACGGTGCGCGCATACCGCAGATGACAAAAAAAGGCGCAACGATAGTCGTCAACGCCTTTGAGTACTGCATTTTTGATTATTGATACGTATATGCGATATCCATAGAGCAAACCATTAATATGGCTGACTCTTACTCATAACAATGAGTTTGAGCCGGCCCCTTTTTACTCCATTCGGCAGGATTTTGAGCGCGGATATCGGCAATGCCGTTTGCTGTTGATCGCGGAAGTCAGCGCTCGACGCCAAAAGGAGGCTTTGTTCGCTTTCCAAAATAAATCATTGACACTAATTGCATTTATGGTATAATAAATGTAGCTGTAAAAAACGCGCGGAGGTGTTTCCATGAAAACCATGAAACTCGGCAGATCCGATCTTGACGTTCCTGTTATCGGCTTGGGCTGTATGCGCCTTGCGGAGCTGGAGCGCTGGGATATCCCCAAATACATCTGGCACTGCATTTCGCTGGGCGTCAACTTTTTTGACCACGCCGATATCTACGGCGGCGGAGAGTGCGAGCGGATGTTCGGCGAAAGCCTTAAGGAGATCGGCATACCGCGCGACCAGATCATTCTGCAGTCAAAATGCGGCATCGTGCCGCGTGAGATGTACAATCTTTCGTACGAATACATAATAAAAAGCGTCGACGGCATATTGAAGCGGCTCGACACCGAGTATCTCGATATCCTGCTGCTGCACCGCCCTGACGCGCTTGTGGAGCCCGAGGAGGTAGCGAAGGCGTTCGACGAGCTTGAAATCAAGGGCAAGGTGAGGCGCTTCGGCGTTTCCAACCACAAGCCTTCTCAGATCGAGCTGCTCAAAACCTGCGTAAAGCAGGATATCCTCACAAATCAGATCCAGTTCAGCATACCGTTCTCAAACATAATCTCCACCGGCATGGAAGCCAATATGCACACCGACGGCGCCGTTGACAGAGGCGGCGACGTGCTGAATTACAGCCGTCTGAACAACATCACTATCCAGGCATGGTCGCCGTTCCAGAGCGGCAAGGGCGCGTTTGTCGACAACAACGACGGATATCCCGACCTCAACTGGGCGCTCGGCGAGATCAGCGCCAAATACAACGTCACAAAGTCGACCATCGCGGCGGCGTGGATCCTGCGCCACCCCGCGAAAATGCAGACCATCGTCGGCACCATGAACTACTACCGCATGCTCGAGATCACCAGAGCGGCTGACATCGAGCTGACCCGCGACGAGTGGTACCGCCTGTATCTGTCCTCGGGACATATCTTGCCTTAAAGGAGTTAATAAAATGATATCAAAAACAGTCGCCTTTGCCGGTGAGCAGGGCTTTCAGATGGACACAGCGTCCGCCTTCGTCGCGGCAATGGGCAGCTTTAAATCCACCGTTCAGCTTTGCTGCAACGGCGGCACCTATAACGCCAAAAGTATTTTGAACGTGATCGCGGCATATATTAAAAACGGTACTAAAGTCGAGGTCGTCTGTTCCGGTGAGGACGAGGAAGAAGCGCTTGCCGAAGCCGCAAGACTGCTTGAGGGCGGACTTTTTCAGTGAACAGCGCCCCTTAACCGATTGCTGACAACTGACTGCTGACTACTCAAAAAAAGGGGTGATCTTTTGCCAAACGATATGGATAAAAAAATCGGCGGTATCGTGAATCTGCTGATGGAGGACTACGCCAAGGGGCGCGTCATCGATGAAAACAAGATGTTCGCCTATCCCGACAAGGACGTTGTGATCGATATCCTCGAAAAGCTCAAGGTCGTGATCTATCCGGGCTATTACCGCAACAGCAATTACCGCACCTACACAGTGCGCAACAATATCTCCATCCTGCTCGAGGACATCATCTTCAATCTAATGCGCCAGACCGCGATCGTGCTGCGCTACGCGCCGAAGTATGAGAACGCCGACGCCGGTTTTATCGAGTCGGAAAGCGAACGCATAACCTTTGCTTTCCTTGAGACCATCCCGAAAATCAGGGAATACATCGAAACCGATATCCAGGCCTTCTACGAGGGCGACCCTGCCGCCTACAACAAGGATGAGATCATCTGCACCTATCCCGGTCTTTACGCCATCTTCTCAAACCGCATAGCCCACGAGCTGTTTTTGCTGGGCGTGCCGCTTATCCCGCGCATAATGACCGAGCACGCGCACAGCCTTACGGGCATCGACATCCATCCCGGCACCACCATAGGCAAGTATTTCTTCATCGACCACGGCACCGGCATCGTCATCGGCGAGACCACCGAGATCGGCAACAATGTCAAGATATATCAGGGCGTCACCCTCGGAGCGCTCTCCACTCGCGGAGGTCAAAACCTGCGCGGCAAAAGCGCCACCCGACGATCTGCGACAACGTGACAATCTATTCGGGAGCCTCCATCCTCGGCGGCGACACGGTCATCGGCAAAAACGTGGTGGTCGGCGGCAACGCCTTCATCACCAACTCGATTCCTGACGGCGCGAAGGTCAGCGTCAAAAGCCAGGAGCTGATGTTCCGCTATTCCTCCGATACGCCCGTGGAGACCCGCGAAATAAACCCCGAAGAAACCTGTTTTACAGTGATCTGAAAAAAGCGTCCGCAAATGCGGGCGCCTTTTTAGTTGAGAGTTGAGAGCTGAGTTCGCTCCGTATTTTGCAGGGGCGGACCTGCGTGTCCGCCCCTACACAGTTAAGGAAACCGTGCTTGGAAAAAAGCGTTTCCTCACGCTGTCATTCCGAGCGGTGCCGAAGGCAAAACCGC
>ONHJ01000019.1 GCA_900317595.1 uncultured Eubacteriales bacterium | reverse complement strand
CCCTTTTGAGTTCAGTATTACATCGTTCCGAAAATGCGGTCGCCGGCGTCGCCCAAGCCGGGGCAGATGTAGGCGTTTTCGTTCAGGCAGCGATCAAGGCAGCCGACATAAAGTTGGATGTCGGGATGCGCCTTCATCAGCGTGCTGACGCCCTCGGGAGCCGCGATAACGGACATGAACTTGATTTTTCTTCCGCCGCGCGCCTTGATGAAGTCCACTGCCGCCACCGCAGAGCCGCCTGTCGCCAGCATCGGGTCGACCACCACGATCTGGCGCTCGTCGATCGCCTCGGGCAGCTTGCAGTAATATTCGTGAGGAAGGTGTGTTTCGGGGTCGCGGTAAAGACCGATATGACCGACCTTGGCAGAGGGGACAAGCGCAAGGATACCGTTGACCATGCCCAAGCCCGCGCGCAGGATCGGCACAACGGCGAGCTTTTTGCCGTTGATGACGGGCTGCACGGTTTTTTCGATGGGAGTGGTCACCTCGATATCGGCGGTGGGCAGATCGGCAAGTGCCTCATAGCCCATCAGCATAGCGATCTCCTCGATCAGCTTGCGAAATTCGTTGGTACCCGTAGTCTGCTTGCGCAGCAGGGTGATTTTATGTTTGATTAACGGATGCGTCATATAAGCTACAGACATTTTGCTTTCCTGCCTTTCATTTTAATAGTATACAGCGGACGGTGAATGATCACACATGACCTGCGGTTTGTTATTTTTGATTTATAGCTTGAGCTCTTTCAAAGCTTCAACTATCCTTTCGAAATGCATCGAATGGCTCGCCTTAACCAGCACGGTGTCGCCCTTTTGCAGAAGGTCGGGCAGCTCGGCGGTCAGCGCTTCGATGCTCTCGAACCACAGACCTTCCGCACCGTCGGCAAGCTTTTTCGCGAGAGGACCGACGCCGATAACGAGATCGATGCCGAGCTCCTTTGCGTAAACGCCCGTGTCGTAGTGCAGCGCCAGCTCGTTTACGCCCAGCTCCTTCATGTCGCCGAGGACGGCGACCCTTCTGCCGGTGAAGTTTTTAAGTGTGTCAAGCGACGCCTTGACCGAGGTGGGGTTGGCGTTGTAGCAGTCGTCGATGATCCGCAGGCTCTCTGTGTTCACCACGTTGGCGCGGCTGCCCACGGTCTTGTAGGATTCCACGCCGCGGATAAGCTCCTCGTCGCTCAGCCCGAGCAGATCGCCCGCTGCGACCGCAGCCAGAGCGTTCGACACCATATAGCTGCCGATGGCGGGTATAGTCACGTCAAGCCGCCTGCCGTCAAAGCAGAGCGTGCAGCGCACGCCGCCCTCGCCGTTGTTTTCGATATTTTCCGCGTAATAGCGGTTTTTGTCGGACAGACCGAAGAAGATCGGGCGCTTTCCGCGCACCTGAGTGACGGTGCAGAGCTTGTCGTCGTCGCCGTTGAGGATATACTCGGCGCCCTCGCGCGCATAGGCGAACATCTCGGTCTTTGCCTTGAGAACGCCGTCGCGGTCGCCCAGATTCTCAAGATGGCAGCAGCCGATCACGGTCAGCACGCAGATCGTGGGCTGCGCTACCCTCGCGAGTCGGGTCATTTCGCCGAAGCCGGAAATGCCCATCTCTATCACCGCCGCCTCGGCGTCCTCGGGCATACTCAGGATCGTGAGCGGCACGCCCAGCTCGTTGTTGAGGTTGCCCTGCGTTTTGTGGGTCTTGAATTTTTGCGACAATACGGCGCAGAGCATCTCCTTTGTGGAGGTTTTGCCCACGCTGCCCGACACGCCCACAACGGGGATGTCGAATTTTTCGCGGTACGCACGCGCTATCTCCTTCACCGCCGCAAGGGTGGACGGCACAAGGATATAGGGCTTTCGGGCGTTTGCGGGCGCTTTTTCACAAACGGCGCAGACCGCTCCGTTTTCGTAGCACCTTTCGATAAAATCGTGACCGTCAACGCGCTCGCCCCTGATGGCGAGAAAGAGCGAGCCGTCTCTGATTTGGCGGCTGTCGCGCTCCACCGAGGTGATGGTCTGCGATTTCAGCGCCGCGTCGCCCACATACTCGCCGCCGCACGCCGCGGCAATCTCCGCTAATGTAAATGGTTTCATAGGCAGCCCTTTTTCTCGTATTTTTTCATCGATTCTTTGATGATGAGCTCACACAGATCGGCATAGCCGACGCCCTCGACCGCCGCCTCCTGCGGCAGCAGGCTGGTTGGCGTCATGCCGGGCAGGGTGTTCGCCTCCAGACAATAGGCGTTGTTGCCCTTGTCCAAAATAAAGTCCATGCGCGCGTAGCTCTCCAGATGAAGCGCGCTGTATGCCTGCTCAGCCGCCTCGCGCATGATCCTGTCCTGCTCGGCGGTTATGTCGGCGGGACATTTTTCCTCTGCGGCGCCCGCCTGATATTTGGTTTTATAATCGTAAAAGCCGGTTTTCGGAATGATCTCGATAGGAGGCAGCGCCTTGCCGCCGATAACGCCGACGGCGAACTCTCTGCCTTTCACATACTGCTCGACCACGATCTCGCTCTCGCCGTAGCTGAAGGCTTCTTTGACCGACTGCCTGAAATCCTCGCGGGTCTCAACGATGGTGATGCCCACGCTGGAGCCGCCCGAGCAGGGCTTTACCACGCAGGGAAAGATCTTCCAGCCGGCGGTCTCTTCTTCGGATCTGAATATCTCGCCGCGGGGAGTCGTGACCTTGTGCTGCGTCAGCACGCTTTTGGTCAGCCCCTTGTTCATCGCCAGCGCCGAGCCGAGATAGCCCGAGCCGGTGTACTTAAGTCCCAGCAGGTCAAAGGTCGCCTGCAGCTTGCCGTTTTCGCCCTCGCCGCCGTGCAGCGCAAAAAAGGTGATGTCGGCGCAGGAGCAGATGTCGATGACGTTTTCGCCGATGAAGCGGCAGGATTTGTCGCGGCGGTTTTCTTTTATCTCGTCGATGTCGGAGATCGTTTCGCCGACCTTGGCGCTGGAGGTGAAGCTGTAGTTTTGCGCAAACAGCTCGTCAACGTCAAGAATATCCTTTTCGTAGCCCGTGAACACGTCAAGCAGCACTACCTGATGACCCTTTTCTCTCAATGCGGCGGCGACCAGAAGTCCCGAGGATATCGAAACATCTCTTTCGGTGCTGGTGCCTCCCGCAAGAACAACAATTCTCATATTGGATTCCCCTTACTCGTTGTCAAAACATAAATCCGTTATAACCCCAATATTTTACTTCGTCAAATTTGACATAGCAGCAGTCGCCCTTTACGTGCGCGTCGTCCTCCATGATGATGCAGATGGCTTTGCACAGCTTTTGATAGGCGTCCTTGGTCGCGCCGCCGAAAACCTTTACCTCCACGATCGCCATCGGCGTATCGCTGTCGCGGTGAAACGACATATCCGCTTTGTCCTCAATGGATATCATCAGATAGCGGTCGCTTTTGCCCGGCAGGATCCCGATGGTGTCAAACAGTCTTCTTTTGATGATCTCCTTTGCTTCAGCGGTCAGCTTTGCGTTGGTTTTTACGTTGATATAAGGCATTTGCTTTTTGACTCCTAAATAAAATTTTTATTCGTTTTTTATTATAATATTAAACCTGTGCGTTGTCAATTCAAAAATCTTGAAGAAATCAGGTATTTACCTAATAAAACCGCCGACGCGCCCGCCGCCTGAGCGTCAGTTCCCGCGCGCGTAGACGTTGTTGCCCTCGCAGTCGATCGCTACGATGCACGGAAAATCCTCCACCGTGTAGCGCCGGATAGCCTCGGTGCCGAGATCCTCATAGCAGAGCAGCTCCTCAGCCTTGATGCTTTCGGCTATCAGTGCCGCAGCGCCGCCGATAGCGGCAAAGTACACCGCCTTGTTCTTCACTATGGAATCGATAACCTCCTGCGACCGCGCGCCCTTGCCGATCATGCCCTTCATGCCGAGCTCAAGCAGGGCGGGCGTGTATTTGTCCATCCGGTAGCTTGACGTCGGACCCGCGGGTCCGACCGCGTGGCCGGGCTTCGCGGGAGCCGGACCGACATAGTAGATGATCTCGCCTTTGACGTCGACAGGCAGCGCCTCGCCAGCCTTAAGCAGGTCGAAAAGCCGCTTGTGCGCGGCGTCGCGCCCGGTTATGATGGTGCCGCTGAGCAGCACGCTGTCGCCGGCGCGCAGGTTTTTGATATCCTCGTCCGTTATGGGAAGGTTGATTTTTTTTGTCATAAGTAATCCTCTCTGTTAAACTGCTGCCGCGTCAGATCACCGTGCTCGCGTGCCTTGCCGCGTGACAGCAGATGTTGACGGCTACCGGCATGCCGGCGATGTGGGTGGGTGAGGTTTCGATGTTGACGCCCAGCGCCGAGGTTTTGCCGCCCAAGCCTGCGGGGCCGAAGCCCATTTCGTTGATCTTTTCCAGAAGCTCCTCCTCGAGAGCCGCGTAGCGCGGGTCGGGGTTAGCGGTGTCGATCGGACGGAAGGTCGCTTTTTTCGCGAGCTGCGCCGCGCGCTCAAAGGTGCCGCCTATGCCCACGCCCACCACGATCGGCGGACAGGGATTGGGGCCTGCGGCGCGCACGGTGTCGAGGATGAACTGCCTGACACCCTCAACGCCGTAGGACGGAGTAAGCATTTTGATCGCCGACATATTTTCGCTTCCGAAGCCCTTGCCGCCGGCGGTGATGTGTATGGCGTCGCCGCTCACAATCTTGGTGTGTATAACGGCGGGCGTGTTGTCGCGGGTGTTGACGCGGTCGAACACCGGGTCGCTGACCACGCTCTTGCGCAGATAGCCCTCGTCATAAGCCTCGCGCACGCCCTGCTGCACCGCGTCCTCAAAGCTGCCGCCATCGACGCACACCTTGTCGCCGTATTCCACGAACAGCACCGCCATGCCGGTGTCCTGACACATCGGGATCTGCTCCTTCGCGGCTATCCTGTCATTTTCGATTATCTGCGTAAGCACATTTTTGGCGACGGGGCTTTCCTCGGACTCCAGCGCCTGCTCCAAGCGGCGCATTATGTCGCTTCCGATGAAGTAGTTGCAGTCCATAAACAGCTTTTTGACGGCTGAGGTGATCTGCGCCGCCTCGATAATTCTCGGTCTCATCGTTTCATCCTTTCAAAATTGACGATTTTCTGCATTTTCTATTATAAAACTTTTTTTCGGGTATTTCAATCTTTTTTATTTTGTGGTACAATAAAAAAAATACGGGCGATCCGGCTTCCGTGCGCCGTGCGCCTCTGATTGAATTTATTTTAAGGATTTGATTAATATGAGTAAAATTTTAGTTGTCGACGACGAATTCCGCATCCGCCAGATCATCCGCAAGTACGCCGAGTTTGAGGGCTATGAGGTCGAGGAAGCCGTCGACGGCATGCAGGCGATAAGGATCTGCCGCCAGAAGGAATTTGATTTGATAATCATGGACGTGATGATGCCCGAGCTCGACGGCTTCTCCGCCTGCCGCGAGATACGCAAGTTCCGCGACACGCCCATAATCATGCTGTCGGCGCGCGGCGAGGAATATGACAAGATCCACGGCTTTGAGCTTGGCAGCGACGACTATGTTGTAAAGCCCTTCTCCCCGAAGGAGCTGATGATGCGAGTCGGCGCGGTCATCAAGCGCTCCGGCAAGACCGAGAACACAACCAAAAACGACGTTTTCACCTATAACGGACTTGAAGTGGATTTTTCGGCGCGCACCGTTACCATCGACGGCAAGCGCGTTGAGATGACGCCCAAGGAGTACGAGCTGTTCTTCTACATGGTGCGCAACAAGGGTCTTGCCCTTACGCGCGAAAGCCTTATCAGCGAGGTCTGGGGCTACGATTTCTTCGGCGACGAGCGCACCCTCGACACACACATCAAGCTGCTCAGAAAGAGCCTCGGCGACTACAGCAAGTGCATAGTTACCCTCAGAGGAGTTGGTTATCGCTTTGAAACGGTTTAACATTCGCCGAAAGCTGCCGCTGCGCGTCAAGCTGCTGGGCTATTTTCTGGTTTTCGGCACGATCATTCTGGTGGTTTTGTGGGTGTTCCAATCGTTCTTCCTCAAGCCGCTCTACACCTACTCAAAATCGATCAAGGTCGACAAGGGCGCGTCGCGTATAGCAAAGGCGGTGGAGTACAACAAAAATGTGTGGCTTACCGTGGACAGCGTTGCCAAGGAATACACGCTGTCGGTGTATCTCTGCGAAATGGGCGCCGGCGCTCCGCAGCTCACGCGCGAGTGTTCCTACGAAAACCCGGCGGTAAAGCTGTATATCGGCAGCTCCGATATCCTGAAATACTACGAGAAGACCGTTGACAAAGGCGGAAAAACGAGCTTCGTCGATAAAAACGACGCCGAGGCAAACGCCAAGAACCGCATACGCATCATACAGCAGTCCGCAAGCTCGGACAGCGTTCAGGCGCAGATCCGCGAAACGAGCGTCGATCAGAACGAAAGCCTTGTCTACACCTATATCATCAAGCGAAACGACGGCCGCAAGACCTTTTTGATAATCACCTCGTCCATCACCCCGCTCAACACCACGCTTGAGGTCATAAAAAACCAGTTGATCCTGGTGTCTGTCGTCTTTGTGCTGCTGTCTCTGATATTCTCGGTGTACGCCAGCCACCGCATAGCCAAGCCGATATCCAAGACCAACAGGGCGGCGAAGGAGCTTGCAAAGAAGAATTACGCCGTCGACTTCAACGCCAAGGGCTACCGCGAGGTCGAGGAGCTGAACAGCACCCTCAATTACGCAAAAACCGAGCTTGAAGCTACCGAAAAGCTGCAGCGCGAGCTGATAGCAAACATCTCGCACGACCTGCGCACGCCGCTGACCATGATAACGGGCTACGGCGAGGTCATGCGCGATCTTCCGGGCGAAAACACACCCGAAAACATACAGATCATCATCGACGAGGCGACCCGCCTTTCGACGCTGGTCAACGACCTTCTTGACCTTTCAAAGCTGCAGTCCGGCGCGCTTTCGGCTGAGAAAAAGGAGTTTTGCCTCACCGACAGCATCGCCTCGATCTTCGACCGCTACTCAAAGCTGATCGAGCAGGACGGCTTCAACATCGTATTTGAGAGCCGCGAGGACGTTTTCATCAACGCCGACGAGCTGCGCATCTCGCAGGTAATCTACAACCTCGTCAACAACGCGGTCAACCACGCCGGAGAGGACAAAACCGTTATCCTCACCCAGACCGTCAGGGACAAGCGGGTGCGGATAGAGGTGACCGACCACGGCGAGGGCATCCCCGCCGACAAGCTGCCCTATATCTGGGACAGATATTACAAGGTGGACAAGGAGCACCGCCGCGGCGTTATCGGCTCGGGCTTGGGTCTGTCCATCGTAAAAAGCATCCTCGACGCCCACAACGCCCACTACGGCGTCCGCAGCACCTTGGGAAAAGGCAGCACCTTCTGGTTTGAGATCGACGCGGTCAGCGTGAAAAAGCGCAAAAAGCCGAAGGAATGGCTGTGCCCAGACCCCCTCAGTCCCCCTATTAGGGGGCAGAAACAAGACCTGACCCTACAGTACAATACAATTACAATAAAAGGGCTGACTCTTACTCGTAACAATGAGTTTTGAGCCAGCCCCTTCTCTTTTCACGCGATCAGACCTTTATTTGTCCGAGAAGCTCTCCGACCTTGTCGTGGAACACAAGATCCGCCTGTCTGTCATACGGCGTTTTGTCGCGGTTTATCAGCACTACCGTGTCGCCGCGGAAGTAGCGGATGAAGCCTGCGGCGGGGTAGACGGTGAGGCTGGTGCCGGCGATGATAAGGGTGTCTGCCTGCATGATCGCGTTCAGCGCGCCGTTTACGGTGGAGTCGTCCAGACCCTCCTCATACAGCACCACATCGGGCTTGATAACGCCGCCGCAATCGCACTTCGGCACGCCCTCGCTGTTTTTGATGTATTCCGCCGAGAAAAATTTGCGGCAGCGGCGGCAGTGGTTGCGCAGAACGCTGCCGTGCAGCTCATAAACGCGCTTGCTTCCGGCGGCTTGGTGCAGACCGTCTATGTTCTGGGTCACCACCGCGAGCAGCTTGCCCGCGCGCTCAAGCTCGGCAAGCTTAAGGTGCGCCTTGTTGGGCTGCTTGTCGAGGCAGAGCATCGCGGTAAAAGCGGTAAAATTCGGCGGTGTTGCGCTCGAAAAACGTGTGGCTCAGGATCTGCTCCGGCGGGTAGTCGTATTTTTGGTTGTAAAGCCCGTCAACGCTGCGGAAGTCGGGTATTCCGCTTTCGGTGCTCACACCCGCGCCGCCGAAAAATACGATCTTTCGGCTTTTGTCAATTACCTCCTGCAGTTGTTCGATCGTGTTCATCATGGTTCCTCCCTGCATATTGTTTTCGATCTTATTATAACGCCCGCAAAAGCACAAATCAAGAGGATTTGCTGTTCGCGTCTGAAAAGCCGTATTTTTTTGTTTGACATTGTTTGCTTTATCCGCTGAAATATTGTTTTGAAAATATGAACATACAGATACACTGTAAAAAAATGTGAAATAAATCCAATCACAGAGCGCAAAACACTTGAAATTTTGAGTAAGTTGTGGTAAAATTAGTTTGATACTATGGGATTTTGGGGTATTTTGACACAAAACTCATAGAATACTTAATATTTCCGTCAGAATGGAGTTGATTTTATGGCAAGAAGCGCTGGAGTTCTTCTCTCAATCACCTCGCTTCCTTCCCCCTACGGTATCGGCACCATCGGCAAAGAGGCGCGCAAATTTGCGGACTTCCTGAAGAAATCCGGACAGACCGTCTGGCAGATTCTTCCCGTTGGACCCACCAGCTACGGCGATTCGCCGTATCAGTCGTTCTCAACCTACGCCGGCAACCCGTATCTTATCGACCTCGATACGCTTATCGAGGAGGGCCTGATAACCAAGGAGCTGGTCGACAGCTGCGATTGGTGCTGGAGCGAGCAGGTCGTTGATTACGAAAGGATCTACAACAGCAGATTCAAGGTGCTCAGAGCCGCTTATGAAACCTTTAAGGCAAAGGATTCAAAGAGCCGCGAAAAGAGAAAATACCGCTCTTTCGTACGCAAGAACAGCACCTGGCTGAAAAACTACGCCCTTTATATGGCTGTCAAGAGCAGCTTTGACATGGTTTCCTGGACAGAGTGGCCCGAGGACATCAAAATGCGCGAGGTGGCGGCGGTGCGCCGCTATGAGCGCAAGCTCAGAGACGACGTGAACTTCTGGAAGTTCCTGCAGTTCAAGTTCTATGAACAGTGGGAGTCGTTCCGCGCGTATGTGAACGGTCTTGGCATCAAGATCCTGGGCGATATGCCCATCTATGTCGCGATGGACAGCGCCGACACATGGGCGAATCCCGAGCTGTTCCAGCTCTATGACGACGGCGATCCCATCGCGGTCGCCGGCTGCCCGCCGGATTATTTCTCCGAGACCGGTCAGCTTTGGGGCAACCCGCTCTATGACTGGGATTATCTGGAGCAGACCGACTATGAGTGGTGGTTCGAGCGCGTAAAGGCGGCGAGCAAGCTGTATGACATCACGAGGATCGACCACTTCCGCGCCTTTGCCAGCTACTACTCGATACCCTATCCCGCCGAAAACGCCATCAACGGCAAGTGGGTCGAGGGTCCGCGCATCAAGTTCTTCCGGATGATGGAGGAGGAGTGCGGCAAATTCGAGATCGTTGCCGAGGATCTGGGAACCCTGACGCCCGACGTCACCGAGCTTATGGAGCAGACGGGCTATCCGGGCATGAAGGTGCTGGAATTCGCGTTTGACAGCGGCGAGGAGAACGACTATCTCCCGCACAACTACACCAACAACTGCGTGGTCTACACCGGCACGCACGACAACGACACCGTTATGGGCTGGCTGGAGACCGCCAAGCCCGAGGATATCAAATTCGCAAGAGAATACTGCAAGATGCCTCCCGACGAGCCGTTCAACTGGGGTCTTATCCGCACCGCCTATGAAAGCAAGGCTGATATGGCGATAGTTCCCATGCAGGACATCCTGGGACTCGGCAAAGAGGCAAGGATGAACACTCCGTCCACCCTCGGCGGCAACTGGACATGGAGAGTCGACGCGGCGGTTCTCACCGACGAACTTGCGGAAAAATTAAAAACAATGTCTGTGAACAGCGGACGACTGGAGGATTGATTTTATGGCTGGAATTATGGAAAAGCTTGAGCTCGCCTCGCAGGCGATGTACTGCAAGACCGTTGAGGAGTGTACTCCTTCCGAGCTGCATCTCGCTCTCGGCAAGGCGGTCATGGGCGAGATCGCTCCCAATTGGGCAAAGAGCAAGGCAAAGCACGACGCGCAGAGAAGAGCGTACTACTTCTCCGCCGAGTTTTTGATGGGCAGAATGATGTACAACAACCTCTATTGCCTCGGCATCCTTGAGGACGTCACCAAGCTGCTCAAGAAGAAGGGCGTAGACATCAACGTGTTCGAGGATATCGACGACGCTGCGCTCGGCAACGGCGGTCTGGGCAGACTGGCGGCTTGCTATCTCGATTCCGCGGCTACTCAGGAGGTACCGCTCGACGGCTACGGCATCCGTTATAAATACGGTCTGTTCAAGCAGCTTATCGAGGACGGCTATCAGAAGGAGATCGCCGACAACTGGCAGCGCTTTGAGGATCCGTGGTGCATCCGCAGAGAGGACGAGTCTGTTTTCGTTTCCTTCAAGGGTCAGACCGTCAGGGCGGTTCCCTATGACATGGCTGTCATCGGCTGCAAGACCGACAACATCAACACCCTCAGACTCTGGCAGGCAGAGCCCGTCGACGAGTTTGATTTCACCGCGTTCAACAACTTCGAGTATGACCGCGCCGTAAAGGAAAAGAACGACGCCGAGAACATCTCAAAGGTTCTTTATCCCAACGACAACAAGGACGAGGGCAAGGTGCTCCGTCTGAAGCAGCAGTATTTCTTCTGCTCCGCTTCTCTTCAGGACATCGTCCGCCGCTATAAGGCAAAGCACGGCAGCAACTTCAGCTTCTTCGCGCAGGAGAACGCCTTCCAGCTCAACGACACGCACCCCGTGTGCTGCGTTCCCGAGCTTGTCCGCCTGATGATGGCAGAGGGCATGGGCTTTGACGACGCGTTTGAGATCGCCCGCAAGACCTGCTCCTACACCAACCACACCGTTCTCGGAGAAGCGCTTGAAAAGTGGCAGGCTTCCCTGATGAATCAGGTCATTCCCGAAATCTACAATATCATTTGCCTCATTGCCAACAAGTGCCAGGAAGAGCTGCGCGACAAGTGCGTCAGCGAGGATTCCCGCAGAAAGATGCGCATCGTCGACGGCAACACCGTACACATGGCAAGACTCGCCACCTACACCGGAACCTATGTAAACGGCGTGGCAGAGCTTCACACCGAGATCCTCAAGAGAGATCTGCTCAAGGAGTGGTACGAGGTTTATCCCGAGCGCTTCCTCAACAAGACAAACGGCATCACTCAGCGCCGCTGGCTGGGTCTGTGCAATCCCGAGCTGAGTGACCTTATCACCGAGAAGGTCGGCTCCGATGATTGGCTCATCGACCTCAGCAAGCTTTCCGTTCTCAACGATTGCTGCGACGCCAAGACCATCAATAAGTTCAACAAGATCAAGGCTAAGAAAAAGCAGCAGCTCGCCGAATACATCAAGAAGATGGACGGCTATGACATCAATCCCGACACGATCTTCGACGTTCAGGTAAAGCGTCTGCATGAGTATAAGAGACAGCTTATCAACGCTTTCTCGATTTTGGCGATCTACTTCCGCATCAAGGAAGGCAAGCTGCCCACATGGACTCCCACCACCTTCCTCTTCGGCGCCAAGGCGGCTCCCGGCTATGACAGAGCCAAGGTCATCATCAAATACATCAACGAGATCGGCAAACTCGTCAACAACGATCCCGACACCAAGGATCTGCTTCAGGTCTACTTCCTCTCCAACTACAACGTGTCCTACGCTGAAAAGATCGTTGTTGCGGCGGATATCTCCGAGCAGACCTCCACGGCAGGCCTTGAGGCTTCCGGCACCGGCAACATGAAGTTCATGCTCAACGGCGCTGTCACCCTCGGCACCTGGGACGGCGCGAACATCGAGATCGCCGAGTGCGCGGGCGTTGAGAACGAATACATCTTCGGCGCGCGCGTTGAGGGCATTGAAGAAGCCAAGAAAAACGGCTACAACCCCTCAAAGCTGATCGAGGAGAACCCCGAGCTCAAGAGAGTGGTAAGTACCCTGATCGACGACACCTTCCCGACCGACGGCAAGGTAGGCAACAGCAGCTTCGGCGAGCTGTATGACGCGCTGACCAAGGGCACCCACTGGCACGGACCCGACCACTACTTCCTCATGCTCGACCTGCCCGATTACATCGAGAAGAAGATCCAGGCGAACATGGACTACGCCGACCGCAAGGCATTCGGCAAGAAGTGCCTGCTCAACGTAGCCAACGCCGGCAAGTTCTCGTCAGACAGAGCTATCCTCGAATACGCCGACGAGATCTGGCACGTTTCCCACAAATAATAAATAATAAGACGCAAAAAAAGGGGCTGGCTCAAAACTCATTGCTATGAGTAAGAGTCAGCCCTTTTATTGTAATTGCATTGTACTGTAGGGTCAGGTCTTGTTTCTGACTTTATCTGCGGCACGGTTAAGACCGTGCCCTGCTTTTTTGTTTTGAGCCGACCCCTTTTTGCGTGAATGGTGAATAGTGAACACTGTTCACTGTGCAACGCACACTATCCTCCTGTCACAAGATGCTCTGTCAGAATCTTTATTCCGAGCAAAATGAGGATAATTCCGCCGGCGAGCTCCGCCTTTGACTTGAAGCGCGCGCCGAAAACATTGCCTATCTTTACGCCGATGCCGGAGATTATGAAGGTGACGGCGCCTATCAGCAGGATCGCCCACCAGATGTTGACCTCGAGGAACGCAAAGGTCACGCCGACCGCCAGCGCGTCGATGCTGGTGGCGACGGCAAGCGGCAGCATCGTCCTCGGCAGGAAGGAGGCGTTCAGCTCCTCCTCGTCTTTTCCGAAGGATTCGCGCACCATGTTCGCGCCGATCACCAAAAGCAGCGCAAAGGCGATCCAGTGGTCGATATTCTTGATAAGGCTTTCAAACTGAACGCCGAGCAGCCAGCCGAGCAGCGGCATCAGCGCCTGAAACCCGCCGAAATACGCGCCCGCAATTGCGCTCTGTCCAAGGCGGTACTTTTTCACTGAAAGCCCCTTGCATATGGAAACGGCGAATGCGTCCATAGCCAATCCGACAGCGAGAAAAAACAATTCAAAAAATCCCATATCGATTCTCCTCAAAAAACAAGCTGCACCAGCAGCATATACACCGCGACGCCTCCGAAAACGCTGACGAGCGTGTTGCGCAGCCATACATATGTGCCTGCCACAAAGACTGCCGCTGCCAGCTCGGGCAGTCCCCACGGATAGCGGAGCACCGAAACGCCCTTGAAGCAGTAAACGACCAGCATGCCGATAATAGCATATGGCAGCACATTGCCCAAATATGTAATGACCTTGGGTGTTTTCCGTCCCTCGGGAAACGCGAGGAACGGCAGGAAACGCGTGAAGGCGATGACCGCCGCCATCACCAAAACCTGCAAAAGCGCGTGAACATCAATCATTTCCGCTCACCTCGTCCGCCGGCTTTTCAAGCCTTTTGCGCAGCAGCATAAGCTCCGCCGAAATAAGGAGCAGCGCCGGAATGATAAAATACTCCGCGCCGAACACTATCAGGCAGACCGCCGTGGTCGCCACGCCGAGTATCGCCGGCAGGTGCTCTTTGTTTGACAGCCATTGCTCGGTCAGGATCACGATGAACAGCGCCGTCATCGCAAAATCTATGCCCGTGCTCGGAAAGGGCAAAAACATACCCAGCACGGCGCCCAGCACACAGCCGGTTATCCAATAGCTGTGGTTCAGGGCGGTGAGGAAGAGGTAATACTTTTTCGGGTCGACGCCGCTTTCGAGTGTTGTGGTGGCGGTGATCGAGTAGGTCTCGTCGGTCAGCCCGAAGATCAGATACGGCTTCGCAAGCCCGGTGCCGCGGTATTTTTTCAGCAGCGACACGCCGTAAAAGAAGTGGCGGCAGTTGATTATCAGTGTCATAAAGGCGGTGCTGAGCAGCGACGCGCCGCTCGCCATGAAGTCGACGCCGGCGTACTGCCCCGATCCCGCGAACATCGTCACGCTCATCAGGATAGCCCACCAAAAGCTGTATCCCTTGCTCTGCAGCAAAACGCCGTAGCCGATGCCCAGCGCCAGATATCCCGCCATTATCGGCAGGCTGTCGCGAAACGCGCGCAGAAAGCTCTTTTTTGTCATATCGGCTCCTTGTATCGATAAGCCGGCAGTCGTTATTCTAAAACTTGAAATGCCGGGTGGTCAGGATGATAAAATGATTCTTTTTGTATTCGATGATCCCCTCGCGCTTCAAATCGCCCAGCGACCGCGACAGCGAGGCGCGGTCAACGGCGAGATAGGCGGCAAGCTCCTCGCGGGAAAACGGAATGTCGAATTCATAGCTGCGTGTGCTTTCGCTGCAATTGTGCAGATAGCACATGATCTTATCGCGGATATTTTTCTGCGACAGGCACATCAAATGCGCCGAAAGGTCAAAAAACAGGTTCCTCTGCGACGCCAGGACGTTGACCAGCACGCTGTGCTGGACGTTGACAAGCCTCGCGTCGGCGATAAGCAGCACGTAGGGGTCAAAGGTAACGAGCTTTGCCGGCGTGTCGGCGACCACCTCAAACAGCATATTGTAGTGATCCATCATAAACTGCATCGTGCCGATCGCGCCCTTGCCGTGAAGGGCGTTGATGATGGTTTTGTTGCCGTCGTAGTCGATGGCATATACCTTGACGTCGCCCGCGATAACTATTCCGAGCTTGCGCTTGCTTCCCGGGTCGAGCGATATCTTCTGCCCGGGCTCGATCTCGATCAGATCCGCAGCGGAAAAGGTGATGAAAGAAGCGATCTCGTCCTCGCCGAGACCCGAAAAAAACAGGTGTCGCCTCAGTAATTCTTTATTTTCGTCGGTCAGCAATGCTGTGTAGTCTGCCATGATGCTCTCCGTTTTTTCAAAATGCTTTTCTAATTATAACACACTTTTTTGCGATTGCAACCTTTTTCGGCTTTTCTGCTGCGCTTTTTTGCCGGAGTGTCAGCGGAGCGGCGCCGCCGTTCTTCGTGTAATTGCACAAAAAAGCAATTAATCATTGTACAAAGTGCATATTGGAGAAAAAAAGATAATGTGGTACAATAACCATATATGCGCCAAATCGCAAACAAAGCGGCGCGTATTTGCCGAGTGTCAAATATTTTTGCGGATCGATGCGGTCTGCCGGAGCGACAAGGGCGTCGTTCCATCCATTATAAAGGAAACTCTTGAATAACCGCTGTTAGGAAAGTGTTTCCTTTAAGTAACCGCTGATTAAATCACGCCTTGCGGCCGGTCACTCAACCGATTTGATCAGTGCTCACTTGATTTTTGACAGCGGCATATTTGCCGATTCTTTATTCGGAGGAAAGCTATGAGATTAAAAGGTATTCACGTACCTCACAAGAAACACACGGCGAACGCCGCGCCTGTGCGGCTGCCTGTTTCCAAGACCGTGACGATCCCGATGGCGATGCACATCGGAAAGCCCGCGAAGCCGATCGTCAAGCGCGGCGACGAGGTCAAGGTAGGACAGCTTATCGCCGAGGCCGACGGATTCATTTCCGCGCCGATACATTCGGGTGTTTCGGGTAAGGTGCAAAAAATCGACGAGATGATCACCTCCATGGGCGCGAAGGTGCCGTGCGTGGTCATTGAAACCGACGGTCTTCAGGAGCTGAGCGAGACCGTTCGGCCGCCCGAGGTGCATGACCTCGAAAGCTTTGTGGCGGCGGTACGCCAAAGCGGCGCGGTAGGTTTGGGAGGCGCGGGCTTCCCGACCTTTGTCAAGCTGAGCGTCAAAGACCTCGGCAAGCTCGACGCGGTGGTCATCAACGCCGCCGAGTGCGAGCCCTACATCACGTCCGACACCCGCACCATGCTCGACCGCGGCGAGGATGTCTTTGAGGGCATCGAGCTGCTGAAAAAATATCTCAAGGTCAGGCGGTTCATCATCGGCGTCGAGGAAAACAAGCCCGAGGCTATCGAAAAAATGCGCTGTCTCGCCGGCGGTGCCGAGGGTGTTGAAGTCAAGGTGCTGCCTGCGGTTTATCCTCAGGGCGGCGAGAAGGTGCTGGTTTACAACACCGTCGGAAAAATGATCCCGAAGGGCGGTCTGCCGCTTGACGCGGGCGTCATCGTTATCAACGTCACCACCCTCGCCTTTATCGCGCGTTACATCAAAACGGGCATGCCGCTCGTGGAAAAGTGCCTTACGGTCGACGGTTCCGCGGTCAAGGAGCCGAAAAACGTGATCGCGCCCATCGGTATGTCGATAGGCGATGTGCTCGAGGCGGCCGGCGGATGCAAGTGCGAGCCCGCAAAGGTGCTCTACGGCGGCCCGATGATGGGCATCGCTGTGCCGGATCTCGGCGCGCCGATACTCAAAAACACCAACGCCATCGTGGCGATGGATGAAAAAGAGGCTATGCCGCCGAAAACCACGCCCTGCATCAACTGCGGCGCGTGCCTCAATCAATGTCCGCTGCGGCTCGACCCGCGCGCCATCTCACGCGCGTATAAGCGCAACGAGCCCGAGGAGCTCAAGGCGCTCTGCGTCGATCTGTGCATGGAATGCGGCTGCTGCTCCTATGTCTGCCCTGCCAAGCGGCATCTGGTGCAGACAAACAAGCTCGCCAAGGCGGTGCTGCGCAACTATCTCGCCGCGCAAAAGGCGCAACAGGAGGGCAAAAAATGAGCAAGATGATTTCGTCTGTTTCCCCGCATTTTCACAGCCCGCGCACCACTCAGAAGATTATGCTCGACGTCATCATCGCGCTGACTCCGGCGATGATCGCGTCCGTGATTCTGTTCGGACTGCGCAGCCTGCTGGTCATCGTCGACTGCGTGGCGGTGTGCATCGCCTGCGAGTGGGGCTTTGAAAAGCTTTGTAAAAAAGAAAACACCGTGTCCGACCTTTCTGCGGTGGTCACGGGCATAATTCTGGCGCTTAACCTGCCGGTGGATATCCCTCTGTGGCAGGCGGCGCTCGGCGGCGTGATCGCCATTGTGGTGGTCAAGCAGCTTTTCGGCGGCATCGGTCAGAACTTCGCAAACCCCGCCGCCACCGCGCGCATCATTCTGATGACAGCGTTTTCCGGCACCATGACCGCGTGGGCGCTGCCAGAGGCGTTCAACCTGATGCCGGACGCCACCTCCGGCGCGACGCCGCTGGCTATGATGGCGAAGGGCGAGACCGAAAATCTTCCGAGCTATCTCGATATGTTCCTCGGAAACACCGGCGGCTGTCTGGGCGAGACCTGCGCGCTGGCGCTGCTGCTCGGCGGCGTATATCTGCTTGTGCGCCGCGTCATCACCTGGCACACACCGGTCGCCTTCCTCGGCACTGTGGCGCTGATGTCGCTTATCTGCGGCAAGGATGTGCTGCAGCAGCTTCTTTCGGGCGGCTTGATGATAGCTGCCATCTTCATGGCGACCGACTATTCCTCAACGCCCGCCACAAGATCGGGCAAGTTCGTTTTCGGCGTGGGCTGCGGTCTTATCACCATCCTCATCCGCTTTTGGGGCAACTTCCCCGAGGGCGTCAGCTTCTCGCTGCTGATAATGAACATTCTCACTCCCTATATCGATAAGCTGACGCGCGCAAAGCCGTTGATTGGAGGTGCGGGCAAATGAAAGACATCGTAAAGCCTATCGCGGTGCTGGCGGCAATCTGTCTGGTCGTCACCGCTTTGCTCGCCACGGTCAACGCCGTGACCTCGCCTATAATCAGGGACGCCAACGAAAAGGCCGCGGCAAAGGCGCGGCAGGAGGTTTTGGCTGAAGCCGATGAATTTGAGGAGATCAAGGGCGTCGACCTGCCCGAGGGCGTGACCGAAGCCTACAAGGCAAAAAACGGCGCCGGCTATGTGTTCAAGCTTGAAACCAAGGGCTACGGCGGCGTTATCACCATGATGTGCGGCGTTAAAGCCGACGGCTCCATCGAGAGCGTCCAAACGCTCAGCCACAGCGAAACCAGCGGCATCGGCTCCAAGGTCGTCGACAAAAAGAGCAGCTACCGCGATAATTTCGTCGGTAAAACCGCCGACAACTACGAGGAAGTAGACGGCATCACCGGCGCTACAATTTCCTCAAAGGCGTATAAAAAGGCTATCAAGGCTGCCTTTGAGGCGTATCAAACCGTAAAGGAGGCGCCGTGATGAACAAGCTTCAAAACCTCACCAAGGGCTTGGTAAAGGAAAACCCCGTTCTGGTGCTTGTTTTGGGCACCTGCCCCACGCTTGCGACCTCCACCAGCGTGATAAACGCGCTGGGCATGGGCGCCGCGGCGACGATAGTGCTGATCTGCTCCAATATCGTCATTTCCGCTTTGCGAAAGATCATCCCCGACAAGGTGCGCATCCCCTGCTACATCGTGCTTATCGCGGGCTTTGTCACCATGGTGCAGATGCTCGTAAAGGCGTTTGCGCCTGCGCTCGACGAATCGCTGGGCATATATCTGCCGCTTATCGTCGTAAACTGCATAATCCTCGGCAGAGCCGAGATGTTCGCCAATAAAAACACAGTGGTCGATTCCGCGATCGACGCGGTCGGCATGGGCGCGGGCTTCACGCTGGCGCTGACGCTGATGGCAACCATTCGCGAGGTGTTCGGCAACGGCACCTTCTGCGGGCTCGAGATCCCGGTTTTGGTCGATAACAAGATATCCATCCTCACCATGGCGCCCGGCGGCTTCTTCGTCTTCGGGATTTTGATCGCCGCGGTGAACAAATTCGGCAAGCACAAGCCCAAAAAGCGCGACTTCGGCTGCGAGGGCTGTCCGCAGGCAGGCTCCTGCGGCATGGCGGCAAGCGGCTGTGAAGGCGCCGAGAAAGCGGAGGTGAGCGCACAATGACAAAATTCATCATCATCCTGCTGTCTGCGGTGTTCATCAACAACTACGTGCTCTCAAAGTTTTTGGGCATCTGCCCGTTCCTCGGCGTTTCCAAAAAGCTGGACTCCGCCACCGGCATGAGCGTCGCGGTCATCTTCGTCATGCTGCTCGCGACGGCGGTGACTTGGCCTATCCAGTATTTCCTGCTTGACCCCAACGATCTGGGCTATCTGCAGACAATAGTTTTCATTCTGGTGATCGCCGCGCTGGTGCAGCTCGTTGAGATCGTGCTCAAGCGCTACATTCCCGCGCTGCACAAGTCCCTCGGCGTATATCTGCCGCTTATCACCACCAACTGCGCCGTGCTGGGCGTCACTATCCTCAACATCGACGAGAATTACACCTTCGCCGAAGCGATGGTGAATTCGCTGGGCAGCGGCCTCGGCTTCTTCCTCGCGATGGTCATGTTCTCGGGCGTGCGCTCAAAGATCGAGGGCGCCGACGTTCCCGAGAGCTTCAAGGGTCTGCCGGTCACGCTGGTGGCGGCGTCTATCACCTCTCTTTCCTTCCTCGGCTTCGGCGGAGTGATCGAGAACATGTTTGCGTAAGGGAGGGCGAAAGATGTTTCAGGCTATTTTAACGGCGGTAATCCCCGTTGTGATCATCGGCGTCGTCTGCGCGGCGGTGCTGGTGGTTGCCTCCAAGATCATGGCGGTCAAGGAGGACGAGCGCTTTCCGGCTGTGCGCGACTGTCTGCCCGGCGCCAACTGCGGCGCGTGCGGCTTTGCCGGCTGTGACGGCTATGCCAAAGCGCTTTGTGAAGACCCATCCACACCCACAAACCTCTGTATCCCCGGCGCCGACGCGGTCTCAAAGCGGCTCAGCGAAACGCTCGGCGTGGAATTTGCCGACGTGATCGAGCAGGTGGCGGTCGTCCGCTGCTCCGGCGATTGTCGGCACACTCAGGACAAGGTCGCCTACAGCGGCATCCAAAGCTGCGCGGCTGCAAAGCTGCAGTACGGCGGCAAGGGAAGCTGCACCTTCGGCTGCCTCGGCTTGGGTGACTGCGCCGCGGTTTGCCCGCAGAACGCCATCGAGATCGTCGACGGCATGGCGATGATCTGCGCCGCCGAGTGTATAGGCTGCGGTCTATGCGCCAAAACCTGTCCCAACCGTTTGATATCGCTTGTTCCCGACGTCAAAAAGGTCGTCGTAAAGTGCAGCAACCGCGACAAGGGCGCTCTCACGCGCAAGGTCTGCTCCATCGGCTGCATCGGCTGCAAAAAGTGCGAAAAGGTCTGCCCGAGCGGCGCGATCAAGGTGGTAGACAACGTGGCGGTTATCGACTACGAAAAATGCACCGACTGCGGCGCCTGCGCCGAAAGCTGCACCACGGGCTGCATCAAGGTCGTGGACCTTAGCGGAAAACACCGCTGAATTCAGAGTTAATGAGTAATTAGATGTCGTAATACGATAAGGGGCTGGCTCAAAACTCATTGTTATGAGTAAGAGTCAGCCCTTTTATTGTAATTGCATTGTACTGTAGGGTCAGGTCTTGTTTCTGCCCCCTAATANCTGAGGGGGTCTGGGCACAGCCGTACCCTGACCGTGGGTTTAATGCCCGGTGTTTCTGCCTTTATCTGCGGCACGGTCAAGACCGTGCCCTACTTTTTTTGTTTTGAGCCGGCCCTATTTTTTTCAATTTTCTTAGCTTTCGGCTTTCAACTCTTCAATGATCTCCGCTATCAGCTCGCGCTCGTCCATGTGGTACTTCACGCCCTTTATCTCCTGATAGTCCTCGTGACCCTTGCCCGCGAGCACGATGATATCGCCGTCTTCGGCGTGGGTCATACAGTAGCGGATCGCGTCCTTGCGGTTGGGCACCACCACATATTTGCCGTCGGTTTTCGCAAGCCCGGTTTTGATGTCCTCAATGATGTCCATCACGTCCTCAAAGCGCGAGTTGTCCTCGGTGATGACCGAGAGGTCGCTGAGCCTGCCCGAGGTTTCGCCCATCTCATAGCGGCGCACCTTCGGACGGTTGCCGCCGGCGCCGAAAAGAGTGATAAGGCGGTGAGGGTGGTATTCACGCAGGGTGGAAAGCACGTTTTCCATCGAGAGCGCGTTGTGGGCGTAGTCGATCAGCAGGCTGTAGTTGCCGGGAACCGAAACGGGCTCCACTCTGCCCTTGACGTGCGCCACCTTCAAGCCCGCTGCGATCGCCTCGTCGGGGATATCGAAGAAGCTGACCGCGCTGATGGCGGCAAGCGCGTTATATACATTGAAAATGCCGGGAACGCCGACGTCGAGCGAAAGGCTTTTCAGCCCCTTTGTCTCAAAATGCACTCCGATAAAGCCGCCGTCGGACAGCAAACGGGCGTTTTCGGCGCGGAGGCCGGCGTTTTCCGAGAAGCCGAAGGTGCGCAGGCTGCCCTTGAAGTCCCGGGTGATCTCGGCGTATTTTTCGTCGTCGCAGTTGGCGGCGGCGTTTCTCACCTGACGGAACAGCAGGCTCTTGCAGAACTGATACTCCGCCATGTCCTTGTGCTCCACGCCGCCCACATGGTCGTGAGAGAAATTCGTGAAGATGCCGACGTCAAAGGTCATGCCGTTAAGGCGGTGGTGCTTAAGACCGATGGACGAAGCCTCGATGACCATCGCTCTGCATCCGGCGTTGAGCATATCGCGCATCGCCTTCTGTATCTCATAGCTTTCGGGGGTGGTGTTGTCGGTTTTGAAGGTATTGCCGCCGTACACGATGCCAAGCGTGCCGATGGTGCCGGTCTTTATGCCCGCGTGCTCGAATATCTCCGCGATCATCGCGGTGGTCGTGGTCTTGCCCTTGGTGCCGGTTATCGCGACGGTCATCAGCTCACGCGCCGGATTTCCGAAGAGCGCGGCGCTCATCATCGCCAGCGCGTAACGCGTATCGTCGACTTTTACGACGGCGACTTCGGCGGGAACGTCAAAGTCGAGGCTGTCGCTGACGATAAGTGCCGAGGCGCCCTTTTCCACCGCCGAGGCGGCAAATTTATGACCGTCGGAGGTGTAGCCCTTAAGACACACGAAGGCGGTGCCGGGCGCGGCTTTTCGGGAATCGTAGACAAGATCGCAGATCTCCGTGTCGGTTCCCTGCACAAAGGTATATCTGATTTGTTCTAACAGCTCACTAAGCTTCATAAAATCGCTCCTTCCTGATTTGCGGGAATAGTTTTCCTATTTATTATAGCAACAAAGTCTGCGGTTTACAACATTTTTGCGCGATTTCGCGGAACAAAAAGATGAAAAAAACAAGCTCGGTTTCGGCTTTTGCCCGTTTTTGAAATTATTGGTGAATTTTAACTAAAAATTTTTGATAAAATTTTTCGCACTGTTGATTTCACCCTCTCAAAGGTGCCGGAAAAGGGCATTTCAATCAATTAATCTCAGCTTGATTGGGCAACATTACCAAATGCGCTGTGGTTAATTCCAACAAAAACGAAGATGAAATTTCGTATAGATGAACAAAACGAGAAAATACTTAGGTCAAAATAGCTAAAATTTCAGAAGATTTTTAACATATTAGATAAAAAGTACAAAAGTGGTTGAAATTTCCGTTGTTTTTTGATATTATTTAGTTAGTGGAACAGAGAGTAATTTGTGCAATTTGCTCCATCGAAATCTAATGAAAGAAGGAAATACCAATGAAAAAAATTCTTGCCATTCTTTTGGCAGGTATGCTGACCGCTACCGCGTTTGCAGGCTGCGGCGGCTCCAGCTCAAAGAGTGAAGAATCGTCTTCCGCTCCGAAGACAAGCGACACATCGACAAAAGACGACTCCAAGACCGATGACTCCAAGAAAGACGAGAGCTCCAAGGATGAGTCCAAGTCCGACACACCAACCACTACCGATATGGATGCCGACTGGGCTCCCGAGGATCTGTTCGGTGATGAGAACAACATCAGCCTGAAGGTTTGGGCTCCCGAGAAGGCAGTATCTCTTGTTAAGCAGCAGTGCGACGCCTTCACCGCTCACTACACCAACCACAAGATCAGCATCGAAGTTGTTGCACAGGGCGAAAGCGACGCCGCTACCATGATCGTCAACGATCCTAAGGACTCCGCTGACGTATTCGGCTTCCCGAGCGACCAGTTCAACAGACTGATGGACGCTCAGGTTCTTGCTCCCGTAATGCCCGACATGGCTGACGCTATCAAGGCTACCAACGCCGAGAAGACCGTTTCCTCCGCTACCTTCGAGTTCCAGGGCTACGAAGACCTCTATGCATTCCCCGAGACCAACGATAACGGCTACTATCTTGTTTATGACAAGAGAGTTGTTACCGACGACGACGCCAAGACCCTCGAGGGCGTTCTGGCCGCTTGTAAGAAAGCCGGCAAGACCTTCGTTATGGACGCCGGCAACGGTTACTATGCTTGCGTATTCGCTTTCACCGGCGGTGTGACCATCGACGGCTTTGAAGACGACGGCGAGACCCAGAAGTTCAACAATTATGACGAAGACACCGCTGTTAACACCCTCATGGCTTTCGCAAAGCTGATGAAGGATTACAAGGGCACCTTCCTTTCCAAGGATCCCGCTAACATCTCCACAGACTTCAAGAACGGCACCCTGGGCGCAGGCGTTGACGGTTCCTGGAACTCTGTTGCCGATAAGGACTCCCTGAAGGACAACTTCGGCGCATCTAAGCTGCCCACCATCAAGGTCGGCGACGAAGACAGACAGATCATCTCTCTGTTCGGTTACAAGTACATCGGCGTTAACGCTTATTCCGCATTCCCGAATGCTTCTCAGGTTCTTGCTTACTACCTCACCGGTCAGGCTTGCCAGACCCAGAGAGCTCAGGAGCTCGGTTGGGGTCCCTCCAACACCGAGGCTCAGAACGCTTCTTCCGGCGATGTGATCCTGCAGGCTATCGCAGCTCAGGCTGACAACGCTATTCCTCAGGTCAACATCGCAAGCACCTTCTGGTCCGCGATGGGCGCTCTCGGCAGCGAGATGTACAAGGACAGCTGGAAACCCTCTGACGCAGGCGCGACCAAGACCCTGCTCAACAAGTGCATCGCCAGCATCCGCGACGAATAATCCGAATTACGGATAATTTTTCAAAATCAATAAAAGGGGTGCCCCGTAAAGGGGCGCCCCGAACAACCGCTCACGTTTTCTTTACACCAAACGAATAATGTTTTTTATTATTTCAGGAAAACGTAAAAAGCATTATTAGTTTGGTGTGATATAATAAAGAGAGATTTAGACTTTTTAAAGGAGAGCTTATATGACATACGTTGAATATAAACAGCTCAGCCCGTTCCAGCAATTTGTCTATAACTTTAAGAAGTTCTTCAAAAACTTGCCCAAAGCGGTCGGACGCTTCTTCAAGCTCATCGGTTTGGCGATTGTTCACTTCTTTGTCGGTATAGGCAAAGGCATTAAAAACTACGGCGTCACCTTTGTCAAGGGTGACTGGGCAACAAAACTTTCATATATCATTTTCGGTGCCGGCAGCGCGCACAAGGGAAAATACTACAAGGGCGCTCTCTACTTCCTCGTTGAGGTAGCTTATGTTCTCTTCCTTATTTTCTTCGGTGCGGAACAGCTCTACTGGTTCCCGACTCTGGGCGACAAGACAGTTCATGTTTCGATCGACCCCAAGACCCGCAGACGTATCTTCTCCGAACCGCCGGATTCAATGAGACTCCTGCTCTTCGGCACACTGACCATCCTCGTTACCATCGTTGTATTTGTTGTTTACATCTCCAACATCAAGGATGCGTATCGTCTGCAGCAGCAGAAGGAAAAGGGCGAAAGGATCACCACCTTTAAGGAAGACATTCAGGAATACATGGACGGAAAATATCACATCACCCTTCTTTCCTTCCCGATCCTGATGATCTGCGTGTTCAACATCCTGCCGCTGATCTTCATGATTTTGATCGCGTTCACCAACGCAGGCGCATCCCCCGGCTTCGACTGGTGCGGATTCCAAAACTTCGGCAACGTCTTCTCGATCGTTGACGGCGCCACCAAGGCAAAGACCTTCGCGGGCGTAGCAGGATGGACCTTCATCTGGGCTATCGCCGCTACCTTCTCCAACTACATCCTCGGCTTGATCGTCGCTCTGATGATCAACAAGAAGGGTATCAAGGGCAAATCTATTTTCAGAACCCTGTTCGTTATCACCATCGCGGTTCCTCAGTTTGTTTCTCTGATGCTTATGAGCCAGCTGCTCGCAGAGGACGGCGCGATGAACCTGCTGCTCGGTTACATCACCGGCTCCAACCCGGGCATCAAATTCCTCGGCGGTGAGGTTTGGATCGCACGTTTGACGGTTATCATCGTTAACTGCTGGGTAGGTATCCCGTACACCATCCTCTCCATGTCCGGTATTTTGATGAACATCCCCGAAGATCTGTATGAATCGGCACGTATCGACGGTGCCTCTCCGTACAAGACCTTTACGAAGATCACACTTCCTTACATGATCTTCGTTACCACACCTCAGTTGATCACACAGTTCGTAGGTAACATCAACAACTTCAATGTTATCTACCTGTTGACAGGCGGCGGTCCCACCACGCAGGACTATGTTTCCACAGCAGGTAAAACGGATATCTTGGTTACATGGCTGTTCAACCTGTCGATGAACGCGACAACACCTGACTACGGTCTTGCGTCTACCATCGGTATCTTGGTATTCGTCATCTGCGCTACCTTGTCGTTGATTGTGTATAACAACTCGAAGTCAATGAAGGATGAGGAGGCGTTCTCATGATAAAAAGCTATAAATTCAGAAGACATCTTTCCAATGCTATCATATACATTATCCTCAGCATAATGTGCTTCATTTGGATCTTGCCTTTCGTTTATCTGGTGCTTCACTCGCTGCGTCTTGACGGCGGTGTTACCACCAACGGCGCTCTGCTTCCCAAGCAGCTCACCTTCAAACACTATATCTACCTGTTCTCCGGTCTTGATCCCATCACCGGTAAAGCAGGTGAAGCGGGCATGAACTTCCCGCGCTGGTTCCTTAACACCTTTATCGTAGCTTGCTTCAGCTGCGTTATCTCCACCTTCTCCGTTCTGGCGGTTTCCTACACCTTCAGCCGTCTGCGCTTCGGAGCCCGTAAGCCTTTGATGAACATCGCCATGATCCTCGGTATGTTCCCCGGCTTCATGACCATGATCGCGATGTACAACATCCTGAGCATTATGGGTCTGAAAAAGACGCTTGTCGCGCTGGTACTATGTTACAGCTGCGGCGCAGGTATGGGCTTCCAGATATCAAAGGGCTTCTTTGATACGATACCGAGAGCGCTGGATGAAGCGGCGACCATAGACGGCGCTACCAAAAATCAGATTTTCTGGAAGATCATTCTGCCGATGTCAAAGCCGATCGTTGTTTACACAGTTTTGACAGCGTTTATCGGTCCTTGGACAGACTTTATTCTCGCGAAGATCATCATGCGCGACTATAAAGAAAACTACACGGTAGCTATCGGTCTGCAGCAAATGCTCGACCCGAAGGTTTACCGTTCCACTCACTTCCAGCAGTTTATGGCGGGCTCCGTTGTTGTTGCGGTTCCGATCACCCTGCTCTTCCTCAAGATGCAGAAGTATTACGTCGAAGGCGTGACCGCAGGTGGCGTTAAGGGTTAATTTCCCATAATCACCACAGAATATGCTCATTGGGGCGGCAGTCAATGGCTGCCGCCCTCTTTTCAAATACCCAACCTGAAACGATCTAAAGGTTTCACTTATGAAAAAAATACTTTCATTTCTATTGGCCGCAGCGCTTTTGTCAGGCTGTGTGATGACGGGCTGCAAGAAAAGCGAGTCATCATCAAAAAAGGATGAAAAGAAAATCGCTGCCTCGACCGATAAATACCGCAATTTCTATCAGATCTTCATGTATTCCTTC
The DNA here is from genome assembly GCA_900317595.1 of uncultured Eubacteriales bacterium. Taxonomy (GTDB): domain Bacteria; phylum Bacillota; class Clostridia; order Oscillospirales; family Acutalibacteraceae; genus Ruminococcoides. The sequence goes on along the minus strand of ONHJ01000019.1, from coordinate 8,635 downwards.
GCGGATTCAAACGGGGATCATGTCGGCGATTTCAACGGCATCACCGAGCAGCTTGATTATCTCAACGACGGTGACCCGAACGGCGGCAACGACCTTGGAATTGACGGTCTGTGGCTGACGCCGATTACTCCCTCCGAGTCCTATCACAAATACAGCGTGGAGGATTACTACAACGTCGACCCGTCCTTCGGCACCTTGGACGACTTTGACAAAATGCTGGAGGAGTGCCACAAGCGCGGCATCTCCGTGATAATCGACCTTGTGCTCAATCACATTTCCTACAAAAACCCGCTTTTCCTAAGCGCCTGTGATGAGGTGCGTCAGGGCAAGCTCGACGGCGACGCGGAATATTTTGAATTCCACGAGCCATCATACTATACGCCCTCGACCAAGGTCATTCAGGTCGGAGATTTTGTCTGCGAGGCAAACTTCTCCGAGACCATGCCCGAATGGAATCTAACCAGCCAAAAAACCCGCGATGAGTTTACAAAGATCGCCAAGTTTTGGCTGGACCGCGGTGTTGACGGCTTCCGTCTGGACGCCGTGAAGTACTTTGAGAACAAGCACACCGACGGCGTGGAGTTCCTGAAATGGTTCACGGACACCTGCAGAGGCATCAAGAGCGACGTCTATCTGGTCGGCGAGGAGTGGGCGGACACCGCCGATATCGAAACCCTCTACGCAAGCGGCATCGACAGCCTGTTTGCGTTCCGTTTCGCGGAAAGCTCCGGCGAGATCGTGCAGTCTGTCTCGACCTCAAACGGTCAGTCACTGGCGAAAAAGCTTGTCAACTATGACAAGAAAATGACGGCTGCCAATCCCGGCTACATCAACGCGATGTTCCTTTCCAATCACGACCAGGTCCGCATAGCCAACTCTCTTGAAAGCAGAGGCTTGGCTGCGCAGAAGTTCGCCGCCAACGTGTATTTGCTCACGCCCGGCAATTCCTTCACCTATTACGGAGAGGAGCTCGGCATGAGAGCGGAAAAGACCGACGATCCCACCGATAAGGACAGATATTACCGTCAGGCGATGGTCTTTGACAGCGATAACCCGCAGGATATCACGGTCAACGGCTTTAAAACTACGCAGATGCCAACAGGCGGCGGAGTGAAGCAGCAGCTTGAAGACAAAAATTCGCTGCTGAATCATTACCGCAAGCTCTATACCGCCAAGCTGCAAAATCCGTCGCTCGCCAGAGGCAGGGCAACGGAACAGCAATCCTTTGACGATAAGGCGGTCTGCGCGTTCTATGTCGAGAAGGACGGCGAAAAGCTGCTTGTCATCCACAATTTCAGTGAAAAAGAAGCTAAAACACTGGAGATCACCGATGAAATGCTCAAAAACGCGGAAATAGCGATTTCCATGCCGACATCCGATGACGGTGATAAAATCGTGCTTAGCGACGGCAAGCTGACCTTACCGGCGTATTCCTCGGTCGTGTTGCGCTCCGCGGCGTAACCGTTAAAACCAAACACAAAGGCGCCACCGCACGGATATCCCAAAACAACAAATTTATGGTATTATTCGCGTAAAATTGATAAATGTTACCCAAAAATATCTTGACATTGCAAGGTGTTTATGGTATTATCATCAATAGAGGGATTACGCTTTTGCGGCAATTCAAATGTATAATTATGAGGTGTGTTATGGATATTAAAATGCTTACAAACAGATACAGCACTCCAATGTATATCAAGGTTATCGGAACATTGCTTTTCCCGTTGGTTTTCATCCTGATGGTCGCAATTCCCGTTTTCGAAATGATTCCCCTTGATCAGTACGCAAAGGTTTTCAATTTCAAAGGCGAGGCGACCGGCAGCTACAGCGCCGATACTTATACTATTTTCGGCATGCTGAACATTGACTATCCTTCGGGCGCTGCTCTCGGCTTCTTTATGACCTTCAGCATTCTCGCAGTTATCTGCGGAATCGCGTTCCTTTGGATGAACAGAGCCAAGCTCGCTGCAGCTCCGATGGCTGTACTGTTTATTACCGTTATTTTCTCGCTGTTCCGCAGCCCCACTCATTTCTACAACGGCAATGAGGCTTATGATTTCTGGAACAAGCTGTACTCTGCAGGTCTCCAGACTCGCGGAACTATCGATCAGAACGATACCGATTATTTCATTCATCAGTATACCGTTGACGGCAAGGACTACATTTGGAGCAGACTCGGTCAGTACTGGGTTCTGTGGGTAGCCGCGCTTGTCCTCTTGGCGTTCAGCATCGTTGCTATCGTTAAGACCAAGACCTTGATCGAGAAGAAAAAATAATCAATAAAGTATAAAGCCGGCTCGTCTGAGCCGGCTTTTTTGACAGTATTTAAAGTTGAGGCGCGCCGAGTTATTCTTTAAGCTTGTTGAGCTTTTCGATCTGCTTGGAGCGTTTGTAGCGGTAGAGGATATTCTCCGCCCACTCCCGGTCGATCTTGATAAAGCCCTTGAGCCGCCTGTCCTTGATGGCGAATCGCTCGGTGATCTCCTTTGATTTTCCGTAGATCTCAAGCCTCGCGGTCTGGACATATGGCGTGCGCTCGTCGCCAGTGAAGTAGGTGAAGCCCATTGTGTTGCTCTCGCGGTCATACATCGAAAGATAACCCTCGTGGATCTCAACGCCGCCCAGCTTTTTCGAAACGGTTTGGCTGATCGCGACCTTGGTCAGCTCCACTGCCATATCATCGAGCTTTGACTCAAAGATAAAGATCTTCTCCTTGAAAGAGTTGAAATCCGAGACGACGCGCTTGCTGATGTTGCGAAGGTTGCTGTACTTTTCCTCAAGCTCCTTGTCGCAGAGCTGAAAACGGTCGATCCTCGGGATAAGATATACCATGAAGCGGTTCTTCATATCATTGTACAAAATAGGGTAGGTGAGGCGCGCGCTGTATTCGCATGACGGGCAGGTCCAAGAGAACAATTCTCCGTTGAGCACCCGCGCACGGAAGCTTTTATTTTTGGACACGTTGACGCTGGTGTAGATCTCAGCCTTGCCGAGCTCTCCGCACATGGGGCAGACGACCGCTTTGTTGACCTTGTTTTCTGACATAGAGGATGCACTCCTTTGGATTATTGAGTCTCTTATGGGCTTATTATACCAACAGTTTGGATTTTTCACAAGTAAATTTTCAAAAAATGTTGATTTTGCGGTAAAAATCTGTCATAATAATAATGGACCGAAAAACAAGATCCGGGTATATGATTACGGAGGAATGATTATGACATTTGTTGATACATTGAGGGACGGATTCAACACGGCGGTCGGAACGATCTCGGCGGTCGCTCATGCGCTTTTGGAAAAAAACCGCACCAACGCGAAGCTTAACCGCCTCAGAGCCGTGATGAAAAGTGAGAGTGAGCTGATGAACCGCGCCTATATCGCACTCGGCAAGGGCTATTATGAGCAGCTTAAAAAAGGTGAAAAACCCGCTTCGGAGCGCGAGCAAAAGCTTGTGGAGCTGATCGACGCCTGCAAGTCGCGCATAGCCAAGGCAAGACGCTGCTACCGCGAGACGGTTGAAAGCCAAAACGCCTTTATCTTCACTCCCTGCGCGGTCTCTGCGCCCGAGAAGGACGAGGAAAAATTCGAAAAGGAGGAAGTGGTGGATATCACCGTCGCCTGCTCCAATGAGAACGAGTACGACTCCAGCCCCTTTGAAAAGGCAGAAAGCAGCGGAGAAAAGGACATCGTCGAGGAGATAGCCGACGAGCTGATAGACGACGAATCCCCGATAGATGAACTCTTCTGAGGAGTTGAGAGTTGAGAGTTTTGAGTTTTGAGTGGAAAGTTGAAATTATAGGGCGTGCCGAGGCACGCCCTTTTTGTCTAAGCATTTTAAGAAAAATGAGGTTTGATGCGGTAAAATGTGCGTTGTTTTCGATAATGTGCTGATAAAGCTGTTTCGTTCGATTTCGTCATCAAGTGTAAGATAAGGATACATCATTTCGAATACCTTCTTTGGTTTTATTGTATCACATAAACCATAAAAAATAATAAAGTAACACAGGCAACGCGGTGCAAGCACTCTCTGTTTTGATTTGTTCTGTAGATTTTTTAAAAGGTGAAAAACGGTAATTGAAAATCCGCAGTCTGCGCCATACAAAAAAGGCTGCCGTTTGGAACGACAGCCGCTTTTTGCGAAATTGTGGTTATTGCTTTTTATATTCTGAAATCAGCAGAAGAAAACGTCCATTGCGCCGCCTTCACCGTCAGCAACGAAGTAAGCCTTGCTCTCTTCGGGCTTGAGGTAAACAGCGATCTCTTTAGCGTCCTTGCCGATGGTAGCCTTAACATTCGCTACAACTTCATCAACCGCAACCTGAACACCGCTATATTCTACAAAGAAGCTGACCTTTGTTTCAGCGGGCTTTGCGGGAGCAGTTTTCTTGGGAGCGGCCTTTTTGGGAGCAGCCTTCTTAGCGGCCTTCTTTTCCTCGACCTCCTCGACAACTGCGGCAACATTTTCTTCGACCTTTTCCGCGACAGTTTCTGCGGCGGCCTTAACTTCTTCTACCGCTTTCACGGCTTTTTTTGTGTTCTTGGTTTCTTTTTCGGCTGCGTCGGCAACCTTCTTTGTTTTAGGCATCAAAAATCCCTCTTTCCAGTTTTTTGATATTTTTTACGGTATTGTTTTTTTACCAACGCTATCATTATACATACAAGAAAAAACTTTGTCAATAATTACAAATTATTTTTGTCGGTTAGTACATATTTTAAAAAAATACAAATTTCAGTTGGTTAATTTTAACAATATATAATGACGGATTTTGTAGAGAATACAGTATTGACAGCTTATTGAACGGTTATTCATTGAAAAACAGCAACGCTTATGTTATACTGAAATAAAGAAAAGAGGGATAATCATGGGCGGACAAATGACTGAAAATTTCATCCTGATCGCGCAGCAGGTACTGGTGCTGTTTATTTTGATAGCGGTGGGCTTCGCGTGCGGCAAGACCGGAATGATAACCGAGCACGCGTCGAAAAAAATGACGGATATCGTGCTCTATGTGGTGACGCCCTGCGTCATCGTCAACGCTTTTCAGCGCGACTTTTCCTTTGAGCTGCTCGGCCAGATGCTTTTGGCGGCGGGCATTGCCGCGGCGATCCTGACGCTGTCGATCGTGCTGGTGAAGCTCGTTTTCCGTAATAAAGACATCGCGCGCCGCAAGGTGCTGCAGTTTGCGGTGGTTTTCTCAAACTGCGGCTTTATGTCGCTGCCGCTGCAAAACGCCCTGCTCGGCGAGGACGGGCTGTTTTTCGGTTCGATCTTTGTCGCGGTTTTCAACGTATTTTGCTGGACGTACGGTCTTTTGGATATGAGCGGCGACAAAAAGCAGCTTTCGGCGAAAAAGCTTGCGCTTAATCCCGGCATCATCGGCGTTGTCGTCGGCACCATTTTGTTTATATGCAGTTTAAGGCTGCCGGTCGTGCTGGCTGAGCCCGTAAAGCACCTCGCAAACCTCAATACACCGCTCCCGATGCTTATTATAGGTTTCTATTTATCCAACGCCAAGCTGAAAAAGGCGTTTACGGACGGCGGCGCATATTTAGCGATGGCGCTGCGCCTTGCGGTTATCCCTGTCGCGGTGCTGTTCGCGATGGCACCCTTCGGCTTGAACCGAAATATGGTGATCGCCTTCGTTATCGCCTGCTCGGCGCCGACCGCCGCGACCACCACCATGTTCGCCGCGAAATTCGGCCGCGATGTTGAACTGTCGGTCAGCGTAGTTGCAGCCTCAACGCTGCTTTCCATCGTCACGATGCCCTTGGCGGTTTCGCTGGCGTACGTTGTATGCCCGTAGCAAGGAGGATCAAAATGGCAAGAAGCTCAAGACAAAAGGAAAAGCTGCTTTATTTGCAGAAAATCATGCTGGAGAAAACAGACGAGGATCATCCGCTGACCATCAGCGAGATCAAGGAGCTGCTGGCCGGCTACGGGATCACGACCGAGCGCAAGGCGCTGTATAACGATCTGGAGATCCTTGAAACCTTCGGCCTCGACATTTGCAAAACGCGCACCAGCGCGGTGCGATATTTTGTGGGCAGCAGGGATTTTGAGGTGCCGGAGCTGAAGCTGCTTGTAGACGCCATCCAAAGCTCAAAATTCATCACCCACAGCAAAAGCCTTAAGCTAATCAAGAAGCTGGAAGGGCTTGTAAGCGAGAATGAGGGCAAGAAATTACAACGTGAAGTGGTTGTAACCAACCGCGTCAAGACAATAAACGAACAAATATATTATAACGTAGACGAAATTTATTGTGCGATTTCACAGGACAAAAAGATATCATTTAAGTATATGAAATGGAGCGTCGACTTCGCCGGAGCCCAGAAAATAGTTAAAGTTGAGCGTCGAAAAGGTGAAAACTATATAATATCACCCTTCGCTCTTTGCTGGGATGATGAGAACTATTATTTGGTCGGATTTGACGCGACAGCAAAAAAAATCAAGCATTTTCGGGTTGACAAAATGGAGAATATCAGTATAATAAATGAGGGTCGCGACGGCTCCGAAAAATTTGCAAAATTTGACCTCGCGCACTACGCAAAGAGTGTATTCTCCATGTTTGGTGGCGAAGAATGTGATGTGAAGTTAAGCGTTGACAATGACTTGATCGGAGTCATCGTCGACAGGTTCGGTTCCGATATCTTTATTGTTAAAGAAACGGAAAAAAGCTTTGTTGTGACCGTTAGGGTCGCTTTGAGCCCACAGTTCTATGCATGGCTGTTTGGACTGGGTCTAAAGGTTAAGTTGCTTTCCCCCAAAAAGGCAATAGATGATTACAAAAGCAAAATTCAGGAATTAAAAACCCTTTATTAATGCTAAATAATGATTTTATAGTACTTTTTTGAGAAAATCACAAATTAGTATTGACAAAGCAAGCGATAACTTGTATTATAGTATTAAGAAAGGGTTGGTATCTCTATCCGTTTTTGAGGAAATCAAAATATAAGAAAGGGGTGTAAAAATGGGCTTGGAATTACTGCATTCTACCTCCGCGTCTAACTCTGTTTTTCGCGTTGTTTGCGGCGAAATGGTGGTGAATGACAAGCAGAACCTGCACAATGAAGCAGTGTTCGGCTATGTTCATTCCGGTGGCATGGATATCCATATTGACGATCGGACAATATCGCTGAACAAGGATGATATCTATTTCATTTCTCCTAACCGCAAATACCGTATGCTAAACATCAACGATGCCAGGGTTGAAATCATTAGCCTTAATTTTTCCAATGCAACAACGGTAAGTCAAGACTATATTCCACAAAGCATCATTCGCGCGCTTGTAAACGGCAACTGTTCATCGTTTGCAAAAGTTACCCCCGATGAAAACGGTTACTCATTTATGAAGAGTGCATTTGCAGACGTTAAAAAGGCAGAGATCGAAAAGCCGGATTATTTCCAGCTTCAGGTCTACAGCAAAATGTACGGTTTGTTCTACGAGCTTTTCTCCAACAAATATGTTAAGATTCTTGATGTTGAGATGAGAAGCAAGAAGTATCGTGCTCTGTTGAGGGTCACGCATTACATCGATGAGCATTACTGTGACGGCGTTTCACTTGAGGAGGTCGCGGAAGCAACAGGAATCAGCAGATACTATGTTTCGCATCTGTTCAAGGAACTCATGGACAGCACATTCGTCGGTTACGTCAATGAACTCAGACTTAATCATGCGGCAATGCTGTTAGTCACAACCGACAATCCTATTATTGAAATCGCCTCAAAATCGGGATTCAACAACCTATCTAATTTCAACAGAGCTTTCAAAATGTACTTCGGCAAAACTCCGTCGGCATACAGAAAGGGTTGAAATTCGGCAAACACTATCAAACGCTATTCATAACCTTTGGTTGTGGATAGCGTTTTTTTTGCCCGCAAAAGGCTTTTCAAAAAATTCTGTTATACCGGCAGAAAAGGCATAAGGAGTATAATCATAACAAAATTAATAAAAAACTCTGGTGAAATATATTGCAAAATACGAACACATTTGATATAATTATTATGTTCATTTATATGTTCAAATAAAAAAGGAGGAACATCTATGCAAAGAACAAAAAGAGCTGTCAGCTTGCTTTTGTCTGTACTGCTTGCCTTAACATGCTTCACATGTCTGGCTTCCGTTACAGCGCTTGCTGCGGACAGCGACACCGACTCTTCGGCTTCGTTTGTGTATGGCGATTTGGATGGCGACGGCGTTGTAAAGATCAACGACGCTACTGCTGTTCAGCGTCACCTTGCACAGCAAGAGGGCTTCGTTCTTGAAAAAGGAACCGATGCCTTCAAGGCTGCGGATGTTAACGGCGACGGCGAAATTACCGTTGACGACGTCACCCTCATCCAGCAGTTCCTTGCCGAGTTTATTGACCACTTCCCTGTTGAGGATCTCGAACCTCCGACAGAGGAAACAACCGAGGCTCCTGTTGAAGAGACCACCGAGGCTCCCGTAGAGGAGACCACCGAAGCACCTGTAGAGGAGACCACCGAGGAACCCACCACAGAAGCTGCTGAGGACGTCTGCATCGTTGCGGGCGCACCCGCCGGGATTTTCGGCACACAGTGGGACGGCGCAAATGAAGCCAATACCATGACCAAGGCTGAGGACGGCACCTACACCAAGGATTACACTGTTGACAAGGC
>ONHJ01000005.1 GCA_900317595.1 uncultured Eubacteriales bacterium | reverse complement strand
ATCGCGGGCAACTACAGCACATATTCCGCTCCGGGAACACTCAACTTTGAGATTTACTCTCTGGGTCGCCCGAGACTCTTCTACACCTCAAACAACCGCTCATACGACATAGTTTTTAACACGGACATCCGTTCCGACAGCGTTGTAAAGCTCGCTCTGGTAATAGACGGGCTCACAGCAAAGCTTTATACCGACGGAAATCTCGCGGAAACCAAAAACCTCCCGGCTCTCGTTCCCGCTGTTTCTAACGGTTACAAGATCGGCTACGACAACCGCTCAGACTTACGCCCCTATTTCAAGGGAGAGCTTAAGCGCGTCGCGCTGTTCAGCGATGTAAGGAGTGACAGCGAGATAGCAGCGGACGCTCAGGGCATCGCCGACGACGAACAGGGTCTGCTCTGTCAGATGCTGTCCGAGGACAGCCACACTCCGGGAGAATGGATCATTGATCTTCCCGCAGGCGAAGGAAAGAACGGCGTTTGTCACAAAGAATGTTCGGGCTGCGGCGAGATCACCGAGATCGCCGAGATCCCGTCAGCCGATCCCGAAGCTGTCACCTGTTCCACGCTGCCCGGCAGCGGCAAAACCTTCACCTCCGACAAAAACAGCCTTATAGCTGTTCCCTCTCTTGAAGCCGCGCCGCACACCTTTGAGGCTGTTTTCAGGCTTTCACCGTCAATGAATGACCGTGCCGGATGCCTTATTAGCAACTACGGCAACAACAACAGCGCGATAAGCTTTGAGATCCAGGCAGGCGGCAAGCCGAGGATATACATAGTTTCCGGCACAAGCTTGCTCGACATCACGTTCAAGACCGATATCCGCTCAGCGGATCCTGTCCATGTTGCGGTCACACTTGAAAACAGCACAGCCTGCCTTTATGTGAACGGAGAACTCAAGGAGACAGCAGCGCTTACCCAATTCCCTGAAAACGCGGTGGACAGGTACTGTGTCGGCGGCGACAACCGCCCCGGCAACACCCGGTTCTTCACGGGCGAGCTCTACGGGGCAGCGCTGTTCTCAGACGTCAGAACTCCCGAGGAGATCGCGCTCGATTCAGTGATGGTTACCTCTGACGCGCAAGGCCTCGCTTTCAGGTATTACGCGCAGTAAGCGGCTTTCGATGAAACCGAGCATTTATCCGGCGATAAGCCAAAACTCAGAATAAGCAAAAACAAAGCTCAGCGGGTCAGACAACGCAAATTGTCCGACCCGCTGATTTTTTGACCGTCTCGTATGCGGCAGCATCAACTTTGTCTATGTGTTTTTTCGTGCCTTTCGAGCATTTCGAGGTATTCCCGATTCAGCCTCTCATGCTCCCGGTTGACCGCGTCGAGCAAATCGATAAACGGGCTTTTAACCCGGTTTACCGAAAGCTCCCCGGCGTTTTCGATTTTACGGGCGTATTTCACGCCTGCCTTTTTCATCAGCGCTGTCCAAGTCGGGAGCTTGCAGTGCCGCGCGATGGTTTCCCAAGCGGGAGTGCCTTTATCGCGAAGGCTGTTGTACTGACGGCAGCACATACCCTCGTCTTTATGCAGGTCAAACTGAACGGCAAAACAGTTCAGCCAATCGTTTTCGGATTCAAATCCGAATCGGTTTGAAGGCTCGGGCTTCACACAGCCCAAAGCATGATTTTCCGGAAACAGCCTTTTCAGCAAAAGCGACGGCTTCATCTGAAACAGCGCCTGAACAGTCACGCCCTTAGGCATTCCGTGCTCTTTCAGATCGGCAACTGTCGGCGCCCTGCCTGTCCGCTCTCTGTAGTTCCTTAGCGCGCGGATCACGCCCTCCTTTGTCCAGCTACGGTGCCAGTCCGAGCGCTCCAGCGATCGAAGCAGCTTTACGGCGCACTCCTTTGTTTTAGGAGGGATATCCGCGCGCGCTTCGATCGATTCGATCCCAAGCGCAAGCGCCTGCGACATAGATAAAATACTCATGACGGTTTCTCCTTATCTGTCATTTTGTATTTCAACTGCTATATATCGTCGGGACGCCGTATGTCGAAAATCGGACGTCAAGCTTGGGGTCAAAATTGTCGATCGCCTTGATAAGCCCGATCACCCCGACCTGAAAAAGGTCGTCGGGGTTCTCCCCTCTTCCGGCAAAGCGCTGGATAACGCTGAGCACCAGCCTCAGGTTGCCGTTTATCATCTCGTCGCGCGCCCGCTTTTTCTCGGCGGGAGTTCCGCTGTTTATGATCTGCAGCAGCTCGCGCTTGCGTGCTTCGCTGAGCAGCTTTAGCCGCGAGGTGTTGACCCCGCAGATCTCTACTTTTCCGTATTGCATAAAAATCCCTCCGGCAATCTTCTGTTAAAAGTATTGCCGAAGGGCAGTTTTTTATTCTATTTAAGCCGATGCTCCTTCCCCGCAATTCAATGCGGGGACAGAAAAATCTCCATCTTTATGATAATAACAGCAGATTTTTACTCGATGTTTTTCATCACCCTTGTGCCGAGCCAAAGCATCAGAATCAGCGCTATGACAAAAACTATCATCGCCGCGAAAGGATTCCACAAGCCGACCAAGGAGCTCAGCGCGGGCGAAAGAGCGGCAAGCGCAACAACCTTTGCAAGCTGAGTCATATACTTCTTTTCGTTTTTCGGCTTTACTGAGACCCGCGCGCGGTACGGAAGCATTCTGTAGTCCTTAAAAACCGCCATCAAGCCCGCGTATATCAGCAGCGCGGCCGAAAAAGCAGCCATCAACACCGAAAGCCCGTATTCCATAACATCACTCCTGCTCCGAAAGCCTTTTTTATTCAGCTCACCGTCACCCTGCAGACCTTCTCAAGCTCGCCGCAGCTTATGGTGATATCCACCGTGCCTGCGGAGACCGCACGGAAGGTCATGGTAAGTGTTTCGGTATCGATTTTTGTGACCTCTATCACGTCAGGGGCGGAAAGCTCGTAATTGACAAGCTTTAGGTCGGTGACGCCGCGGGTATCGATCTCCAGATCGAACTCCTCGCCCACGCCGACGGAAACCGACTCCGCCGAAAGCGCTATGGCGGGCGGTCCGCTTTCGTCATCGGGCGCAGCCTCGCCGTCTAAAAGCACTACGATATCGCTGCCGCGCTCGGCGTAAACTCCGGCTCGCGGCCCCTGTGCGTAAACCTTTCCGTCGGAATGCGGGAACCGCTCATCGTCGACGTAGACAAGCAGATTGAAGCCCGCTTCCGTCACCGCGCGGTCCGCGTCACGCCAATCCAGCCCGACGATATCGGGTATCGGCGCGATCGCCTTTCCGGTGCTCACGGTGATAAGCACCTCTGTTCCCTTTTTGACGCTCTCGCCCGCGGCGATGCTCTGCCTGAGTATCTCGCCCTCGGGCTTTTCCGCGTCGGAGTCATAGGTGACCGCATAGGGCAAGCCCGCCGTTTGCAGACACTCGGCGGCTTCCTCCCTGTCCATGCCGACGACGTCGGGCATCTCGAGCTCCTCTTTTCCCGCGCTGACGATCAGGGAGACGACCGTTCCGCTCCCGACCTCCGAATCCGCCGAAGGCTCCTGAGAAACGATCAAGCCCTGCGAAACGCTGTCGTCGGGCTGCTCGGAAAACTCCGCCGTCAGCCCGTAATATTGCAGTATGCGCTGGGCAAGATCGCGGTTGAACAGCGTGACGTCCGGGACGATCACCGTTTCCTCCGCCGTCGTGACGACCAGCTTAACGGGCTCGTCGGGAGCAGGCGTTTCTCCTGCGGGCGGATATTGCTCCACCACGGTTCCTTCGGGCAGCGTGTCGTCATACACCCTGCCGGTCACCTCGACCGGCGTGTGCGACTGCGCCGCCCGGGTCACGGTCTCCTCATAGGGCTGCCCCTTGAAATCCGCGACCTCGGTGAACCGCTGTGAGGGCGGCTCCTCGGCTCCGCGCGATACTATCAGGCTGAGCGGCTGAGTCGCCGCCGTCTTGGTATAGGGCGCGACGCTCTGCGAGATGACGCAATCGCTGCCGACGCTGTCGCTGAACTCATACGCGATCGTGTAGCGCACTCCGAGCTCGTCAAGGATGTCGGTGCAGTTGTTTATATTCATGCCGACAAGGTTCGGCATCGAGAATGTGTGGCTGAGAGTGCTGACGGTCACGCCGACGACAGAATTGACGCCCACGACCGCGCCCTTGTCAACGCTCTGCGAGAGCACGGTATTTTCGCTCCTGCCGTCGTCGACGGTCTTGCCCTCTACCTCGAGCAGCAGCCCCGAGCGCTTCAGCTCCGCTGCGGCGTCATCAAGAGAAAGCTCCGTGACCGACGGCACCACGGTCTGACCGTCCGATGGACAGCGGACGATCTCGGGCGAGTCAGCCCGCGCGCTGCTTTCCGTGCTGTTTTTGGCGGTGAACATCGGGATCACCAAAACCGCGGCGACGATCAAAACCACAGCGGCGGCAGGCACGGCGATCTTTGCCCACAGCGGAATCCCCTTATCCTTCTGCGATTTGATCGGCACCTGCTTATCGCTTGTCAGCTCGCGGATGAAGGTCTCCATATCCGAGGTGCGCGACCCGACCTCCACGGCTGCCGCGTTTATCAGCGCGTTTTCCTTTGATTTTTCGATTTTCGCGCCGTAGGACGAGGGCTTTTTGAGGATATCCCTGTGCTTTTGAGCATAGACCTCCATTCTGCGCTTTCCGTCGGGAAGCTCGGCGCCGAGCAGTTCATATATTATCAAAGCCGCCGAGAACACGTCGTTTTCGGGAGAAAGCCTGACAGTGTCGGTGCAGGGTATCCGTTCGCACGGAAAATAGCGGTCGTCGCCGCACGGCTTTACATCGTCGGGCGAATCCGAGATATGATAGAACAGATTGCCGATATAGTCGCTGAAAATCAGCTTTCCGTCGTCAGACACCGAAAAGCTCTCCGGCGAAAAGCCGCCAGAAACAAAGCCGTTTTCATGCAGCTTGTCGAGCGAGCGCAGCATCGGCAGAAAAAGCCGTTCCGCGTCCTCAGCCTTAAGCGGCGCGTTGTTTTTTATGTATTCCGTCAAGGGCGTGCCGTGAGCGTATCCTGTGATGATATAGGCGGTGCCGTTTTTCTCAAAGCTCTCATACACCGGGCTGACGTTATCGGGCAGCCGCGTTTCCGAGAGCAGCCGCGCGTTCTTCATAAGCGCGGACAGGCAGCGGTAAAAAGGCTCCTGCTTTATGACGCGGAGCGCTGTCTCGCCGAGATTTCTGACCGCGTAGCGCGTCGGAAAGTATTCGTTGATCTTCACTGTCCTTTCGGTCAGCGCGTCCCAGCCGATATAGCGGATCAGCCAGCCGTCAACGGAAAGCGGCATACCGACGATATACCGCTCTCCCAGAATCTCTCCCGGCTCGATACATCTTGAATCCGACGGAAGAGTGCCTTCACGAAAGCCGCAGCTAGGGCAGATGTTGAAATCGTCGCCGTACTGCGCCATACATTTCATGCAGAACTTCATAACTTATCCTCACTGCAGCGTCACGCCCGACGCGTAGTAACGCTGTGTAAATCTTCCGGAGCTTACGCTTTCGTCGCTTTCATAATAGGTCATGCAGGTTTGATAGGTACCGCCGAAAGCCGCCACGTTCCACAGCGCGGTGTTCTTTGATTCCTTGACCGGAGCGCCGAATTTGCCGGTCGCCGCGTCAACTATGTCATTGTTATAGTCCGTGTTGGCTTCATATTGAATGATCGAGAGCTTGGCGTCCTTGAAGACAAGGTCGATCGAGTTGATGTAGCTGTCGTCGCTTTCGCCGAACGGGTTCCTGATCGGCAGGCAAAGCATGAAATAGCCTTCGCCGAAAACCGGGTGGCTCTTCGGCACATAAACGTCGCCCTTTGGTATCAACTGCTTGATTTCGTCAAAGGATCTGTCGAACAGCGAGTAGTCGACCGTCAAAAAGCCGGTTTCGTCGACCGCGAGATAAGTTCCCAGATCGGGATAATCGATATCGTCAGCCTTAGCCGTCGAAGGCTCGGCTGTTTCAGCAACCGTTTCGGCAGAGGTTTCCGCAGTCGTTTCGGCTGCGGTCTCGGCTGCGGTCTCCGAGGGCTGCTCCGGCGTCTGCGTGGGTAAAGCCTGGGAAGCTTCGGACGATGACACTGAGGAAGTCTCCTTTTTGCCTGAGCCGTCCTGCTTGCCGCTTTGGATCACCAAAAAGACCGCCAAAGCGATGGCTGCTGCCGCGGCAGCGGCGGCGACGGCGATAATGACCGGCGTTTTGCTTTTTTTCTTCTTTGCCGCCGGACGCGCCGGGCGCGCATATTCGGACTCTTTATCGGGTTCCGCCTCTCTCCTGCCCTGCTCCTCGCCCGCTTCCGCGAAATGCGGGATATACTCGGACAGTCTCGGGTCGCTGTCGCCGACACCCGCGATGGTTTTTTCGCTGTCCTCCGCCTGACGCGCCGAAGAGTCGGGCTTGCCCGCTTTAGCGGGCTCGGAAGAATAAGGCTCGTCGATGTCCATTCCCGGGATAGCGTCAAGCGCCGCAAGCAGCTCGTCGATGCTCTGTATGCGGTCGTCAGGCTTGACGGCAAGGCCTTTTTTCAGCACTTCCTCAAAGGCGGGGTCTGTTTCAATGCCCATTTCCGACGGCATTTTCAGAGTATCGCCGAACACCCTGTCGGGCGCGTCGGGCGGCACCTCGCCCGTGATACATTTATACATCGTGGCGCAGATCGCGTAAACATCCGTCCACGCGCCCTGCGCTCCGTGGCGGCGGTATTGCTCCATCGGGGCGTAGCCGTGCTTTAGCATGACCGAAAGGCTTCTTTCGTCGGCAAATTCACGGGCGGCGCCGAAGTCGAGCAGCTTGACCTGCTCGTCAACAAGCATGATATTATCGGGGCTTATGTCGCGGTGGATCAGACCCTTGGAATGTATCTTCCGCAGCGACCTGAAAACAGGCATAAGCAGGCAAACGGTGTTGAACGGCGATATCCTGCCGACCTGCTTCAAATAGCTCTTGAGGGTGATGCCGTCGAGATATTCCATAACGATATAAACGGTGTGGTTTTCCTCAAAGAAATCGCGCACCGCGACGATGCCCGGCTCGTTCGGGAATTTCGCGAGCGTGCGGGCTTCGCGCAAAAAGTTCTCGCGGCTTTTTGAAAACAGCTCCTTGGCGGATTCGGTGCTGATGCTCTGCACCGCGTTCGAGACCGTGTTGTTCCGGCTGACCATCCCGTTCGGGAAAAACTCCTTTATCGCGACGCGAACCTGCAGCAGGGTGTCGACGCCGATATAGGTAATGCCGAAGCCGCCCTCACCGAGGACGCCTCCGACCAAATAGCGGTTATTAAGTACAGCGCCGACGCCGAGCGTGTGCGGCAGCGGACGGTAGTCTGCAGGGTCGCGCCCGCAGACAGGGCAAACTTTATCCTGCTGCGTCAGCTCATTCATACAAAAAGGGCAGTAGTTCACCGGCTCATCTCCAATCGATGCTTTTGGCGCTCATCACCACGAAAAATCCCCGCAGCAAAGCGGAACGAACACAAGCTCCGTTTCGCCGAGTCTTACGCGGTCATACGGCTTAAGCTCAGCGTATGTCAGCAATATTTCACGGTTTATATAGGCAAATGTCTTTCCTCCGGCGCTTTGGAGGAAGAATTTTTTGTTCAGCGGGTCATAGACGAGCGTCGCCTGTACCCCTCTGGAAACGCTGCGGTCACGGCGCAGGTCGACGTCGACCCTTTGCTCCGCGCTGCCCCTTCCGATGGTCGTTTTTACGGAGGTCAGCATAAACACCGCGCCCTTTGAGGACGTGTTGACGACCGTAAGCCAGCCCAGCGGCAGCTCATCCTCCATCTCCTCAAACATAACGCGAGTTTTTCCGTCGTCTGAGGCGCTGTCATCGGAGCCGCCCATCACGTCGGAATAATAGAATTTGCTCATTCGCGGCATTTCCCTTGAGGTGAAGTCGGGCTCCGCGCACTTTTCCTCGGACGGCTCCAAAGCCTTTTCAGGCTCCGCTTCCGCTTCTTTTTCAGGCTCCGGCTCGGGAGCTTCCTGCTTCGGCGGCTCGGGCTTGGATATCTCCTGCTTTGGCTGAATGGGCTTTGGCAGCTCGGGCTTCGGCAGCTCCGGCTTTGGATTTCCGCACAGCGGACAGAATTTTCCGGTGCTTACCGCGCCGCAGTCACAGCGCCACGCTTCGGGCTCGGGAGCTTTTTGAGGGCTTGCCAGCGGCGGCTCCGGGGCTTTCGGCTGAGGCGCAGCCTCAGGCTCCGCTTGTTCCTTCACGGGCGCGTCATTTTCGGGCTTTGCCTCATCGGGCTGAACGGGCGCGGGCGGCGCACTCGGCAGATCCGCCGGAGAAGGCTCCATAACGGGCTTGGGCTCGGGAGCAGGCTCCTGCTTTGCCGCCGCGCAGTGCGGACAGCGGTCATATTTATCCCCGTCATAATAATGCAGATTGGGGCAGCGTTTAAGCTTCATGGTATTTCCTCCGTTTCAGCTTCATTCTTAGGTTTAAATGATAGCACAAAATGCGTTTTTCGTCAACGGCGCTGCCGCGTCACCCTCACGGCGACCGCCGTGCAGTTGTCCATCTGCCTGCCGTCGCTGTTCTCAAAAGCAAGGCGCGCCATTTCATCGAGCCATTTTTTTACGCCCGGCGCGTCACTCAGCAGCGAAAGCATCTCGCTTTCCGTCACAGGCTCCCAAAAGCCGTCGCTGCACAGCAAAAACACATCGCCGGGCAGGACGTCGAACCGTGACCGCTCCACCTTGACGGTTTCACGGTCATCGCCCAGCGCCCTCAGCAGCTTGTTGCGGTCGGGGTGACAGCGGATCTCGTCCTCGGATATCTCCCCGGTCATATACAGCATTTGCGGCACGCTGTGATCTCTCGTACGCGACAATATCCTTCCGCCGCGAATACGATAGAGCCGCGAATCGCCCAAATGAGCGCAGATGCCGCTGTTTCCGTCGATCGTCAGTACCACGGCGGTCGTCTTCATTTTTTGCGCGCTGCCTTCGGCGCTTCTCTGCTTTTCAAGGAGCGCCTTATGCGCGGCTTCGAGCGCGTCGGAAGCGAACCGCTCCATATCGGAGCAGCGCATAAAATAATCCTTGATATGGCGCGCGACGAACCGCGAAGCCACATCGCCGCAGCCGTGACCGCCCAGACCGTCGCAGAGAATGAAGCAATACCTTCCGTTTTTTACCGCGACGTCGGCAAAGTCCTCGTTCACCTGCCGGCTGCCCTTGCAGGAAAACACCGCATACTCAGCCTTCATGGCACTCACTTCTGTTCTTCATCGGGATTGCGGTTGTACTCGCTGAGCATGGAGTCCGTCTGCGCGATGACAGTGCGGCAATCCTCCAGCACGTTGCACATATTGGCGAGGATATCCGCAATGCCCTTGATGTTGGTGCGTATCTTGCCGGCGTCGGTGATGAACGTGTCGGCGCCCCTTCCCTTCCAGTTTTGGCTGAGCCTGTCGATGATTTTGTTGTAGTCGGTGACGATCTTATCGTATCTGCGGATAAAACCGTCTTTTCTTTGGATACATCTGTCAAAAACGCGCGTGTCGATGCAGATGTAATCGTTTTCGTTTATTTCAGCCATGGTTATCCACCTCATGCTTTGATGAATTTGACTTTTTTAAGCTCGTCCGATTCGATATCGAAGTAGTAGCCGTCGCCGAGCTCACAGCGCGCGTACTCGTTTTTCAGCTCCTTGGGATCCATTTCGCCGAATACCGATCGGCTGCCTCTGTCGGTGACGAATTCCGCGATGTTGTCGAGCAGGAACGCCGCCGAGATGCTGTTGTTTAGCGAGGATTCGGTGTCGCGGTCGTTGTTGCCGATCTTTCTCACGTCGGAAAAGATGAACCAGTAGTTTTTTTCCTCCGCAGCGGCGATCATCTTCGGAAATACGTTTTTCAGGAGCTGAGCGCCGTTAGCCTGGTACAGCATTTTGCTCTGCAGCACAAAAACCGTTCCCGGGTGACGCTTCTCGGTGAAGTTCCTGTTTATCACTCCGCGCTCCGTTTTAGCGGCGAAGCCGTTTGAGTCAAGGAACTCGCCGACCTCCTCAACCGAGGTGAGGTAGCTGCAGCGCTCGGGAGCTTCCTCATAAATATCGCTTAGCTGCCGCCTTCCGTCGTCAAAAAACACGAAGCTAAAGCTCGGGTGAGCCTGCCTGATCGAACGCACAAGCAGGCGGAGCAGGTTGGTTTTGCCGAATTTCTTTTTGCCGTAGATCGCGACGGAATGTATCTCACGCATATTTACGGCGATCGGACGGTGGTCGTAGTAATCCAAGCCGACTACGGGATCGCCAGAAGCAGGCTTTTCCGCGTTCTTTGACACAAAGCGCGAAAAATTCTCATAGGTAAGGTCGCCGTCAAAGGCGCTCAGCTTTTCGGTTTTGACCGGAAGCTGCGAAAGATAATCTATGAGCATCGGCAGATCGCGCTCCTCGTTGCGAAACGGAAGGAAGACCTGAAGCTCACGCGGCTTTCCGTCGATCATCGAAACACCTCTGCCCGGATTGTTCATCGGCTCGCTGACCCTCATGCCGAAGATGTCGATGTACTTATCCGAGGAGCCCTCGAGCGCGAAGCGGCGGTCAAAGCTGTTGAGCAGCCTGCCTACTCCTCCGGAGGTGTCGGCGGCGGTGAACACCAGCGTCAGACCCTTTGAAAGCCCCTCGCGGCAGAGGGTCGAGAGCATATCCTGATAGGAAGCATAGCGCTCGTCGGCGAGAAACGCGTTCACGTTATCGATGATAAGCATGATATGTGCCGGGCGCTCGGCTTCGCCGCTGTAATACACGTCCGAAAACCGGCGTGAGGCGAGGATCTTCTTATTCTTTTCAAGCTTTTCCTCGATCGAGCGGAACACGCGGCGGATATTTTCACCGTTGGAATTGTCAAAGCACGCCGCGACAAGGCTGAGGTCGCGGTAGCTGCCGAGATTTCCGCCGAAATCGAGGATATAAACGTCCTGCTCGCGCTCCATATCTATGTTTTCGTGCATCCGTATCAAAAGCGTCTTGATGAAGGTCGTTTTTCCGCTCATATGTCCGCCGAAAACTATCATATTGTTCGCGGCGGGCTCCACATATAGCAGCGGCTGTATCTGGTTGTCCAGATCGTCATAAATGCCTATCGGCACGCGGTTCATTCCGCCACCTCCCTCATCATTTCGAAGATGCCTTCCTTTTCCTCATATATTTTGCCGTCCTCATACACAATCCTGCCGGGAAGCGGCTTTTCGAATATGATATGGATCTTCGGATATTTTTCCTTGTTTTTGTTGTAGTATGTCCTCACCTTGCCCACTACCGCGTTGAGCTGGGTCTCGAGCTTGCCCTGAGCCTCAAGCTCCTTCTTTCTCCTTTTTGCCTCGAGATTGTCCTTTTCGGAGCGGTAGAATTTCGTGTAAACGCCGCTCTTTGAGGCTTCGATGATCTCCATCGGGATCTCAAAGTTTTCTTCGGCGACGGCTCCGGCATAGCCCGACTGGAAATACTCGAACTTGGAGCCGGTGCCGACCAGCAGATAGGCGCGTCCGTAGCCCGGCATAGTCGGGCTGGCGGCAAGGTCGTTGCCGATCATTTCCTTGGACGCCTGACGTGTGGCTACCTTAAGGCAAAGGCGGGATTTGGAGTTGACGCGGATATCATCGGTGATAGCGCCCTCGATGTTCTGAGAGATCAGGATTATATGGAATCCGAGGCTTCGTCCGACGCGGGCTATGGTTGTGATCTCGCCGATGAAATCAACGTCGTCGTTCTCGCCGGAGAACCGCTTCAGCTCGGTAAATTCGTCCACCACGAGTATCAGGTGGGCAAGGCAGTTGTCGCGCGCCTGATCGCGGATAGCCTGCTCCTCCGCTGCGGACAGCGGCTTCATATCCTCGCCCTTTAATCTGTTGTTGATCTTCTTGATGTGGGAATCGATGTCGCGGCAGGCGGCGATGTATTGGTTGATGCTGTCTACGTGCATGGAATTGAACAGCATTTTTCTTCTTTTTATCTCGGAGCGCAGCGCGTCAAGAAAGCGCTTGAGCATATATTCCGCGCCGGTGCCGTTTTCGTCGCCGTCAACGTCGGTGACGGAGCCGACGACGTGCGGAAGGGTGCCGATGCGCTTGATAAAGCCGCCGCCCTTCATATCGACGAGCATAAGATTGACCTCGTCGGGGCGGTAGTAAAGGCAGAGCCCGAGCAGATATGTGATGATGGTCTCGGATTTGCCCGAGCCGGTGGTTCCGGCGACCAGCATATGCGGTCCGTCGGCGCTCTCATGCAGGTCGAGGAAGGTTATGCCGTTCTCGGTCTTGCCGATCGGCACCGCGAGGGTCTCCTTGACATTCGCGCGTTTTTCGCCGTCCCAAAGCGCCGCGATGTCGATAGTGTTCTTTGAGAAGCCGTAGAGCTCGAACAGGCTGACGGAGGACGGCACCTTTCCGTTCTGCGAAATGCGCGAATAGCAGAGCGATGAAAGGATTTTTGAGGTATTGTAGACGCGCGCGTTCCAATCGGGCGCCACGTTGAAATTGAACTCCGTTTTCAGCAGCTCGTCCTCATGCGGTACAAGCTCCGCCGTGTGCTCGTCGGTGAGGCGGATGACATGGCTGCAGTAAGCGGGAAGGTGTTCCTTGTGCAGCTTCGGGAAAACGAAGGTTATGCCGAGCGAATTTTCAAACGGCTTGCCCTCCTCGGGAACGCGCGGCAAATACTGCGCGAAGGCGTGCTCCTTAAGGGCGTATTCGTGATAAACGATGAACACGATGTGCGGAAAGCGCTCGTCCTGCCCTGACGCCGCAGCGCGTTCGCCCATAACGCTGAGCATGGAGCTGAACACCATGCCGGCGTTCTGCTCGTCGAACACAAACTGAGAGCGGTCGGAAAACAGCCCGCGAAAATGCGGCATAAACTTGAAGTTGGTGATCGCCGATTCGATTTTCCCGAGGTCGCCGGTCGGCTCAAACAAAACGATGAACTGCAGATCGTCGGGAGAATGGTAAAAGCACAGGTCGAACACCATGCGCTGTATCAGTCTGTCGGAAAAAACGGGATTCGGCGCGACAATGCCCAGCGACCCGCAGTTTTTCAGGGAAAACAGCATGGGCGCGCGCTTCATGTAACGGTATTTTTCCGCTATATAGTTAGGAAGATTTGTGAGATAAAAGGTCTCGTCGTCCTGATTTTCATATTCTTCATCCTCGGAAAGGTAGAGCTTGACCTTGTCGAATTTCAGCTTGAAGCCCTCCGAGGAAAAAACGACCTCTCTGCCGCTACCCTTGATCTCAAACGTGTTTTCAACGGCGTCGGAGGTGCCGAGCCTGACCGTGAGATAATCCGAGTCCTGACGGCATCTGCTGAAAATGCTGCCTATCACTCCGTAAACGCTTTTTGCGGGCTTGGTCTCGTCAAAAAGCTCGTTCACGTCGGGATACATCTCGTCCAGCCGCTCGGCGTCCTTTTCCTGCCTGCGGAGGATCTTGGCTATGGTCTTATCGATATAGGTTTCGTAATCGGTGCGCCATTTTTTCAGGTCTTTTTTGTATTTATTGCCCTGGCGCACATAGTTGACGACGGAAAGCACCATCGTCACAAGGCTCATTGCGGCGCTTATCAGCACGGCGCCCGCAGCGCCGGCGCCGCCTGAGGTAAGCACACGCGTCAGAATGGTGACCGCTATCATCACGATGGTCGGCAGCAGCAAAAAGAAAATGCTCTGCTCGGTTTTCTGCGGCGGCGCCGAAGGGGGTATGATCTCGACCGGAGTGCGGTCGAACTGCGTGTGCTGGCGCGTGCTGATATTGTAATCGGGGAACGCGATGCCCTCGTTGCTTTCGGAAGAAGGGTTGAACGCGGGAATGACGATCGAGGAGTTAATCTCATAGGAGCGGTAGTGCTCGGTGGGATCGAAAACTATGCGCGTAGAGGAAATAAATCCGATGGAAACCAAGGTTTTATCCATATCCTCCTGCGTGACCGCCGCCCTCACACCGCCGGACTTTTTATCGGCGATGGCGTCGTTGTATGAGGTCATCGTTATTTTTCTGAAAACCCCGTCCGCGCCGCGATCCCCGGCACAGCGTTCAAAAATCTCACGGCAGCGCGAATAAAAGGGGTCGCCGCCCTTTTTCGCCAAGCCGTATTTGATGCCGTCGATAAGCTGCTTAAGGGTCAGGTCTCTTAAAACGATCAGCTCAAACACCAATCTCTCGTTTTGATTTTTTGGGTCGATAAACTGTACCCCGATCAATAGCTTGTTACTTTCCATATCCAAACCCTTTCGGCAATTTTAGTAAAACGGGCGACCCGGCGGCGGCGACCGCCGGGTCTGCGCTATATTTCAGACTTAAGCGTTTCGGTTATTTCCTTGTAAGCGCCGGAGCAATCCGGCAGCACCGGGATAGCGGAGCTGTTTTTTACGCTCACGCAGGCTTTCGGCAGC
Source organism: uncultured Eubacteriales bacterium (assembly GCA_900317595.1). Classification (GTDB taxonomy): domain Bacteria; phylum Bacillota; class Clostridia; order Oscillospirales; family Acutalibacteraceae; genus Ruminococcoides. The sequence continues at coordinate 12,807 of ONHJ01000005.1, read as the reverse complement.
GCGGTAAAACCGCCTTTCACGCGCCTCACGGTCGGTATGCTCACCGTGGCGGTGTTTTCCTTTAACCTCGGCAGCTCCGGTATCTCGGGAGCGGACGTTTCGACAATCCGCACCGAAACTCGCGGAGTGTCTGCCGGTCTTATCGAGGGCAGCGCTACCGCCTCCGCCCCTGCAACACTCACTCCGACCGCCGCAGGCGTTACCTCGCCGAGCTCAAAGCGGCAGTCTGCCGTTTGAATGGCTGAAAACTCCGTTCTCGGAACCGCCGGCTGCGCCTTAACGGCGGGCAGCTCAAGCACCGCCTTGTCAAAGAGCGCTTGCGGCGCAGGCTCAAGGTCGGGCTGTGTGGGAACAGGCGCCTCAAAAGTGAGCGAAAGATCGGCGCTCGGAACGCTGACCTCAACGGAAACAGGCTTTGCCGCAAGCTCATACGCCGCGTTCTCGGGCTGCTTGGCAAGCAGCGCCTGCTCCGCTGCGGCATAAAGCGCTTCGGCGTTGACGGGCAGCGCTTCCGGAGCCGTCCATTCCGCAGCCTTGGGCGGAGAGGAAAAAGCGACGGTGAACGCGGTCTGCGCGTCAACCGCTTTCTGTGCCGGGATTACCACCTCAGGCACCGGCGGCACCTCTACCAAAGCGACGCGGACGTCCGCGCGAATCGACTCGCCGCTGAGCGAGACCTCGCCGCATTCCGGGCAGTCAACGCCCGAAAGCTCTATCTCCGGCGGCGTGTAGGCGACCTCCGCCTTCGGCGTTTCAACGCTGACGGCGGCAGCTCTGTCCCTGCTCCTCAGGGCGTTCATTTCGCCCTTGAAATTGAGCAGTACCTCGGTCATTTCATACTCGAATAATTCCCTTGCCCGCTCGATGCTCTCGGATTCCTGCTCCGCTGCTTGGGTTTGCTCAGGCATGATCTCTTTGTTTATATCCATACTGTTCACCCGCGGGTATTCTTAACGGGAGCCGGTCAGCTCAGCGAGGTCGGAATATTATCCGCGATCTGCTGATCCGACTGCTCCATTTGATCGGCGTTCGCCTTCAGCAGCTCCGCCAGCGCGTTTACGATGCCCGGCACGGTGGTGCCCATATACTCGTTGACCGGGCCGTTGATGAACATCATCATCTTATCCTTGCTGGCGCCCTCCCAAGCGGAAACGGCGTCTGCGAAATCAGCCTGGAATTTGTCGGAAGCCGCCTTGTATCTTGCGGAAATATCGGCGATCTGCGTTGCCGCCGTTCTCATTTCGTCATACTTAAAAACTATATCTGCCATAGTTATGCACTCCTTTATCTGAATGGGTTCTCGAATCAGCCCTGACCGGGATTCTGGTTGATCTTGCCGAGGTTGGGATCGATCGTGTCGAGAAGCTGCTCTTTGATGGTGTTGAGCATATTGTTGATGCCGGCGGTCAGGGAGCCCTGCGGCTCGGTGAGATTGTCAACGAGCGCCGGCGAGACCTTTGTGGTGAAAAAGTCTCTGTAGCCGTTGGCGGCCTCGCCCATAAAGCCCGATGAAGTCAGGCTGTTGATAACGGACTGCAGCTCGGAATAAAGCTGCTGAACGGTGTTTACATAGCCGGTAACACTGCCTTGCGCGTTGACTATTATCGCGCTTGTAAGTATTGATGCCATAATTTGAATTTCTCCTCTCGGTTGTTGATATCGCTGCCGTCCGAGCCACGGACGGTCATTGGTTGAATTTGTTGACAATGCTTCTGTATTCGTCGAAAACAGGAGCGTAGATGTTGCGCGCCGTCATCAGGTTATCCGCGAGATGATTGACGACGATCGCCTGCTGGTTGAGCGGCGTGCAGAGGTTGTCGGAGCAGGACTGCAAAAACTTTCTTCCGGCAGGGGTGTCAAAGCCCGCTTTCAGATCGTCGAGCATCTCCCTGATATCCCTGTCGAGCGCCGCGATCTCCTGCGAAAGCTCGTTGAGGCTGTTTGCCGCTATGGCGAACTCCTCCTCGTCAATCAACAGCACTTCGTGTTTCATAGCGATCCTCCGTTAACCCTCCGGCTTGCGGAGAGATTCGATATAGTTGAAAAGGTTGGCTTTTTCCTGCTCTCCCATCAGATCCGCAAGCTCCTCAGCCTTGGCGTACTTGCCGAGCTCCGCGTACATTCTGGTGCGGAAGATCAGCGCGTAGGCTGAGTTTTCGTTTGCCTTGAGCATTTCGGCGCGGAAGAACGCCAGCTCCTCGCTGTATTTTCTGTCAGCCTGCTCCATCGTGAAGCCCTTGCCCTGCTTTGCGAGCTGCCGCATGGCGTAAGCCTCGCTGTATCTGCCGAAGAAGGCGTAGTAATCGTTGTCGGGCGTCAGCTTCACGAGCCGCGCGAATTCCAGAGTCTTTTCATAGTCCTCCTTGAAGGCGTAGCAGGTGAGCAGCGTGAAATTGACGCGGGCGCGGAAGTCGGCGCGCTCCGCCTTTTCCTCCTCGGCGTCGGCTTCGGCAAGCTTCTCGAGATCAACGCCTTTGAAGTCCGGTAGCTGATAGCCGTCCTCCTCGCCGAAGGCGTTCTGCGGATATTCCCTGACGGGCATTCCGTTCTCGTCGTAATTGACGGGAGCCGCCGCGCCGATATCGTCGCTGAGCTCGCCAGAGGAAACGCGGGCGTCCATCTGCGTGATGTCCTCGCTCATCAGCGCGTCGATCTCGGCGGGGTCAACAGAAGTATCGACAGGCGCTGCGGGAGCCGCAGGCGGCTCCTCGGCAACGGGCGTTTCGGTAAGCATCAGCATCAGGTCGATAGCCTCGTCGACCTTGTTCAGAGTGATGCACAGCTCTCCGAGAGCGAGCACCAGCTCGTTTTTGCTGTCCTGAGTGCCGACCGGGCTGATGATAAGCTCATTCATCAGGTCGTATGCCCTTTGATTGAAGTCGCCGTTTTTGTCATAGTCGGTGCCTGCCGCCGAAACAAGAAGGTTGGCGCGGCTGACGTCGACGGCATAGCGTCCGTTTTCATCGGTGACGGCATATTTGAGGGCGTCGTCGAGCACCTTATCGGCTTTTTCGAACTGCTCGAGCGCAGCCAGCAGGTTGAAATACGCCAGATAGCAGCGAAGATCGCCGGGCGCGAGGTTAAGCCATTTGAGCGTGTATTTCAGCGCGTTGTCGAAGTCGCCGATCTGCATATACAGGCTGACGCGCTCCGAGATGACCTCGGTGTTCAGCGCCGCCTGACCGGTTTTGTCGGCGTCCTCGTATTTCTGATAATTGATAAGCGCCGACTTATAGTCCATTTTTATGGAGCACAAAAGCGCGAGCTGATAGTAGATGCGCGCCTTTACGTCGTCCGAGCAGGGCAGCAGCTCCGCAGCCGTGTAGTTTTCGATCGCCTTGGGAATGTCGCCCGAGAAGAAATAGGCGTTGGCGAGATTGAAAACATTGTCGCCGTTCTGCGGATCGGCTTCGACCGCCCGGTTGAAGTAACCGAACGCCTCGTCGAATCTGTTCAGCGATACCAGCGAAGTGCCTGCCTTTGAGAGCGCGTATTCGTCGTCGGGCGCCTCCTTGAGCGCCTTGTCGTACCACAAAACCGCCTTCTCAAAATTGCCGTTGGCAAAAGCCACGTCCGCATTGGCTATCGCTTCCTTGTAAGCTTCAATATCCAATTATTACCACCTCTTTATAGTTTGTGTAGGATATACTTTTATATATTTAAACGCAGGCAGCGTTTTTTACTCTCTCGCGGGAGCGGTGAAATGGAAGGAACCGGTCACAAAATTCCACGGGTTGCCTGTAGCGGCGGTGTCGATCCCTCTGCCCACAAGATCGCCCGCTCCGGGAATAGCTGTCTGGAATCCGATCTTAAATGGATTATTGGTTGTCGGATCAAGCCATTTTGAAAGCCCCGGCATATTCTCGCTGAGGAAAAACGAGCCATACTCACGCTTGAAGGTTATGGTTTTTTCAATGAGCGCCCTGTTTTGATCCTCAAATACCTCGGCCAGCCTGTACTCGACCTGATTTGTATATTTAAAAGTGCCGAACCATTGCACGTCGCCTTTTGCGGTATGGGTAAATACTTCGGGCAACTTGAAATCACTTCCTGTTTCAACCGTCTTTGATTCCCGCAACCACACTTCGGTTTCAGGTCGGTAGATTCTTTTCATCACGGCATTTGTCCAGCTTCCCAGCCTTGATTGTATCAGCTCGGCAATTGTCTTGCTTTTCAGTTGCTCCGAGCTCAAAGCGCCTGCTCCCTGCTGCACCGGAATCTTCGGCGTGAACTTGGCAGCGAGCGCGCCGTCAACCGCGGCAGACAGACCCGCCTTGATAAGCGAAAGCCCTATATCGCCGTTGGTGATCTCCTGACCGTTGATTATTTTTTTCCCGAACATCCATAACGCGTCGCCGTACAGCGAGGTGGCAAAGCCGCTGAGAATGATAGTGCCTACAGCTTTGGCCGAAGCGAGGGGTCCCCAGAAAAAGCCGCTCAATAAGCCCTTCGTTCCGTTTTCTATCGCGTCGCGGGCAATGTCGCCCCACTCTTTTTCGTTGGCGAGCTTTTCATATACAACAGTGCCGCCTGCGCCGATCACCGCAAAAGTCGCACCGGATATCAGCGCCTTCTCAATAAACGCACCGACCGTTATTCCTGCCTCCGACGCGGCGCCTCCGCTGAAATATATCGTCGCCGCTATCGCCGCTATCGCAGCGGCGGCGATCCCCGCCTGCAGCGCGGTATTGTCCAAGGAGTTCCACCACTTTGCAGTTTTATACATCGACTCTTCGAACCAGTTGAGACCTTCGATATAATCCTGCTCCGCCTTTTCCATTTCGTATTTATAGCGCCGCGCCAGCTGGATCGCAACTTCACGCAATCTCGGGTCATTGGATCCGTTTACGATCTTGTTGACCGCCTCCTGATCGTCCAAATCGATCAAAACCAGCGCTTTTACGTAGTTGCGCACCAAGCTCACCTTTGTATCGAGCAATTCTTTTTCGCTGTTTAAAAGCTTCTCGTGGAGCTCGGAAAGCTTTTTTTGGTCGCGGAGCTGCGCTTCGTGCAAATACTCCTGCGCCAATTTCAGACGCGCTACCTTTTCGTCGTTGGTTTTGCAGTCCTTGAGAAGCTCCTCTACCATAGTTCTGCCGTTCGCCGCAGCCTCTTCCCTCAGTCTGTCGTAATTTGCGAGGCGGCTGTCAAGCTGATCGGCGGCAGGGGCGGTATTGCCCATTCCGCCGTTGATGAGCGCCATTGCCCGGAGTATCTTCCGAAACGACTCGGAAACTCCGCTGAAGCTTTGCGTAAGCTTTTCATAGCTCTCCATAAAGCCCTCAAGCGCGCCCCAATCGATCTCTATTCTTCGGGGATCCCCCACAAAGCCTCACCTCCGTTTCTATAACCTGATATTCGGCATCAAAATGCTCGTCTTGCCGACATTTTTACCGATATTGCCCGCCGCTATGGCTATCGGCGGCATCAAAATGCTGACGGTCGAGCCGGACATACCCGAAAACGCAAGCGCGAGATTGCCCTTGATGCCTCCGACCGCCTGACTCAGCTTGCCTGTAGCGACGCCCGCCTGCTGACGGATATCTCCGACCTGCCCTTGGATATCGTTGACGAAGCCGCCGATCTGTCCCTGAACATCGCCGACAAAGCCGCCGATCTGTCCCTGAATGTCGCCGACAAAGCCGCCGATCTGTCCTTTGATATCGCCGATAACGCTGCCGAACTGACCTGCGACGCCCTTGAACTCATCGCTGATGTGACCGATCACGCCGTTCACCTTTCCTTGGATATCTCCCAAGGCGCCGCTTATCTGATCTCTCACGTCGCCGACCGCGCCGGTCACGGCGTTTTGTATATCGCCCTTTATGCCGTTTATTTTGCCCTGTATATCATCAATCGTATTGCTTAATTCGTTGTACGCGCCGCTGATTGCCTGACCGAAGTCGCTGTTCTTGACTCCGTTTATCACCTCGCCGACAGCGCCGCCGGTGATTTGATTCAAATCATTGGTCACAAAGCCTTCGAGCGCTCCAGACGCCTGACCGGCGATATTTCCGATAAGGCTCGAGCCAATGCCCTTGGCAAAGGCTGCGGGATCCTTGAGCTTGCCGAGATCGCTCCACGACAACTCGCCGAAGGTGTTTTCAAATGCGTTCGTCACCATATTCGTCAGCGTCGGCAGCTTCTCGGCGCAGGCGTTATAGGCGTCGGCAAAGGCGTGCCCGAGCTGGCTTTCCTTCAAGCCGCCGAACACATCTCCCAAAAGCTCCTTGCCGCAGCCGGCGAGGTAATCGCCCGCCGCCGACAGCATGCCCATGCCGCCCTCCTTGAGTATCCCGAATCCCTGCTCGTCCATAAAGCCCGAGAGCGAGCCGTTGTGATCGATCAGGTAAGAGGCTCCCTTGGCAAGCAGCTTGCCTGTCATATTTATGCCCTGCTGCGTAAGGTTTCCGAGGACATTGGAGCCGGTAGCCGAGGCGACGGCGCTTCCGGCGGCTCCGGCAAAGCCCGAGACCGCGCCCGTTATCGAGCCTATCAAAAACGAATCGGCTCCGGCGTCGAAGATCTGATCAAAGGAATCGCCCCGGATGACGCCCGTGACCACCGTTATCGCGGTGCTCGTCAGCGCGCACGTCGCTGCCGCCTTTGCCGCCACCGCGAACAACGGCGCAGCAGCGCCGCCCGTAAAGACAGACAAAGCCGCCAAGCCCGCGATTATGACCGCGCCGACGATGATCTTTACGATCGCCTTCCAGTGCTTGACTATGAAGTTTTTGGCGGCGTTCCACGCCTTTTTCGCGGTGGAAACGATCCAGTCGACCGCTTTTTTGACAGCGCCCTTGACCGCGTTCCACGCTTTTTTCAGGTAATAAAGAAGTCCCTTTTTCTTTGGCTTCGGAGGGATAGTCCACGGATACTGCTTCCCGAGCTCGGCGTTGGCGGCGTTCATTATGCTTGCCGCGCGCCTGTCCGCCGCGAACGAATCATGCAAAAACGCTCCCAGGCTTTGCTCCGCCGCGGCTATCTTTTCGCCCTTTTTCTCGTCGACCTGCTCGATGCGGCGGTCGATCTGCTCTACCGCCTCCTGAAGCTGACCGACGCCTCCGTCGATCGCGCCGATCTTGGATTTTACAGCCTTAAAGGCTGACGCGACGTCGTGATTGGCGGAGCTGACCGCCTTTATGCCCAGCTCCCTGAAGCGCTCGTCAAGACTTCCGAAAAACATCTCAAAGGACGTCTTTTTATTACTGCTGAGAACCAATCTCATTCCCTGTCACCGACCTTTACCGCAAAGCGGACATCATGCGTACTTCTTATAATGCACCATTTCAAAGGAGCAGTTCTTCATCGTGCGCGACAGCTCGTTCTGCGTGACCGCCAGCGAGTTCATCTGACTCATCAGCCGCTCCGCCTCAAGCTCCATGGCGTTGATTTTCGCGTTTACCTCCGCAAGCGCCTGCTCCAAACGGGCTTTTTCCTTTTTCAGCTCGTTGAGCGCCGTGAGCGAATAGCTGTTCTCGGTCACCGTCGGGCAACTGAAGATCGAGCCGAGCGGCGGACTGTTGACTCCGCTGCAAACGATCGACCTCGCAAATTCGCCCTCGGCATACTTAGCCGCGCGGTTCGCTTCGGCGATGGCGTTTTCAACTGGGCCGTCCTCACCGAGCAGGCTGATGACCTCGCCGATATCCTCGATGCGCTTTTCAAAGCTGAGCTTCTCGGAGCGGAAGGAATCCGCCTGAGCCGTCATTCCGCGGTATTCATCGTAATAGGAATCGAGCTTCTTTTTGTTCCCGAGATATTCCTCAGCCGCGCCGCGGTATTTTGATTTTGCGTAATCATACGCTTCCTGAGCCTCGGTCTGCGTGCAGTTGTTCCATTTCACGGATATCCACCTCATTTTTTGGATAAAGCAAGATATAATTTTTGATCCGATAAAAATTATTATTGAAAAATACAATATACACAATTTCATTATAACATAATATACAATTTTATTATAACATGTTGCAATAAATATGTCTATAGTTTTTTGGATTTTTTATTTTTTCGGGTTTACTCAATAGAGCCAAGGCGGCAAACGCGCGAACGAGGCTGTAAGAATTAAAACTCCTCATTATTTCTTAAGCTGACGACCTTGCCCTCGCAATGAATCCGCAGCGTGCAGCCCCCCTTTCCCAAGGGGGTCGACGCCGAAGGCGTCGGGGGGTTCCTGCGCTGACGCGCTTTCCCCCTTGGAAAAGGGGGACTTTACTTAGGAGCAACCTTCGATTCACCGCCGAAGGCAATGTCGTAAACTAAACCCTTCCGCGCTTATTTCCACACATCTCCCTCAACCCCATAAGCCTGCCGTGCGCCGCCTAAGTGTTAAAACTTTGTAACTTCCATTTGCTGTGATATCGTGTTATAATAAAAAAAACACAAGGAGGTAAATATGTCGTACATTTTGACAACCACAAACCTTACCAAAACCTATGATAAGAAGAACGCTGCCAAGGACGTCAATATCCACGTCCGCGAGGGCGAGATCTACGGCTTGATCGGACGCAACGGCGCAGGCAAAACCACCGTTATGCGCATGATAAGCGGTCTGTCAAAGCCCACCGCCGGCACCTACACATTAAACGGCGAGAACAAATTCGGCGTAGGCGTGCTCATCGAAAGCCCCGGCATTTACCCGAATATGTCCGCGACCGAGAACCTGAGACTCAAGTGCATCGGAATGGGCTGCTACTCCAAGCGGTATGTTGAGGAGCTTCTGCTTACGGTAGGACTTGAGAACGCCGGCAAAAAGAATGCGGGCTCCTTTTCACTGGGTATGCGTCAGCGTCTGGGCATAGCGCTCGCACTCGCTGGCGACCCGAGAATGATCGTGCTCGACGAACCCATCAACGGCCTTGACCCTCAGGGCATCGTTGAGGTAAGGCACACCCTTGAAAAGCTGAAGGAAGAGAAAAGCATCACGATAATGATCTCAAGCCATATCCTTGATGAGCTTTCAAAGCTCGCGGACTCCTACGGCATCATCCACGAGGGCAGGCTGATCGACGAATTCACCACCGAGGAGCTGTCGTCGCGCTGCGGTCAGTACATCGTGATCAAGACGACGGACAATAAAAAGGCAGCGGCGCTCATCAACCAAACAAATGAGTTCAGCCAAGGCAGGGCTATCGCGTCCATCGACGACGACGGCTGCGTCCGCGTCACCGACGCGCTCGAAAAAACTATAGAGATCAACAAAGCGCTCATGCAAAACAACATCGGCGTAAAGGAGCTCTTTATCAACAGGACTTCTCTTGAGGACTACTACCTCAAAGTTACCGGAGGTGACCATAATGGGTAATCTTATCAAAATGGATCTTCGCAGGCTGTTTATCTCAAAGGTATTCTACATCTCGATGGCTGTCGTTGCGCTGTTGAACATCCTTTTGGACGGCGGCTCCTACCTTCTCGTAAAAATCTTTGCTCCCGGCGAAAATATCGCCGCTCCCGAATTATCCGATCTGATAATCTCTCCGTTCTCGATCTCGCTCCTGCTTGTGGCGCTGTTTATCTCGGTCGTAAACTTCACCTACGCGGACATAGCCTTTGGCTACATAAAGAATATCGCAGGTCAGATACCGCGCAAGAGCGACACCATAATTTCAAAATACATCGTTCTCGGCGTCCACAACCTCATTTTCATGCTTGTCGGAGTGTGCAGCGCTATTTTAGGAACCGCGATAGGCGGCGCCTTTGCCGGTGTCGCGATCAAGGTCGACGCTCCGCACTATTTGGCGGCAGCGGTTGCCACTCTGCTTATCAAATGGCTGCTGATAATGGCAATGAGCGCGATCATTATGCTTGTCACGGTCGGCGTAAAGAACAAAAGCCTTGCCAGCGTCGTAGGCGTGTTCCTCGGAACCGGCGCTCTGGCTCTGGTGTATCTGGGTCTTAACACAGGTATCGCAAATATTTTCAAGAAAAGCGTCAACGTAGCAAACTTCGTTCCCGACCAGCTCTTCGGTTCGGTAAACGTCGCCACAAATTCATACGTGGCAAACGCGGTGATCGTTGCGATCATTTGTATCGTGCTGTTTATGACGCTCACCGTCAAGCTGTTCAATTCAAGGGACGTTAAATAAACAGCTTTAAAAAATTTAAAACGCCAAAAAGGGGCTGACTCAATCTCACTGACGTGAGTAAGAGTCAAGCCCCGTTTTTTGTTGTTTGACAGGCAAAGTCGTCAACTTAAGGATTGTATAAGCCTTATCCCCGCAATGAATTGCGGGGAAGAAGCGACGAGACGAGGGCGTCGCTCCCTACAGTGATTAACCAAACTTTTCTTTTCGATTGTAGGGAGCGACGCCCTCGTCGCTCCTGCAAATCGCCGTGCGATTTGCTAAATTTGACAACATTCCCCTATTTCTGATTCATACCAGCGCTTTACCCAGCGCTTTGCAGGCGGCAACGGCTTCGTCGTCGGGAGAATCGTTGGCGATAACGCTGTCGCAGACGAGCTCAACGCCCGCCGCTCTGCAAACGCCCTCCCAGTCGCGCATCCACTGACCGTCGCCCCAGCCGTAGGAGCCGAACAGCGCGGCTCTTTTGCCGTTCAGCACGGGCAGCGCAGCGTCGAACATCGGCTGAAATTCATCTTCCTCAAGCACCTCGTCGCCCATCGCCGGACAGCCGAACGCGATCGCGTCAAAGTCACTGACCATATCGGCGGAGAAGTCGGAAGCCGAGAACACGCTCACCTCCGCGCCCGCCTCCTGCGCTCCCGCTTTTACGGCGTCCGCCATTGCCTCGGTGTTGCCTGTTGCGCTCCAAAATACGATTGCGATATTACTCATGTTTTGTCTTCCTTTCTAAGCTGATTTTTTTACTATCAATTTGTTGATCGGCGTGCCGCTGAGCCATTTGGAATAATAGATGTCGGAGCATTTTTTATACTTGGCAAACTCACGCACGGCTCTTTCTTCATTACCGTAAACCTTCCAACAACCGCAGCATTTACAGCAGTTTCCCTTATGAAGAATGAATCCGCGGACGTCCTCGGGAGGGTAGCCGAGAAACAGCCCTATTTCGTGCGGAAATTCGGGGCATTTTTTCACCCTGCTTTTCAATCTGTGCAGGCAGGCTTTGTAATCAAAGCGCTCGTATCCCATTGATGCGAGGATCGACTTTGCCTGCGATTCTGACAGATCCTTTTCAAGCCTTGTCGGACGAAATACATATATCAAGGCGCGCGTTTTTCCAAAATCCAATGGCTGCATTTTCACTCCCTTATGACTGAAACGCCGGTTAAACTCCTGCGTGTAACGCTCCACATCTTGTTTCTGCACATAAACACAAGTAAAGAGATTGGCGGTTTTCAGCCCCGCGAGAGTGGGAGAACAATGCTTGATTATCAAATCTTCCGACATCTGTTTATTCCTCCGTGGTTTCGCTTTCAGTTAGCTTTAGCTAACTTACACATTAAAAACAAACACCCTGTTTCGGATGTTGTAAACCGTTCAGTTACCCTTTGCTAACCGAACAAGTGTAATATATCATATTTTTATTTTTTTGTCAAGTGTTTTTTAAAAAAATCGCAAACGCCGCCCTGCCGTACACAGCGGTCATCTCCATGTCTGCGCTTTCCGAGCCGCATTTTTCGTCATCGTTTTCATCAATCAATAAAGTCGAGCGTGTCGATCTTGTCAAGCTCGTTGATATCGTAGGAGGATTCCTGCACCGGCTCCTCCTTTGCTGTGTCCTCTTGGAGCCAATCGAGCAGAGTAGCGAAATGATTCCGGTAGGTCTTGCCGGTGCTCGCGAGATATCGTGACAGTCGTTCTATCTTTGCCTCATAAAACCGAGGGTATCGTGTTCTAAGCTCCGACAGCTCAGTTTCGGAAAGCAAAACATTCCGAAATTCGCCGAAGACAGCGCGCGTGTGCGCGTCTCCCTCATTCTTATCTTTCTTTATCTTTCTTTTACTTTCTTTATCTTTCTTCCATTGTTGTTGGTCGTTTGTTGATCGTTTGTCAGTCGTTTGTTGATCGTTCGTTTGATCGCTTGTTACCCGTTGGTATGAATCGTAATTTTTTATCGTTATTATCGTGTATTTCGGCATCGGTTCGGTTGTTATCTCGCCTGTTGATTTCAGGTGATTCATCGCTGTGCGTATGGATTGCACCGAGATATCCGTTTCATTGGATAACCCGGCTATGCTTGCCGCCCTCTGCCCGCGCTCTATCGTCCTGCCCTCAAAAGGCCGAGGCTCATAATTTGCCGTCAGCAGCAGATGCACGAACAGCCGAAAGGTGTTTGCGTCGTGATACCAGCCCCACTTTGTCATTTTTCGATGAAGCTTTATAAATCCGCCTTCGAGCAATCTCCATCACCTCCGATCTTCTCATTTATATTAAAATAACCTATTTTTCGCGTTATCCGGGCGGTAAACCGCAGCGGCCTTCCAGCCGCGTTCACGGCACCGTATCCGCCCTTTGCTGATAAAAACAGACCCATTGCTTAGCTCTCCTTCCAAATTCAAAAACCTTCTATATTAATTATAGAACATATTTTCGATTTTGTAAAGAGCTAAAAATTATAAGTTTTCTCTATAATATTGACGAAATACGTCAAACATGATAGAATAATTATATATTAAGTAACCAATTACTATTAAGGAGAAAAAGCAGGAAAATACTAAAGGGTCTGAATCAAAACAAAAAAGTCTGGCACGCTCTTGACCGTGCCGCAGATTAAGGCAGAAACACCGGGCTTTAAACCCACGGTCAGGGTACGGCTGTGCCCGGACCCCCTCAGTCCCCCTATTAGGGGGCAGAAACAAGACCTGACCCTACAGTACAATGCAAT
>ONHJ01000001.1 GCA_900317595.1 uncultured Eubacteriales bacterium | reverse complement strand
GGCTGCTGACAACTAAGAAAAAATCAACTTGCACAAAAAAATGTTTTATAATTTGTGGCATAAAACATATACAAATATTTAATAATTTGGTATAATAATAATGAACTTTTATGAAAGGATGGTTTTTTGATGAAAATGTTCAGAAAACTCGTAAGCATTGTTGCAGCGGCAACCCTTCTTACGTCCTCGATGGCATTCACATTTTCGGCAAACGCGGCGCAGGCGGACGACGCTGCGGTCGCAAGTCAGCCGAATATCCAGGATGACCTCAACAAAGGCGTAATTCTGCACGCGTTCAACTGGTCTTACAATTCAATCAAACAAAACCTGCCGCAGATCGCGGCGGCGGGCTATTCCGCTGTTCAGACATCACCTGTAACCCAGCCTAAGGACTACGGCCCTTGGACAGACATTTCCGGTCAGTGGTCAAAGCTCTATCAGCCTGTCAGCGAATCTATCGCTCAGACCGGCTGGCTTGGCACCAAGGCAGAGCTGACCGAGCTGTGTACAGAGGCGGACAAGTACGGTATCAAGATCATCGTTGATATCGTTGCCAACCACATGGCAAACTACAAAGACACGACCACAAACACTGTCAATGCCAACAAGCTCAGTGATGAGGTAAAGACTTACGAGCCGCAGCTCTACAACGGCTACAGCCAGTATTTCCACGGCTTCACCGGCAACGCCGACAGCGACAGCGACACTCAGAAGATGGTCCAGGGTCACGTTTCCGACTGCCCCGACCTCAACACCGGCAACTCCTTCGTGCAGGACAAGATCTATAACCTGCTCAAGGAGTGCATCGACTGCGGTGTAGACGGCTTCCGCTTCGACGCCGCCAAGCACATCGAGACAGAAAAGGACGGCTCCTATGCCTCCAACTTCTGGCAGAACACCCTCGACAAGGCTAAGACCTACTACACCTCCAAGACAGGCAAGCAGCTCTTTGCCTACGGCGAGATCCTCAACAGCATCGGCTCCAGAGACAAGTCCGGCTACACCAACCGCATGCGCGTCACCGAGAACAAGTATTCCGACTCCGTTCTCGCGGCTGTAAACAGCGGCAGCACCGGACAGGCCGCAAGCACGAGCTATCAGCTCAGCGGCGACGCCACCAAGGCGGTCATTTGGGCTGAGTCTCACGACACCTACATGGGCGAGTCCGGCTCCGCAGGCATGCGCAACACCTCAAAAGTCGACGACAGCAAGATCGTCAAGGCTTGGGCTATCCTCGCCGCGAGAAAGGACGCTGTGCCTCTCTACTTCGCGCGTCCCGGCTCCTCCACCATGGGTCAGGCAGCGGGCGACCTCACCTACAAGAGCACCGTCGTTTCCGAGGTCAACAAGTTCCACAACGCTTTTGCGAACGTGACCTCTGAGAAGGTCGGAACCTCCGGCAGCTTCGTATATGTAGCCAGAGGCAACGCGGGCGTAGTGCTCTCCAACATCAACGGCAACGCCGCCAGCGCCAGCGTCAGCGGCACCGGCCTTGCGGACGGAACCTACACCGATACCGTTACCGGCAACAAGTTCACCGTAAGCGGCGGCACCCTCACCGGCAACGTCGGCAGCACCGGCGTAGCGGTAATCTACAACTCCACCTCCACTCCCAAGGCGGTGGCTTCCGTTGAGTCCGGCAGCTTCACCACCGAAACCATCACCGTAAAGCTCACCCTTGAGAACGCTGTTTCGGGTACCTACGCGCTCGAAAACTATCCTTCCGTCAGCTTCACGGGCAGCACCACCATCAAGATCGGCTCCGACTATGCGGTAGGCGAGACCATCACTCTCAACCTCACAGCGACCGACGCTTCCGGCAATACCGCCGCAAGCACCTATATCTATCAGAAAAAGCCCTCAACCACCTCGGGCGTTTTCGTATTCCTCAAGCCCAGCATCGCGAGGAACTGGTCGAATGTTTCGTGCTATGTCTACGATGAAGACACCAAAAACAAGACCATCACCTACTCCAACGGCGGCTGGCCGGGTCAGCTTATGACCTACGATGAGGCGTTGGGCTATTACTACATCGAGATCCCCGCAAGATGCGTGGAGCAGGCAGCAGGTTCCTCTACCGTTTCGGATTCCGACTTCAACCTGCCTCAGTCCTCCAACACCTATGTTATCTTCAACGGCGCGAAGAACGGCGTTACCACTCAGTATCCTGCCGCTAACGCGCTTGCTGCCCAGAAGCTTAAGCTCGGCGGCGGCACCAGCAACAAGGTCCTTGACGCTGCAAACGCTTCCGGCTGGAAGAACACCACCATGATGCCTTCCGCCGGCAATGTCCAGGCTACCGACGTCACCAAGGGCGGCGAGGTCACCGAGCCCACCACCGAGCCCGCCACCGAGCCCGCCACCGAGGAGCCGACCACCGAAGAGCCCACCACTGAGGAGCCGACCGAGCCCGAGACCAGATTCTATGAGATCGGCAAATACGGCGACGCCAACACGGACGGCAAGATCGACATCAAGGACGTAACCGCCATTCAGAGACATATCGCTGAATTTGAGCAGCTTTCAGAGCTCGGCGTTATCCTTGCCAATGTCGACAAGGATGAGCAGGGAGTCAGCATCAAGGACGTCACCTACATCCCTGTAGACCCCTCGGGTGAGAAGTTCACCGTCACCGCCAAGTCCAACCTCTTCGCCACCAAGACCGCGAAGCTGGACGCTGACACTCCCGTATTCACCGTTACCTACTTTATCAACAGCGAAAAGTCGCTGCTCAACACCGACTGGGTGCTGACCTATGACGCAACTGCGGTCACGCCCGTCAACAGCAACAACTATATGCCCGTCGTCAACGGCTTGGTTTACAATGAGGAGCCCGACAGCATCGCGAACGCGGTGGCCGGCAACTACGCCAACATCCGCCTTGTTCCCCTCAAGACCGCCGACGACAAGCAGGTTCCCTTCGTTTCCGCCACCTTCAGAGTGGTCAGCGCTAAGGACACCACTGTCAACCTGAACGTAAAGGATCTCACCGTTTCCAAGCTCAACGACGGCGAGACCACCTCCAAGAGAGCTAACGAGACCGACATCATCGAGAACAACACGGTCGGCAAGCCCAACTCCAAATATACGCTTGTCACCTCCGTTTACGGCGGTCCTCTCAATGAGGCTTACACCAACGCGAGCGACCCCGTGGTGAATTATGACCCGGCAGGCCCCGGACCGATCGATCCCACCGATCCCACCGATCCCACCGATCCTACCCAGCCCACCACAGAGCCCGTGCCCGCGACCACCAGAACCATTCTTTTCTCCAACAATAAGGGCTGGACAAATGTCTGCATCCACTACTGGGGCAGCGCCAGCACTCCCGACACCGAGTGGCCGGGCGTTCCCATGACGCTTGTCGGTCAGAACGAGTATCAGGAGGATCAGTATTCCTTCGATATATACACCGACGTTGCCGGCTTCGTTATCAACGGCGAGGGCGGCCAGACCACCAACATCACCTATGAGGACGGCGTAACAGGCTGGTATCCTCTTGACGAGACCGACGACGAAGGTCATTACCTGGTAGGAAGCTGGGTAGGCGGCGAGATCGTCGATCCCACCGATCCCATCATCGGCGGCGACACCAGAAGAATCGAATTTACCGACAACCAGGGGTGGGGTCAGGCATACATCTACTTCATCACTGCCGAAGGCGCTGAAGAGACCGGCTGGCCGGGCGTTCCCGTGAACCAGAAGGGCGACAACGGCTACGGCGGAACAAACTACTGGTATGAGATCCCCGCAAACACTCAGCTTATCGTGTTCAACGACGGCAAAGCCGAGGGCGGCGAGCAGACCGTAGACGTCATTGATGACGGCGTTGCTTCCGGCTGGTATCCCACCGAAAAGAACGACGAGGGCAAGTGGAACGTAGATTCATGGGTCGACGGCGGCGATAACCCCGGCGGCACCAGAACCATCCTCTTCACCAACAACAAGGGCTGGGGCTCCGTCAACATCCACTATTGGGGCGGCTCCGGCGGCGACACCGAGTGGCCGGGCGTTCCCATGAACTCCGCCGGCAATAACGGCTTCGGCGAGCCTCAGTATTCCTTCGACGTTCCCACCGACGTTGAGGGCATGGTATTCAACGACGGCAACGGCGCGCAGACCGAAAACGCGTACTATGATTCCGCGGTGACAGGCTGGTATCCTCTTGATGAGCTTGACAGCGAGGGACATTACAAGGTAGCTACCTGGTCTGACGGCGGCGGCAGCACCCTTACCGGCAATTACTATCTCGTCGGCTACATCAACGGCGAGGATTATTCCGAGACAGGCTATGCCTTCAACAACGGAACCTTGACCGTGAATTTTGAGGTCGACAGCTATGTCTGCGTACGCGACGCGGCGGGCAACTGGTTTATGGCAAACGGATTCCCGGGCGAGGGCGTGACCTCCACCACTCTCTACAGCACCGACATTACCGGCGAGAAGTCCGACAAGCTCTGGGCTCCCTCAGGTCAGGTCACCTTCACTCTGACCTCCAACGGCGACGGCACCTTCACACTCAGCGAGGGTGAGGGCGGCGAAATTCCTCCGTCTCCCGTTTTTGAAACCAGAGAAGTCCAGTTCACCAACAACAACGGCTGGAGCTCGGTTTACGCTTACGCGTGGAACGACACCGACGGTGAGCTTCTCGGCGCATGGCCCGGAACTCAGATGACATCTATGGGCGACAACGGCATGGGCAGCGAGAATTTCAGCGCTAATGTTCCCACCAACGCGGCTTACATCATCTTCAACGGCGGCGTCGGCGCAGAGCAGACGGTCGACCTTCCCTACAGCAACGACGTTACCGGCTGGTATCTCAACGGCACGGCGAACGAGAGCGGGCTGCTTTATGCCGATACATGGACAGACGGATAGGGCGGCGGCAGAACAGTTCAGTTCACCAACCCCGGCTGGAGCGCGGTTTACTGCTACGTTTGGGATGACAACGACTATAAGCAGCTCGGCGAATGGCCGGGTACCCTGATGACCGATATCGGCGATAACGGAATGGGTACAGGTCAGCACAACTGGCAGATCAGCATCCCCGAAGGTGCTACACACATCATCTTCAACAACAACGCAGGCGATCAGACTTTCGATATCGATTACGACGGCACCGCCAGCGGCTATTGGTGCGACGGCATTGTAGACGGAAAACGCACGGTGCAAAGCTGGTAATCAATCTTTCATAAACAAAAATCCCTCCCTCGGATTTCTCCGGGGGAGGACTTTTTTAAGCTGAAAATATACAAACAGCAAATCAGAACTGCAAGTTATCGGCGAAGAGCAACGCTCTGTACTCGGCACGCAGCATTACAAATCGGGTGCGGGCAGCGCCCGCCGTTAACTCCAAACTCCAAACTCCAAACTCAAAATCCAAGCTCACTCTCAGTCCTCAATTCTTTCAAACCTTCTGAACTGCCTGCCGTCGCGGGTAATGATCTCCCTGAACATATCATAGGGTCTTGCCCAGAGCTCGTCGGGATTTTTAAGGCTTCTGTAGAGCACCAGCTTTTCCTCTGTCTCGCTGTGGCGCGCGAAGCCGATGACCTCGTATTCGTTGCCCTTGAAGTGACGGTACTTGCCGAGGACGACCTCCTCCTCTTTTAATTCTTCAACGGAATTTTGCTCCTGCTTTTTCTCCAAATCGGCGTTCTCAAATGAGGGCTCGATCGCAAAGCTGTGCCTGCCGTCGTCGACAACGAGGATCCGCGACGAATAGGGCGGCATCTCGACCTCGCACCAGCCGTTGCAGTCGAATGTCTCGCTGTTGTTAAGTACATCGACGAGCTTCGCACTGCAGCGCGCGTCAAAGCCCAGCCGTTCGCGGCGGTCGGTCAGGTTGAAAAGCACAAACACGGTCTGATTGTCGGTATAGCGCTTGTAAACAAGCTGCTCGTTTTTGATGTTCACGTTCTCAAACTTGCCGTATTTCAGCGCCTCCAGCGCCAAGCGCACGCGGCTCAGCTTTCCGATGTGCTCACAGAGACGCATATTCGCGTTGGGTACGTTGTTCAGGTCAAGGCAGGGACGCAGCGCGTAGTCGCTCTCCCAGGTGCGCTTGCCCTCGATCCCGAACTCGCTGCCGTAGTAGACCGACGGCACGCCGGGCATCGTGAACAGCAGGGTATAGACATTGCAGAGGTGGTTTTTGTCGCGCAGCTCGCTGGCGACGCGGTTAACGTCGTGGTTGTCGACGAAATTAAAGGTGTAAATGTTCTGATAGATCCCGCCGTTAGCGAACTGGCGGTTCAGCGAATGGGCGATCTCAAAGTAATTGTGGTCGTTGTGGCTGGAATAGATGCCCTTGTAGCACTCGTAGTTGGTGACCGAATCCAGCTTTTCGCCGCTTACAAGGCGGTTGTAGTCGCCGCCGACTATCTCGCCGTAAAGCCAGAAATCCGGCTTTTTGCTCTTGCAGGCGTGCCGAAGCTGCTTGAAAAATCCGCCGTCCATAACGTCGGCGGCGTCAAGGCGCAGACCGTCGATGTCAAATTCGTCTATCCAGAAGCGCACCGAATCCAGAAGATAGCTGACGACATCGGGGTTTTGCAGGTTCAGCTTGACCAGCTCATAGTGACCTGCCCAGCCCTCATACCAAAACGGGTCGCCCAAGGGGCTTCTGCCGTCAAAATTCAGGTTTTGGAACCAGCCGCAGTAGGGCGAATCCCACTTTTTCTCCTGAACGTCCTTAAACGCGAAAAACTCCCTGCCGACGTGATTGAAAACGCCGTCGAGAATGACGCGTATGCCGTTGGCGCGCAGCTCTCCGCAAATGCGCCTGAACGATTCGTTGTCGCCCAGACGGCAGTCGATTTTGCGGTAGTCGATGGTGTCGTAGCCGTGGCTGGTGCTCTCAAAAACCGGGTTGAACAGCATTACGTTCACGCCCAGCCGCTTGAAGTGGGGGATGCAGTCAAGCACCTTGTCAAGGCGGTAGCTCTGCGCATGGTCGTTCTCCTTCGGAGCGCCGCAGTAGCCCAGCGGATAAATATTGTAAACAACGGATTCATGTATAAAACTCATAACTGTTTTCCTTTCTGTTTGAAATGATACAGCAAAGAAGGCTGCGGATGCCTGCGTTTCTTTGCCCGAATTACTACTATAACATAAAATTCTCTATTGTGCAATTCTTATTTTTGTGTTATAATAGGCGTACTGAGATTTTTGGAGGAAAAAATATGCTGAAAAGACCCGATATCGGAACGCGCAAGAAGCTGAGGATAGCCATGTGCGTGTTTTATGTTTTGCAGTTATTCGTCT
Source organism: uncultured Eubacteriales bacterium (assembly GCA_900317595.1). Lineage (GTDB taxonomy): Bacteria > Bacillota > Clostridia > Oscillospirales > Acutalibacteraceae > Ruminococcoides. The sequence goes on along the minus strand of ONHJ01000001.1, from coordinate 23,019 downwards.
GCACGCTTCCGTTTTTGCAGTTCGTAAATGAAAAAAATGTCATCGAAGGCACCGCTTCGCCTTATTACCTCGTGCTTACGCTGTTCAGATCGAGCGTACAGCTTCCCGAGGAGGTCGTCAGGCTTTGCGTCGTCAGCCTGTTTTTGTTCATAATCCCGCTTTTCGGCTTTCTGTTCTGCGCTTTTGACAAGGAGCGCAACCTGAAAAACATCGTTTCGGCGATCTGCTGTCTTGCGGCTGTATATCTGATCCTGGTGATGACCAGTGCCGCCGAGTCCGTGCTGTCGATCGGCGCGATAGTTGCGATGCTTCTGTATATCGTCATCATGCTGCTGACCTCAATGGCGTTCGTCATGCGCTTTTCCAAGGATCCCGAAAAAGGAAGCAAATAAAAAAAGCGCCTCAGGGCGCTTTTTTATATCATTATTCAAAGCTTAAAATCCTCGGCGGTGAAATTGCCGCTGATGGAAACGGAAACGGGAACGCGCAGCAGCGGGTCATAGCTGAAGCTGCGGCACTTGCCGTCCTTCATCACCTTCGACTTTTTGCAGCCCTCGGCGCCGCTGCCGGCGTCCGAAAAGGCGCAGTATTTACAATCGGGCTTGATATTTTTTCCGAATAGCTTATTTTTCATCTAATCACCTCGTATAATATCAGTATATCATCGAAAACGAAAATACGCAAGACCATTTGGAGGGTTTTTATGAAATTCCGATCAGCCACCATGACCTTACATAACGCCGAAACCGTGCCTTATCTGACTTTTGATTCTCTTTCGGAAATAAGCGGCTTCCGCCACGCCTTCACAACCCGCTTGGGCGGCGTGTCGGAGGGAGAGTTTACCTCGATGAACATGGCGTTCAACCGGGGCGACGATCCCGAACGTGTCACCGAGAACTACAGGCGCTTTTGCACGAGCGCGGGCTTTGAATTTGAGAATCTGGTCGCGTCGGCGCAGGATCACCACACCTATGTGCGCGCCGTCACCTCGGCTGACAAGGGCGTGGGCATCTATAAGCCCCGCGACATGGAGAGCGTGGACGCGCTTGTCACCAACGAGCCGGGAGTGACCCTTGTGACCTACTACGCCGACTGCACGCCGCTGTTTTTCATCGACCCGGTGAGCCGCGCCGTCGGTCTGGCGCACGCGGGCTGGCGCGGCACTGTGGGCAGGATAGGCGAGAAGGTGATCGGGAAAATGACCGCGCTCTACGGCTCCGACCCAAGAAATATCAGGGCGGCGGTCGGCCCTGCGATCTCAGTCTGCTGCTATGAGGTCGACGAGCCATGCGCAAGGCATTTCCGCGCGCTGACCGATCTGGATACGGAAAAATTCCTTTTCCTCAAGGAGGGCGGCAAATTCATGCTCGACCTGCTCGAAACCAACCGTCAGATACTCACGGCGGCGGGCGTGCCGGACGAAAACATCACCGTTTCCGATCTCTGCACCAACTGCAACAGCGACCTGCTGTGGAGCCACCGTGCGACCCAAGGCAGGCGCGGAACGATGTCGGCGTTTTTGTCAATTAATGATTAATAATTCATAATTAATAGTGAAGGGTCGCTTCGCTCCGGATTTATAATGCTGCGGTGTTGATTTTCTGGCACGGTTTCCTTTACTGTGTAGGGGCGGACACGCGGGTACGCGCCTACACCCAAAAGCAACTTTTACATTTTCAATTATTTTCAACTTTCAACTAAAAAAGCACCCCTGAGGGTGCTTTTTGATTAACCGATGACCTTTACGGAATTGATCACAGGCTGCTCCGACGCGGGGATAGTGCCGTTGTTGTCGATGGGCTTAGCGTCCGCTGCGATCTTATCAACGACCTCCATGCCGCTTGTCACTTCGCCGAAGGCGGCGTAGTTGCCGTCGAGGAAAAGGCTGTCCTGATGGCAGATGAAGAACTGTGAGCTGGCGCTGTCGGGAGGAGTCGCGCGCGCCATTGAGATAACTCCGCGTGTGTGGCTGAGGTTGTTTTTGACGCCGTTATTGGCGAACTCGCCCTTGATCTGCTTGTCGCTGCCGCCCATGCCGGTGCCCTGCGGGTCGCCGCCCTGGATCATAAAGCCCTTCATGATGCGGTGGAAGGTCAGACCGTCATAAAAGCCGCTCTCGGCGAGTGAGATGAAGTTATCGACAGTGATCGGCGCGACCTTGGGATAGAGCGCAAGGGTGATCTTGCCGTAATCCTTTACGTCGATCTCAACGGTTTTCGCGTCGCTTTTGTCAACGTCGGTCGAAGCGTCGGCTTCGGTCACGGCAGGCGCTTCGGTCACGGCAGGCGCTTCGGTCGCGGCTGACGTGTTCTTCTCGGTTTCGGAGCCGGAGGACGAGTCAGTTTTGGCGGTGTAGGAGGCTTGTGAAGTCGTTCTGTTGGTGTTGATGCCCTTCACATCGCTCTTTACCTCGCCGCAGCCCGAAAGCGCAAAGCAGGAGAAAATCAGAGTCAAAGCGAGGATCGCGCCCAAAAATTTTTTCATTTGTTTCATTTTTTTATTCCTTTCAAAAGATTTCTTTTTATTTTATCACTTTCCGCGGAATAAATCAAGCATTTATTGACACCCCGACTATTCTGTGATAAAATTCTATTCGGATTAAAAATACGGAAGTGAAAAAATGCAAGACGATATTACCTATATTTCCGCGAAAAGGAAATGGTTCAGCATCAATTTCAAGGAGATCTGGCGCTACCGCGACCTGATTTGGCTGTTTGTCAAGCGCAATCTCTCGACCTCCTACAAGCAGACGATCCTCGGACCGATCTGGATAGTCATCAATCCGCTGATTTCCACGGGCGTGTTCACCATTATCTTCGGCGTGATCGCCAAGACCTCACCGAGCGGAATGCCGCAGTTTTTGTTCTATATGTCGGGAAATCTGCTGTGGAGCTTTTTCTCAAGCTGCCTCGGCAGGGGCTCCGGAGCGTTTTTGGGCAACGCTCGGCTGTTCGGAAAGGTCTATTTTCCGCGGCTTTGCTCGCCGCTGTCCGACATGATCTACAACTTCATCAACTACTTCATCCAGATGACGGTGTTCATCGGGCTGACGGTGTATTACGCGATCACCAATCCGTTCGTGCAGCCGAATCTTTATCTGCTTTTGGCGCCGCTGATGGTGCTGCAGACAGCGCTGCTGGGCATGGGCATGGGCTTGATAATTTCGTCGATAACCACAAAATACCGCGACCTCAATATCCTCGTGAGCTTCGGCGTTTCGCTGTGGATGTATGTCACTCCGGTGGTATATCCCGCCGAGAGGATACCCGGCTGGCTGCGCCCGTGGTTCATGTGCAATCCCATGGCGCCCATCGTGGAAAGCTACCGCTATGCCTTCCTCGGCTGCGGCAGCTTTGAGATGTTCTATTGGCTGATAAGCCTCGGCGTGACTGCGGCGGTCGTGTTTTTCGGGCTGCTGGTGTTCAACAGAGTGGAAAAGAACTTTATAGATACGGTGTAAGCGATGTTGGAATTAGATAAGAATTGTGTGATAAAAACCGAGCATCTCCAGAAGGAGTACCGGCTCGGCGTCATAGGCACCGGGACCCTGCGCCATGATATTCAGAGCTGGGTCGCGAAAAAGCGCGGCAAGGAAGACCCAAACCGCCGAATCGGCGCGATGGAATATGAAAAGGGCGACACCTTTCTGGCGATCGACGACGTGAATATCGAGATACAGCGCGGTGAGCGCGTCGGCATAATCGGCGCGAACGGCGCCGGCAAAAGCACGCTGCTAAAGCTGCTCTCGCGCATCACCTCGCCCACGGACGGCGAGATCGCCTATCGCGGCAGGATCGCCAGTATGCTTGAGGTCGGCACGGGCTTTCACGGTGAGCTGACCGGCAGAGAGAACGTCTATCTCAACGGCGCCATTTTGGGAATGTCGAGGGCGGAGGTCGACAAAAAGATCGACCGCATCATCGAGTTTTCCGAGTGCGAAAAGTTTATCGACACGCCCGTGAAGCGCTATTCCTCGGGAATGTTCGTCAAGCTTGCCTTTTCGGTGGCGGCGCACCTCGACGCGGAGATAATGATAATGGACGAGGTGCTCGCGGTCGGCGACATGAAGTTCCAGAAAAAGTGCATCAACAAAATGCGCGAGCTTGCGGTCGACGAAAACCGCACGGTGCTCTATGTGTCGCACAATATGAGCACTATCCAAGACCTTTGCAGCCGCTGCATCGTGCTCGAGCACGGCAAAAAGGTATTTGACGGCGATGTTGACGAGGCGATAAAGCTTTATATGGGCGGCGAAAACGACGAGTTTTTCTCCTTCGAATACAACGACGAAAGGTATAAAAACCCGGTGCGCCGCCGTGCGGTCGACTTGAAGAACGTGAAATACTTCGGCAGGACGACCAACCTGTTTTATGACAAGGAGCCGCTTAACATCGAACTGACGTGGGAAAACCTCGAGGATATCCCGTCGCTGTCGTTCAGGCTCGAGATCCAGGACGCGCGCAGAATGCCCATCACCTCTTTTGTTGTCGAGGATTTTTACAGCGGCAAAAAGGGCGAGCGGCACAGTGAGCAGTTCGGCTTCGACATATCCAAGCTGGTGCGCGGCAGATATTTCACGCGCTATGTTTTCTACAGCCGTCCGAACGAAAACGCCGCCTTTGAGGATATCGAGGACGCCGCGGGTCTGATTTTCCGCCACCAGACGGCGGATAACCTAAAGCGCCAGTGGCAGCGGTCATGGGGAAGCGTAAGGCTGTGATGAATAGTTGAGGGTTAGTTGAAGGTTGATTTTTGGTGTAGGAGCGACCTTGGCGCCGCCGAAGGGGATCTTTCGACTAAACGCTCTCCGTCAGCACCGCAGCATTACAAATCGGATCGCAGCGACCCTTCACCATTCACTATTCACTATAAAATCTTTCAAGAAAAAGAGCGCCCGCTTCTGCAGACGCTCTTGTATTTTTTTAAAATTATATCGGCTCAGCTCAAAACCGCGCCCTGTGCGCCGGAGGAAACGAGCTTTGCGTAGCGCGCGAGATAGCCGGTGGTGATCTTCGGCTCTCTGGGCTTCCATGCCGCTCGGCGCTTTGCAAGCTCCTCGTCGCTGACGTTGAGAGTGATCTTGTTGTTGGGAATGTCGATCTCGATGATATCGCCGTCCTCAACCAGCGCGATCGGTCCGCCTACAGCCGCTTCGGGGCTTACATGACCGACGCAGGCGCCTCTGGTCGCGCCGGAAAAACGTCCGTCGGTGATCAGTGCGACGCTGCTGCCCAAGCCGCGACCCATGATCGCGGAGGTGGGGTTGAGCATTTCGCGCATTCCGGGGCCGCCCTTGGGGCCTTCGTAGCGGATCACGACGACGTCGCCCTCGACGATAAAGCCGTCGTTGATCGCCTGCATAGCTTCTTCCTCGCTGTCAAACACCTTTGCGGGGCCTGAGTGCTTAAGCATTTCGGGAGCGACCGCAGAGCGCTTTACAACACCGCTGTCGGGCGCGAGGTTGCCGCGCAGCACGGCGATGCCGCCGGTGGTGCTGTAGGGATTCTCAACAGGGCGGATGATGTCGGTGTTCTTGTTCTGCACGCCCGCGATGTTCTCTGCAACGGTTTTGCCGGTGCAGGTGATGATATCGGTTTTGAGCAGACTGAGCTTGTTGATCTCGTTCATAACCGCGTAAACGCCGCCTGCCTCATTCAGATCCTCCATATAAGCTCTGCCCGCGGGCGCGAGGTGGCAGAGGTTGGGAGTCTTTGCGGAGATCTCGTTTGCGATGTCGGGGTTGAGGTCGATGCCGCACTCATGCGCGATAGCGGGCAGGTGGAGCATCGAGTTGGTGGAGCAGCCGAGCGCCATGTCCATGGTCAGGGCGTTGCGGAACGCGTCCTCGGTCATAATGTCGCGGGGCTTGATGTCCTTTTCAAGCAGCTCCATGATCTTCATGCCAGCGTGCTTGGCAAGCTGCAGGCGCTCGGAATAGACGGCGGGGATAGTGCCGTTGCCGCGCAGACCCATGCCCAGCACCTCGGTGAGGCAGTTCATGGAGTTGGCGGTGTACATGCCGGAGCAGGAGCCGCAGCTCGGGCATGCCTTCTTTTCGTATTCGTCCAGCTCGTCGAGGGTCAGCTTGCCCGAGTTGTAGGAGCCGACCGCCTCAAACATACTGGAAAGGCTGGTTTTGTGACCGGCAAAGCGTCCCGCGAGCATCGGGCCGCCGCTGACGAAGATCGTGGGGATGTTCAGACGAGCCGCCGCCATAAGCAGACCCGGCACGTTTTTGTCGCAGTTTGGCACCATCACGAGCGCGTCAAATGCGTGGGCGATAGCCATCGCCTCGGTGGAGTCGGCGATCAGGTCGCGGGTGACGAGCGAGTATTTCATGCCCTTGTGACCCATAGCGATACCGTCGCAAACGGCGATAGCGGGGAAAACGATGGGGTTGCCGCCTGCCATGGCTACGCCGATCTTGACGGCGTTGACGATCTTGTCGATGTTCATGTGACCGGGCACGATCTCGTTAAAGGAGCTTACGATGCCGATCATCGGCTTTTTCATTTCCTCCTCGGTCATACCCAGAGCGTGCAGCAGCGAGCGCTGCGGCGAACACTGTATAGGTGTTCTTACGGAATCAGAAATCATTCCAATCATTCCTTTCGGTTATTTCGTTGCCACTATTGTAGCACGGTTTCGGACATTTTTCAACCGTTTTGTTTAAGTTGAAAGTTGAAAGTTGAAAGTTGAAAGTTAGTTGTCAGTAGTCAGTTGTCAGTTGTCAGTTTGGTTTTTATAGTGAATGGTGAATAGTGAATAGTAAAGGGCGGGACACCCGCACCCGATTTTTTAATTAACAATTAACAATTAACAATTAACAATGAAGGGTCGCTCCGCTCCGATTTATATTGGCGCGGGTTTGGGAGGAAGGGCGGTGTTTTCGCCGATAACTTGTAATTTGTAATTCAACCTTCAACTCTCCGCTCTCCACTCTCCACTCTCAACTCGAAGAAAACTTCCAACTGCCAACAATCAAAAACTCTCGCTATAATTCTAATAAGGGATTGAAATCCTGAGATTTTTTGTATATAATGTATATTGCGGAAAATTTCGACGTTTTTCGCGAAAAATTTTCAGGAGGGAAAATCTTTGGAAAAACTATTTCATCTCAAAGAGCATGGAACAAATGTCAGAACAGAGATAATCGCGGGTCTTACCACGTTTTTGACCATGGCGTATATCATCTTTCTGAACAAAAACTTCATCGGAACGCTTAATCTGGGCTTAGATGCTGCCGGAAATCCCGTTTCGCTCTTTATCATGCCTGACTCTGCGGTTATCACCGCGACCTGTATCGGCGCGGCGCTCGGTACTTGGCTGGTGGGAATTCTGTCCAACTACCCGCTTGCTCAGGCTCCGGGTCTGGGACTTAACGCGGTGTTCGGCTACACCCTTTGCCTCAGTTTCGGTCTTTCTGCGGCTGCTGCCTTGGCTGCGGTATTCCTCGGCGGCATTTTCTTCATTCTTTTGACAGTCACCGGCGCGAGAACCGCGCTTGTAAACGCGATACCCTACAGCCTGAAAAAGGCGATTTCGGCAGGTATCGGCTTGTTCATCGCACTGATCGGCTTTGCCAACGCCGGCATCGTCATTCCCGGCAACGGCACTCCCGTTGACCTTGCGGCGTTCTCTCACGCAAGCGTTATTCTGGCTTTGGTTGGCTTGGTGCTTATCACCATTCTGGTTATCCAGAAGGTTCCCGGCGCTATCTTCATCGGTATGCTGCTCACCGCTGTGGTCGGCAATATCCTTCAGTTCTGCTTTGGCTTGGAGATCGGCATCAGCACTCCGGAAAGCTGGGTTCCCAATATTGATTTCTCAATGTTCGGAAAATGCTTCACCGGCTTCGGTGAGCTGTTCAGCGCGCCTATCGCTTCTCTGCTGGCTGTTATGATCACGCTTATCATGGTCGATATGTTCGACACCGTCGGCACTCTTATCGGCGCGGCGGACAAAGCGGGCTACCTCGACGAAAACGGCAACCTGCCCAAGATGGAGCGCGCGATGCTTGCCGACGCTGTCGCCACGTCTGCAGGTGCTATTTTCGGTACCTCTACCGTTACAACCTATGTCGAGTCCACCGCCGGAATCGCGGCTGGCGGCAGAACCGGTCTTACCTCAATGGTAACGGGTCTTTGCTTCGCGCTTTCCATGTTCCTGACTCCTGTTGTCGGCTTTGTTCCCACCGCCGCCACAGCTCCGGTGCTTATCATCGTCGGCATTATGATGTGCTCCTCGCTTAAGGATATTGACTGGTCGGATCTTGAGGTCGCGTTCCCGTGCTTCTTCACCATCGTCGGTATGCCGTTCTTCTACTCCATCACCGACGGTATGGCGTTCGGCTTCCTCAGCTATCTCATCGTTAAGGTCGCCAGAGCAAAATTCAAGGACATCAAGCCTCTGATGTATGTCATCTGCGCATTGTTCATCGTGATGTATGTCATCTACGGTCTGCAGGCAATGGGTATTTTGAAGTCCTAAATCCCTTTGGATAATGTTGATAAAAAAAACAAGAGCGCTTGCCGAAAAGCAGGCGCTCTCTTTTTGAGCTGAAAGTGAATTGATTGTTAATTTTTATTGCGCAGCGCTCACGCTTGCGGCTCGAGCACTTCTACCTTTGCGTCGGGAGCGTTTTTGCCTATGCTGGCAATTCCGTTCATGGCGCTCGCCTTTGCCTTATAGCCCTCGGAGGTGGCAATGATCTCGCCGTTTTTCGCCTTTAAGCGGAAACGGAACTCGCCTGCCTTGTCGGTATACACCTCATATTTGGGGTGCTTCAAGGTCTCAAAATTCTCAACGGTCTGGTCTTCGACCGCGGCGGCGCAGTTGGTGCGCACGCTTTCGATGCCCGCCTTGCAGGAAGCCTCGGATTTGTAGATCTGCGAGGAGGCGATAATCTCGCCGTTGCCCGCCTTCAGGTCGAACTTAAAGCCGCCGTTTGCTGTTGGTTTCATTACGAATTTGCCCATTGTGATCCTCCTTCAGGAATATGATTTGCTGTTGAAGACAGCATTATCTTGTTATCACAATAGTATCATAATTTATCGAAAATGTCAATAAAAATTATATAAGCTGTCAAAAACCGTTTGAGATTTTTATCGGTGCGATGTCGCACGTCTGCTGTTTCGGTAACGCCTGCGGCAGCTGCAAAGCGGCTTAAAATCACACTTCGACAGCTAATTCAACAATTTTTTCGCCTTTGTTTTAGGCACTCTGCATATTTCCTTTTGGCGGAAAATAGATTATAATAAAAAGGATTTCGTAAAAAGTGAGGCAATCGCATGATTTATAATAATGTTTTGGAAGCGGTGGGGCAGACCCCGCTTATCCGGCTTAACCGAATGGTCGACGCCGACAGCGCCGACGTGCTGGTCAAGTTTGAAGCGCTCAACGTAGGCGGCTCCATAAAGACCCGCACCGCGCTGAATATGATCGAGCAGGCGGAGCGTGAGGGTCTTATCGGCAAGGACACCATCATCGTGGAGCCCACCAGCGGCAATCAGGGCATCGGTCTGGCGCTTGTAGGCGCGGTAAAGGGCTACCGCGTGGTCATCATCATGCCCGACTCCGTCAGCGAGGAGCGCCGCAAGCTGATCCGCCACTACGGCGCGGAGGTCAGGCTTATCCACGACGCTGGCGATATCGGCGCCTGCATCGACGAGTGCCTGCAAACGGCGCTGAGAATGCAGGAAGAGGACGAAAGAGTGTTTGTGCCGCAGCAGTTCGCGAACCTCAACAACGTGAAGGCGCACAAAAAATACACAGCGCTTGAGATAATGCAGCAGTGCGCCTGCCCGATCGACGGCTTTTGCTCGGGTATCGGAACAGGCGGCACCATCACGGGCATCGGCGAGGTGCTCAAGGCGCAGTATCCCGACATCGAGATCTGGGCGGTCGAGCCCGAAAACGCGGCTATACTCGCCGGAGGCACCGTCGGCACGCACCTGCAGATGGGCATCGGCGACGGAATTATCCCCGACATCCTGAATTTGAAAATTTACGACGAGATCTACGTCGTGACCGACGAGGAAGCGCTTTCCACCGCAAAGCGCCTTGCGCGTGAGGAAGGGCTGATGTGCGGCATTTCAGCCGGCACAAACGTAGCGGCGGCGCTCAAGCTCGCAAAAAAGCTAGGCAAGGGCAAGACCGTCGTCACCGTGCTTCCCGACACCGCAGAACGCTATTTCTCAACTCCGCTTTTTGAAGGGGAGTAACGCCGCGCACAAGGCTTTTTCTAAGTGGTTTTCTTCCGCAAAAGGCTCCTGCGGTGTGCAGGAGCTTTTGAAAAGCGTCGTTTGCTGTCGAACTCCCGTCAAGCCGCACATTCTTCCTTGCAAAATGGAAATCTTTTTGGCAAAGAAATATCAAAATGTTTACAAAGTGTTGATATCTATTGCATTTTCAGCGTGTTTCTGCTATCTTATTATTGCAAAACATGAGGGAGATGTATGAAATTGAAGAGATTAAACACCAAAATCATCAGCATTGCCGTTGCGGCTTTTCTGTTATTGAGTATGGTAGCCGTCAGTATCCTCACGGTAAACGCGGCATAATTTCAGGTATTTCAAATCTATGAAGCAAAAAAAGGTCATTTTAACCGTCGTTGTCACTGCGCTTGTTTTATTGATTGCGGGAAGCGGCGGTTATCTGTTATTTAAAAGCATAAATACCAGGCAGTCAGGCGAGAAGTATGATGAGCTCGCCTCAAAGGCGGCGCGTGCCTCGGACGAAACGGTTTCGTCCGGCAACGCTTCGGCGCCATTCACCGGCGAGACCGCAGAAACGGGCGCGTCAGGCGAACCGCTGACGCCGAATCCCTATGATTTCGCTTACCTGACGTCGCAGAATCCCGATATTTACGCTTGGATCGAGATCCCGAACACCAACGTCAATTACCCCGTTCTGCAGAGCGATCACAACGATAACTTCTATATCGACCACGATTTTGAGAAGGCGTACAGCTATCCCGGCGCGATTTATTCGCAGTTCTGCAATAAAAAGGATTTTTCCGACCGCGTCACGGTGCTATACGGGCATAATATGAAAGACGGCTCGATGTTCGCGACCCTTCATAATTTTGAGGACAGCGGATTTTTTGAAGCTAACAGCGGGTTCTCCGTCCACACCGCCGACAAACGGCTTGATTATGAGGTCGTCGCGGCTTTCGATTACGATGACCGCCATATAATGAATTCCTTTGATTTCTCAGACGACAAGGTCTACAGTGATTTTTTGCAGTCCGTTCAAAGCCCCCACGCGGTCAACGGCAATGTGCGTCAGGGTGTGACGCTCGGCACCGAAGACAAGCTGCTGATCCTAAGCACCTGCCGGAATTTCGGCGAAGGACGCTATCTTGTGGTCGGAAGGCTGAAATCGGAGACGCCGTTGGCTCCGACTTCGTAGCAAAACGCACAAAAAATCAAATACTTTTTGTGCAATTATTCTATTTACTTTTTTCACGCCTTGTGTTAGAATAGCATTGTTAATAGTACTTGCTATCAGCAATTTAATAAAAAAAACAGACAGGAGGATATTCCAATGAAAAAAGTTTTGGCAATTACTGTTGCGGTTCTGATGCTCGCTCTTTCCGCGCTTCCCGTGTTTGCCGAGTCTATCGACAGCCCCAAGGCAACAACCGCAAATTACATCATTAAGTTCCCCGGTGATGATGATATCGTCGGCGGTCGTGCTGTTGCGGAGTTTGTTACCGGTGTAGGCGAGGATGGCTCTCAGACTGTTGTTATCAGCGGCATCCCCGATGAAGGTTACGCCTTTACCGGTTGGACTCTTGACGGTAATTATGAAATCGTTGAGGGCGACCTTACCAGCGCTGTCATTAAGCTGATTATTTTCAGCGACATCAACGCTACTCCGCAGTTCACCAAGAACGGCGAGCCCGTTCCTGCGACCACTCAGGCTGCTGACAAGCAGGTCGACAATGGCGACAAATCTCCTAAGACCGGCTCCAACGATTACCTTGCCTATGTAATTCTGTTTGCATCCGCGGCGGCTCTTATCGCTGTTGTTGCTGTTGCAAAACGTCGTTCAGCCAATAAGTAATGTTTGAACACTGACAGAGGGATGGCTGTGGCTATCCCTCTTTTTTTGCCGCCTGCAATATTATGCCTGATAATATTATCAAATAATACCCTTACATCTGTTTAAAGCGTATTAATCGAAAGAAGATCAGTGTTATACCGGCAAGCAGAAAGCCGGACAGAAGGAAGTGAAAAGATTGTACGAAGACGATGCTTTACTGCGAGAGCTGGAGCGTAAGCGTGAGGAGGAAGCCAAAGCCGCTGCCGAGAACGGCGGCAGCGCTGTCCGAAAAAGCCAACAACAGCAGCATCACCACCATCATCATCACCACCATCACCACCACCATCATCACCGACGTCACCGCAAGCTGAGAAAGCTGAAGCGAGGAGTAAAAAAGGCGCTGATAGCCATAGCTCTGGTCGTTGCGGCACTGGTCATCGTGGCGGTCACGGCGATATTTACCATGCGCCACACCGGCAAGCGTGAAATGATCGCCGACAGCTTTCACATAAAAGCGCCAAAAACCGTTGAGGCTGAGCTGAAAAACGACGGCGAGACCGTGCTGTATAACGGAAATTCGTACAAGCTTAACAAAGAGATCATCTGTATCCTGTTCATGGGCATCGATAAGACCGACAGCAGCAAGGAGTCAGATCAGATCGGATCGAATCATCAGTCCGATGTGATCTCGCTGTGCGCCATCGACAGCGTAAACAAAAAGATCACCTTGTTCAATGTGCCGCGCGATATCATCACCGACGTCAACGTCTATTCGCCTTCGGGCGGCTTTGTCGGAGTCGAAAAACTGCCTATCGGCGTGTCTTACGCCTATGGAGACGGCAAGGAAACGAGCTGCCATAACACAAGCACCTCGGTTTCGCGGCTGTTCTATAATCTTCCGATCAAGACCTATTATTCCCTGAATCTTGACGGCGTTGCTGACGTCAACGACAGCCTTGGCGGTGTTGATGTTGTGTCACCCGAAACGATAGATATGTTTGAAAAAGGAAAAACTTATCATCTTTCAGGCTCCGAAGCAACCAGATTCGTGCATCTTCGCGTCAGGGACCGCGCCGACGCCAACCTTCTGCGCAATGAGCGCCAAAAGGTGTATCTCAACGCTATCATCAAAAAATTCTTTGCCGCAACGCGAAAGGATATCGGCGTGCCGATCAGCGTTTTCAATGCCACTCAGGGCTATTCCTGCACCAACCTCAACCCTGACCGCATCACCTATCTCGCGACGGAATTCATCATCAACCGCGATATGAAGGTCGAGTTCAAGAGTGTTCCCGTCGACGTCAAGCAGGTCGACAATCACGCGGAAAACTACGTCAAGGAAAAGGATTTTTTTGAGCTTTTCCTCAGCGTCTTTTACAATAAGGCGTCTTAAGCAGGCGTTTGCCGAATAAAAAACCAACAGCGTGTCACCGCGGGATCATCCGCGTTTGACGCGCTGTTTTTTTGTTTATTGATTGACGAATCGCAGGATGTCGTCCAGGACCTCGTCCTTTTTCAGATCATTCAGTATCTCGTGGCGGCAGCCCTCGTAGAGCTTAAGCTCTGCCTGCCTGCCGTTCTTTTTCAGCCTTTGGTACACCTTTTTGACGCCCTTGCCGAAATCGCCAACAGGGTCGTCCGAGCCGGAAACCAGCAGGATCGGCTTGGTTTTGGTGACGTTTTTGAACCATGCCGAGCGATTGCAGAGCATTTGCAGCTTCACGAGCACATAGTAGCCGTTAAGGGTGAAGCGGAAATTGCAGTATTTGTCGGCGCGGTAGCTGTCGCGGGTCTCTATCAGGTTGGACAGCCACGCCACGTTGTCGTTTTCGTCCTTGAAGGGCTTGCTGAAGCTGCCGATCACCAGCTTTTCGATGAGTGAGGAGTTGGCGCGTTCGCCGTCCTTCTTTATCAGCGCCGAGATCACGGCAAGCCCGGCTCTTGACGCGGGATTCGGTCCTCCGGTGCCCATGAAGATGAATTTATCCCAGATCTTGGGCGTCGCGGCACAGCGCGCGATGAACGAGCCCATGCTGTGACCCATCAGCACGCAGGGCAGCGACTCGCCGAATTCCGCCTTCATCTGAGTTGAAACCATGCGGACGTCGTCGACCATCCATTTCCAATCGCCGATATAGCCCAGATCGCCGTACGGCTCTGCGGTGTGGCCGTGGCCGAGGTTGTCGAAGCCGTAGCAGATAAAGCCGTCTTCCGCCATTTTCCGCATGAACGCGTCGTAGCGGCTGATGTGCTCGGTCATGCCGTGCACCGTGTGGAACAGCCCCTTTGGCTCGCCCTCGGGAAGATAGACGCGGCAAAACAGCTCGTGCTTGTTGTCGGAGGATAAAATGCTTCTTTCTTGGATCTCTGTCATAACGCTTCCTCGCATAAAATACACGCCTTCACCGCTCTGCGCCAGCCGTCGAGCAGCCTTTGGCGCTCATCGGCGGACATATAGGGCTTGAAAGCCGTGGTTGGATGTTGTTTTTCAAACAGCTTTGCGCTGTCGTAGAAGCCGACCGCCAAGCCTGCCAGCATCGCCGCTCCGGCTGCGGTCGCCTCTTTTTGGGCGGGTCTGATGACCTCCATATCTGAGATATCCGCCTGGAACTGCATCAGCAGATTGTTCGCCGAGGCTCCGCCGTCGACCCGCAGAGCGCGCACGTCGCCGCCGAAATCCGACCGCATCGCTTCGATAACGTCGTTGGACTGATAGGCGATGCTCTCAAGCGACGCCCTGATAAGGTGCTCAATGGCGGTGCCGCGCGTCAGACCCGTGATCGTGCCTCTGGCGCGCATATTCCAGTGCGGAGCGCCCTAGCCCGCGAACGCTGGCACTATATAAACGCCGCCGCTGTCGCGCACCTTGCGGGCGAAATACTCGCTGTCGGCGGAATCCTTTATCAGGCGCAGCTCGTCGCGCAGCCATTGGATGATCGCGCCGCCCACAAAGACGCTGCCCTCAAGCGCGAACTGCGCCGGAGCGTCCTTTACGGTCGCCGCGACGGTCGTCAGCAGCCCGTGACGGCTGAAAACGGGAGCGCCGCCGGTGTTGGCAAGCAAAAAGCAGCCCGTGCCGTAGGTTATCTTGAGGTCGCCCGCGTCAACGCAGCCCTGACCGAACAGCGCCGCCTGCTGGTCGCCCGCAATTCCGCAGATCGGCACCTCGGCGCCCATCAGCTTCATCGTGCCGTAGATCTCGCTGCTGCTTTTTACCTCGGGCAGCATAGCCGTCGGCACGCCGAACAGCTTGCACAGCTCTTCGTCCCACGCGAGGGTGTTGATGTTGTAGAGCAGGGTGCGCGAGGCGTTGGTGCGGTCGGTTACGTGCGCCCTGCCGTCGGTCAGCTTCCAGAGCAGCCAGGTGTCTACGGTTCCGAACAGCAGCTCACCGCGCTCCGCTTTTGCGCGCGCGCCGTCAACGTGATCAAGTATCCATTTGATTTTGGTGGCGCTGAAATAGGCGTCGAGCTTCAAGCCGGTTTTTTGCGCGATCATTTCCGCGTGACCGCTCATTTTTTCGCAGTATTCCGAGGTGCGCCTGCACTGCCAGACGATCGCGTTATACACGGGCTTGCCGGTGGCTTTATCCCAGACGATAGTGGTCTCACGCTGGTTGGTGACGCCGATGCCTGCGATCTCGGCAGGGTCTACGCCGCTTTTCGCGATGCACTCTGTCAGCGAGGCGTATTGGTTGGCGTAGATATCCATCGGGTCGTGCTCGACCCAGCCCGGGCGCGGGTAGATTTGCGGAAATTCGTGCTGCGCCATGCTCACGACATTGCCCTCGCGGTCAAACAGTATGCTGCGCGCGCTGGTCGTGCCCTCATCGAGGGCGAGAATGTATTTTTTCATTTTTTAGTAGTCAGTAGTCAATTGTCAGTGGTCAGTGTTTGTAACGCTGTCATTCCGACCAAGTGGAGCGAAGCGGAACGCGTGGAGGAATCCCCATCGGCGACGAACCGTAGGACACTCCTAAGAGAATCCGCTGCACGTTGCCGACCAAACCGTTTTGCGGTTTTGCTTTCGGCACCGCTCGAAATGACATAAAGAGGTAATGCCATCGGGCGACCGATGGTCGCCCGATATTGATGTTAACCGTTCCGCCGTTTACAATAACACCGCAGCATTATAAATCGGAGCGGAGCGACCATTAACTGTTAATTATAAACTGTTATTAATAACTGCGAAGCGGTTACTCTATCGGCTCAAAGTCCGCGACGCCGTGCTTGCAGAGCGGGCAGATGAAGTCCTCGGGCAGCTCCTCGCCCTCATAGATATAGCCGCAGATCTTGCAGACCCAGCCCTTTTTGCCGTCGGTTTCGGGCTTGGGCTTTACGTTGTTCTGATAGTAGGTGTAGGTCATGGTTTCCTTGTCGGAGATCACGCGCGCCTCGGTCACGGAGCAGATGAACATTCCGTGGGTGTCGAGGTCGATGTAGTTCTCAACCTTAAGCGACATGAAGGAGTTGATGTATTTGGGCAGGAACACCAGTCCGTTGTCGGAGCGCAACGGAGTGCAGCCTGCGAACTTGTCGACATTTTTGCCGCTTTGGAAGCCGAAGTTCTCGAACACGCTGAACGGCGCCTCGACAGAGAGGCAGTTGACGTTCATAACGCCGGTGTTTTTGATGGTGTGGTGCGAATAATTCTGCTTGTTGATGCAGACCGCGACACGGTTGGGCTGGTTGGTGACCTGAGTTACGGTGTTGACGATCAGACCGTTGTCCTTCTTGCCGTCGTTGGAGGTTACCACATACAGACCGTAGCCGATGTTGAACAGCGCTGTGAGGTCGTTCTTGTTCGCCTTTTCGCCGTCCTGCTCGATATAGTCGTGGCAGAGAGCCTCGGCAAGCGCCTCGATCTGCGCCTTGCTGTCTTCGTTGAGCGCGGACATAATGCGGACGGTGGGCTCTACGAATTCAAGCTTCTTGCAGCCCTCCAGCATCTTCTTCATGGTCTTGGCGGCAAGCGGCGCCCAAGAGCCGTTTTCGATAAAGCCGATAGTCTTGTTCTGGAAATTGCGCTCGGTCAGGTGCTCGATAAATTCGCGCATGAAGGGGAAGATGTCGGCGTTATAGGTGGTGGTCGCGAGCACGATCCTGCCGTAGCGGAAGGCGTCCTCGACGCACTCAGCCATATCCTCACGGGCGAGGTCATTAACTACGACCTTGGGGCAGCCCTTGCTTCTCAGCTTTTCGGCAAGCAGCTCCACCGCCTGCTTGGTGTTGCCGTAAACGGAGGTGTAGGCGATCATAATGCCCTCGGTCTCGACGCCGTAGCTCGACCAGGTGTTGTAGAGGCCGAGATAATAGCCGAGATTCTCGCTGAGCACAGGGCCGTGAAGCGGGCAGATGATCTGAATATCGAGCTTCGCGGCTTTTTTTAGCACGTTCTGCACCTGAGCGCCGTATTTGCCTACGATGCCGATGTAGTAACGCCTTGCCTCGCACGCCCAGTCCTCCTCAACATCGAGCGCGCCGAATTTGCCGAAGCCGTCGGCGGAAAAGAGCACCTTGTCCTTTTCGTCATAGGTCATCATTACCTCAGGCCAGTGGACCATGGGTGCGGCTACAAAGTGGAGGGTGTGCGCGCCGAGCTCAAGGGTGTCGCCCTCTTTGATGACGATCCTTCTGTCCTCAAATTCGGTGCCGAAGAAATTCTTCATCATCGTGAAAGCCTTCGCGGACGAAACTACGGTCGCGTCGGGATAGCTTGTCAGGAAGTTCTGAATGTTAGCCGAATGGTCGGGCTCCATATGCTGAACGATGAGATAGTCGGGCTTTCTGCCGTCCAGCGCGTCCTCAAGGTTGTTCAGCCATTCAAATTTGAAGTTGCGGTCGACCGTGTCCATCACGGCGATCTTTTGGTCGAGGATCACATAGGAATTGTACGCCATGCCGTTGGGAACAACGTACTGACCCTCAAAAAGGTCGACCTTGTGGTCGTTTACGCCGATGTATTTGATGTCGTTTGTCACTTTCATGCTATTACCTCTTTCTGAAAAAAATTTAGTTTATGCTTAGTATAATTGTAACATAGTTTTAATGATTTTACAAGAAGTTTTAGATAATTTGTGATTGATAATTACGGGGAGTTGAAAAAGCTTTGTACACAAATTATTTTTGCGCAAACCTATTGACAATCCAAAATACTTGTGATACAATTAATTTGTAAGCAAAACAATTTTTACTCAAAGGAGGTCTTTAATATGTCATTCTACGATTATTCCGTAAAACAAAGAAAAGGCGGCGACTTCGCGCTTTCTCAGCTCAAGGGCAAGGTTGTGCTGGTGGTCAACACCGCTACGGGCTGCGGCTTCACTCCGCAATACAAGGGGCTTGAGGCGCTTTATGAAAAATACCACGAAAAGGGCTTTGAGATACTGGATTTTCCCTGCAACCAGTTTCGCGGTCAGGCTCCCGGCACCGACGAGGAGATCCACGAGTTCTGCACCCTCAAATACAAAACGCAGTTTGACCAGATGAAAAAAATCGACGTCAACGGCGAAAACGAGGACCCGCTCTACACCTTCCTCAAAAAGGAAATGCCCGATGAGGCGGTCAAGGGGCTTAAGGCGAAGGCGATGCTTAAGGCGGTGGGCAAGCTCAGCGAGTCCACCAAGGCTGACAGCGACATCAAGTGGAATTTCACCAAATTCCTAATCGACCGCGAGGGCAGAGTGGTCGGCAGATACAACCCCACTGTGGAGCCCAAAAGCATCGACGCGGATATTGCCGCGCTGATCTGAGATGGACGAAAAATATGAGGTGCTGCGGCTGAAAAACCAGCTCTGCTTTCCGATCTACCTCTGCTCAAAGGAGATCCAGCGCCGCTACACCCCTTATCTGGACGAGCTTAACCTAACCTATACCCAGTATGTGGTGATGATGTATTTTTGGGAGCACGGCAGCTCCAATGTCAAGGCGATAGGGCAGACGCTGCTGCTCGACCCAAGCACACTCACGCCTGTGCTGAAAAAGCTGGAGGCAAAGGGCTTTATCACGCGCACGCGCTCCGAGCAGGACGAGCGGAACCTGATCGTCGAGCTGACCGACAGCGGCAGAGATCTGCGCGACAAAGCGATTTCGATCCCCGCAAAGATCTGCGATTGCCTTGCCCTCAGCGAGGAAGAAGGTGCGGCGCTGTACCGTATCCTCTATAAGATACTGAATAACGTGGAAAAGCAGCCGATTTGAGCATTGTAAAAGCTTTTCTGCCTGATTGCAGGGTCAGGAAACATCACCGCGAACCCCGAATGATTCTATCAAAAAACGCAATACTATTATAAAATGAAAGGAAGTTTAATCATGGCAGTTATCACCGTAAACGAAAACAATTTTGAGAAGGAAGTCATTAACGCCGGCGTGCCTGTTTTGGCGGACTTTTATGCCGACTGGTGCGGTCCGTGCAGAATGCTCAGACCCTCGCTCGACGCTATCGCCGAGGAGAGAAGCGACGTGAAGGTCGTCGCCGTCAACATCGATGAAAACCCCGACCTCGCCGACGAGTTTGACATCGTTTCGATCCCCTGCGTCATCCTCTTCAAAGGCGGTGCCGAGGCGGACAGAAGCGTCGGCTTGGTTCCGAAGGACGTTCTTGAGGAAATGATATGACCGACATCATCGTTATCGGCGCGGGTCCCGCCGGCATGACCGCCGCGATCTACGCGCGCCGCGCCGCAAAAACCGTGCTGGTGCTTGAGGCTATGTCCTACGGCGGCCAGATCATCAACACTCCCGATGTTGAAAACTATCCCGTAGCGGCGCATATCTCGGGCTTTGACTTCGCGACCCGTGTTTATGAGCAGGCAAAGGCTCTCGGCGCGGAATTCCGCTTTGAAAAGGCGATTGAGCTTCGCGACGGCGGCGACCTCAAAACCGTGGTCACGCCCAAGGGCGAGTATCGGGCAAGGGCGGTCATCATCGCCACAGGCAGCAAAAACCGCAGGCTCGGCGTCGAGGGCGAGGACAGGCTGATAGGCAGAGGCATATCCTACTGCGCGACCTGCGACGGAGCCTTCTTCCGCAAAAAGCGCGTGGCGGTCGTCGGAGGCGGCAACACCGCGCTCGAGGACGCCCTTTATATGGCTGATATCGCGGAAAAGGTCTATCTGATCCACCGCCGCGACGCGTTCAGAGGAGAAGAAGCCACCGCCGAAAGGCTGAGAGCGCGCGATAATGTTGAGTTTGTGCTCAACAGCCAAGTCACCGGGCTGAACGCCGAAAAGCGGCTGCAGAGCATCGAGGTGACAGATAAGCAGGGCAGCACCCGCGTGATAGAGGTCAGCGGACTGTTTGTCGCCGTGGGCAGGGTGCCGGAAAATCAAAGCTTCGCCGGGCTTGTGGAGCTTGACGGCGCCGGCTATGCGGTCGCGTCCGAGAATTGCCGCACCAAAACGGCGGGCGTTTTTGTCGCTGGCGACAACCGCGTCAAAGAGGTGCGCCAGCTCGTCACCGCTACCGCCGACGGCGCTGTCGCGGCGACCGAAGCGGTGAAGTATTTAAATTCGTAATAAAACGTAACAGCAATGGGCTGCCGCGAAGCATCTGCGGCGGCCCTGTTCTGCGTGCTGCGTTTTTTTAAAATATTCAGAAAAAATTGCGGTGGTTTCAGCATTTTTTAACCTTTGCGTGTTATTATTTCGTCAGAAAAGCAAAGGGAGGTTTTCTTATGAAAGCTAAAGTCAGCAAAAAAAATTTCGCGCTTCTCGTTATCCTTTCGGCGTTCGCCGCCACGACAGCCTTGACCTCATGCAGCGGCAGCAATACTTCCGGTTCGTCCGCGGCGTCGGCAGCGTCAGCCGCGAGCACATCGTCGGAAATTGAGACGGCTGCTACGGTTGCTGCGGCTGCGGAGACCACGGCAGCGGCTTCTGCGGCGGCGGTCACCTCCAAAAAGCGCTCCGAAAGCGATATCACCGTTAATGATACCATGGAAAACACCGAGGACGGCGGCCACGCGATCACCGCAGATGGGGAAGAGGCAAGCTACTCCGAGCTTCTCGTTACCAAAACCGGCGACTCAAGCGGCGACGAAGCCGACTTCTACGGCGAAAACTCAGCGATATTCGCCACTAACGGCGGCAATCTTACGCTGAACAGCATGGTGATAAAGACCGACGGCACCCATGCCAACGCGGTTTTCAGCTACGGAGAAGGCACCACGGTCAACATCTCCGACTCCTACATTGAAACGAGCGGCAACTGCTCGGGCGGCCTGATGACGACGGGCGGCGGCACGATGAACGCCGAAAACCTTACGATCACCACCTCGGGCAATTCCTCGGCGGCGATCCGCTCCGACCGAGGCGGCGGCACCGTGAATGTCAACGGCGGCGACTATTCCACGAGCGGCAAGGGTTCGCCGGTCATCTACTCCACCGCCGATATCACCGTCAGCAACGCGACGCTGACCTCCGCGACCTCAGAGGGCGTGGTGGTTGAGGGCAAAAACTCCGTCACGCTCAACAACGCAGACCTCACCGCCGACCATAACGCCCATAACAGCGACAAATCGAGCAATTATCAGGCGGTAATGATCTATCAATCCATGTCCGGCGACGCGGCTCAGGGCAAATCGAGCTTCACAATGAACGGCGGCACGCTGACAAATCAAAACGGCGACGTTTTCTTTGTCAACAACACCGTCACCGACATCACGCTCAATAACGCCGCCATCACCAACAACGGCGACGGCGTGTTCCTCAGAGCCGAAGCCGCTGGCTGGGGCAATGAGGGCTCCAACGGCGGTCAGGTGACCCTGCAGGCGACGAACCAGACAATCAACGGCGATATGATCGTCGACGATGTCTCTAACCTCAACCTCTATCTTAAGAGCGGATCCGCGTTCACCGGCGCCGTAAACAGCAGCGGACAGGCAGGCGAGGTGTATGTGGAGATCGAGGACGGCTCCACATGGACGCTCACGGGCGACAGCTATATCACAAGCCTCACCTGCGGCGCTGACGCGATCAAGCTCAACGGTCACAAGCTCTATGTCAATGGCGTTGAATACACCGAAGGCAGCACCTCATCGGGCACCGCGATCGAGGCGACGGTCTCCGAATCAAGCGGTCACGGCGGCCCCGGCGGTATGCCCGGCGGCAATCCGCCCGCAAAGCCGGGCGAATGATCCGCGGCTTGAAATAAAGACTCCTTCTTTCATCGGCGAGAGCGCAAAAACAGCGTCTCTCGCCGCTTTTTTGAAATTTTTTAAAAATGTGATTGACATTTGAAAAGAAATTTGATATAATACCATTTGTGAGTGAACGAAAACCCACAAAAAATACGCAGGTATGGCGGAATTGGCAGACGCGCATGGTTCAGGTCCATGTGAAAGCAATTTCATGCAGGTTCAAGTCCTGTTACCTGCACCAAAAAGAGCAGTTTTCGAACTGCTCTTTTTCTTTTGCCAAAATAACTCAAAATGCCCGAAAACGGCTTAAACACTGAGGCTTCGGCAACCTTGGTCAGTCAAGTTGGGAACGCTTGGGAAAAGATAAAACAAGAAGAAAAACAGCCATTTTTACAGTCAAATGCAGTCATGACTGCACTTTAAAAACCGCTGTTTTCCTGAAGAAAATCAAATTTTCACACACAAAGTTGCTGTCAATTTACTTATGACAGTGAAAAATTCAAGTTATTACCAAAGGCAGACTGTTGTTTTGTATTATCCGTTTAGCTTAAGGCAGACAAACTTATATATGACATTATGACAATGCTGACTATCTATGACCGTATCTGCAACGAAATGAGGGAAGCGTTTGAAAGCTTAACCTAGTATTGTGACAGGTTTGATGAAGCGAAACGGTTTGATGAGCCGCATTTGCTTCCGATTTCTCTGGATGTTTTCGGCAATACAAAACTGATATAGCTGCTGAACACAGCTTTAGTGATGTGAAATACTGTTAAGAGGGTTTGTATAAAATCCTTTTCAAAAAATAAAGCACTATTTGTCCAGCTATCTCAT
>ONHJ01000031.1 GCA_900317595.1 uncultured Eubacteriales bacterium | reverse complement strand
CAACTTAAGCAAATCGCACGGCGATTTGCAGGAGCGACGAGGGCGTCGCTCCTTCCCCGCAATTCATTGCGGGGATAAGGCTTATACAATCCTTAAGTTTACGACATTACCCTTTGCCGACTGTTAATTCCTGATCGTCCTTACCGCCAATATTCCGCCGAGAGCGCCGCCGAGCAGTGCGGCAAGGAGCTTTATCAAGAACACCGTCGAAAATTCCGCCTTGTTCTGCACTCCCGACACGGCTATCACCGCAAGCAGCATCACCGCGCCGGTCGCGGGTCCGGCGATCAAGCCCGCGCCCTTGTTGATTTTTGCGGCTGTGAATCCGCCCGCGACCGCGCCCAAGCCCAAAAACGCCGCGTTGATACAGTCGAGCACCTCGGCGTCGATCAGCCCGATCTTCATCATCACCGCCGCGAAAACGCACAGCACGATCACCGAAGTCAGCAGTCCGCAGGCGGCGCCGGTCAGCACGGATTTTATCAGCCTTTTTTTATCAGACATAAAGATTCCCCCGAATAGCTTTTGCTTCAAATCTATTCGGGGGAATTCCGTTTTATTCTCTTTTTGATTATTTGTCCGCGTCGTCGGATTTTTTCTTTCTTCCGAAAAGACTCTTTTTTTCGGGCGCCGCCGCCTTGGGCGTTTCTTTTACGGTGTCGACGGATGAAATGCACCATTTTTTGAATTTCATCTTTACTCTGTCGGAGCCGGTTTCAAGAATGATGGCGTCCTCCTCGTCCTTGATGGCGACGATTCTGCCCATAATGCCGCCGATGGTGGTGATCTCGTCACCGATCTCAAGGTTGTTGCGCATTGCGGCTTCTTCTTTTTTCTTTTTTGAGTTAGGTCTGAGCAAGAACAGATAGACCAGAGCGATGATGACCGCATAGATCGCGATCATTCCGATAAGACCGCCGGTGCTGTTTCCCATAGCAAGATTCCTCCTATAAAAAGTCATTGTTGATTTTTGCAACGCCCTTTATTATATCAGCTTTGAACAAGAGTTGCAAGTGTTTTTTTATACAAAAAGCATTTTTTTCCGCCCAAAATCAGATCCTGACGCCCAAAACGCCGCGCTGTTCGCGGTAAAACTCCTCAAAGCAGCCCTCGTCGAGCTTTTGGCGGATGATCTCCGTCAGGTTGTTATAGAACCAGAGGTTGTGCATCACCGCAAGCCTCATGCCGAGCATCTCGCCGCTTTTCATCAGATGGCGCAGGTACGCGCGCGAAAAATGGCGGCAGGCAGGGCAGTCGCAGCGCTCGTCGATGGGGGAGGGGTCGAGCTCATATTTTGCGTTGTTTATGTTGCGCACGCCTTCCCATGTGAAGAGATGGCCGTGGCGCGCGTTGCGGCTGGGCATCACGCAGTCGAACAGGTCGACGCCGCGGTGAACCGCCTCGAGAATATTGACGGGAGTGCCGACGCCCATGAGGTAGCGTATCTTGTCCTTTGGAGCGTAGGGCTCGACCTCCTCGATGATCTGATACATCACCTCGGTCGGCTCGCCCACCGCCAAGCCGCCGATTGCGTAGCCGTCAAGCCCGAGAGAAGCGATCTCCTGCATATGGTTTATCCTCAAATCGCTGTAGGTGCCGCCCTGGTTGATGCCGAACAGCATTTGCTCACGGTTCAGCGTGCCGTCAAGCGAGTTCAGCTCCGCCATTTTTACCTGACAGCGCTTAAGCCAGCGGGTTGTGCGCTCCACGCTCTGCTTGGTGTATTCGTAGGGCGACGGGTTTTCGACGCACTCGTCAAACGCCATGGCGATAGTGGATCCGAGATTCGACTGGATCGTCATGCTTTCCTCGGGACCCATAAATATCCTTCTGCCGTCGATGTGCGAGTTGAAATAGACGCCCTCCTCCTTGATGTTGCGCAGCTTGGCGAGCGAAAACACCTGAAATACGCCGCTGTCGGTCAGGATCGGACCGTCCCAGCGCGTGAAGCGGTGCAGACCGCCCAGCTTTTTGACGTTCTCGTCGCCGGGGCGAAGGTGAAGGTGATAGGTGTTGCAAAGCTGGACCTGACATTTCAGCTCCTTTAAGTCGAGCGCCGACACCGCGCCCTTTATCGCGCCGCAGGTCGCCACATTCATAAACGCGGGCGTTTGGACAGTGCCGTGAGGAGTCGAAAATTCACCTCGCCGCGCTTTGTTTTCGGTTTTCAATACCTTGAACATAATTCCTCCTAAGAATAAACAGTCGCGTCGCCGAGGCTTGCGCAACGCGGGATAAAAGCGGCGCAGTGATACGCCGCTCAGAATAAATCGCTGTGGGTGCCGGTACGCGAAAGAAAAAGAAACAGTTCATTATTGTTTATTCGGTATATCAACAGCCAATCGGGTTGTATGTGACATTTACGAAATCCGATGTAATTTCCTGTCAGCGCGTGATCTCTGTATTTTTTCTCA
Source organism: uncultured Eubacteriales bacterium (assembly GCA_900317595.1). Taxonomy (GTDB): domain Bacteria; phylum Bacillota; class Clostridia; order Oscillospirales; family Acutalibacteraceae; genus Ruminococcoides. The sequence continues at coordinate 10,643 of ONHJ01000031.1, read as the reverse complement.
AGCGTTTCCCGATTAGCCGGCTTTTCGATAACATTGTTGAGAAGGTCAAGGTCATAGCCGCGTTTGGCTGTGATCTTTAAATCTTTTCTGAATGTGTTTGAAAGAACAATATCAAGCATTTTCAAGAACCTCATTCACAGCATCTTTGAAAGAGGAATACCGCTTATACTTTTCGGGATGTTCCAGCATCTCGTAATATTCGTTCATTGCGTCAAATGTATCCCTGTTCGGCACTTCGGTAGTTATTTCAAACGGAATACGCTGTTCCCTTACGACTGTTTTCGCGAACATATTGAAAACAGAGCTTACGGATAAACCGATCTCGCTGCAAAACAAATCAAACGCTTTCTTGGTGCTTTCGTCCATTCTGATATTAACATTAGTCTGAGCCATAGTTATGCCACCTTTCTAAATCATATTATATACCGAATCATATTAAAAGTCAATTAAAATAATAGAAATATTATTGAAAAAGGCGCAGAAAAAGCTCTGCGCCTCATAACCGATATTTCACACAGCCTTTTTCCATGACGAGTTCATGGAGAAGGCTTCAACCTTCATAATGACGAACGCTCTGCAAGGCAAACGGTACATTGACTTCGAGGAAATGATAAAGACAATCGACACCAAAGCAGTGAAGAATTTTGTCGTCAGCATCATTCAAAAAATTGTAATCAAAGACGGTAAAATTATGTCTGTTCGCTTCAAAAACGGTCTTGAGCACAAATTCGTGTACCGGGACCAATAACGAGAAAAAGCCGCAAGCCCCATATATACTGAGGTTTGCGGCTGCTGTTTTATGTCTCGATCATCCTTTACCGGATAAACATAGCATCCCCGATGATTACGGGACGCAGGATATTTACGGGAAATGGCAGTATTTTTGTTTCCGAAATCATATTGAAAAAGGCGCAGAATCACTGTCTGCACCTTATGTTTGATGTTTATCCGGCAGGAACAAATTCCAGCTTCAAGGTCATGCCCATCCCTTCGGCAAGACGCTGTAAGGTTTTCAGCGAGGGATTGGCGTTACCGTTTTCAAGTCTGCTGATGTCAGCTTGGGTGATGCCGGTTTTTTCAGACAATTCCTTCTGCGTCATACCTGTTTTTTCTCTCGCGTCGATCATTGCCTGAATAATAGCCATTTCGGGACGCAGCGCGTCATATTCTTTTTTGAAATTCGGATCCTTTAACTGTTCGTTTAAAAAGTCCTTGAAATTTGTCATATCTAGTTTACCTCCCTGTTCAGAAACTCGTTTCGATATTTTTTCGCAAGTTCAATTTCGCTTTTTGGAGTTTTCTGCGTTTTCTTCACAAATCCATTTGTAATTACTATTCTTTTTCCAACCACAAAGAAATAAAGTACCCGCGATATATTTGAACCGACTTTTGCACGTAATTCAAAAATACCGTCCACGAGATGCTTTGAGTAAGGTTCTCTGAATTTTGAACCATTTAATGATAACAGTTCAAGCAAACTGAGAATTTTTGCTCGCATCTTATCATCTAAAGACTTGATAAAATCCATGGCAGGTTCCTTGCCGTCGGGTCTATCATAAAATATGATCTCATATTCTTCCAAAATAATTCTCCTTGAATTGTGTTTTCTTAACTAAATTATATGTGATATACAACATATTGTCAAGAGCTTTTTTATTCTGAGTTGTAAAAGACCCAAAGCTAAAGAAGCGTTACCAAACGGTAAAAAACAGAATAATCTTACTTTCTAAACAGTAAATATAAACAATAAGCAGACCTAGACATTGTGGTTGTTATGCAATATCTACAAAATTGCCATACAATCCCCAAAGCTGAAGAATCTGTATTTTTCTTTTACGGCAATTTGATAGGCGTTCATCACGTTGTCATAGCCGGCGAAGGCGGAAACCAGCATTATCAGCGTGCTTTCGGGAAGGTGGAAATTTGTGATAAGGCCGTCGAGCACCTTGAACTCATAGCCGGGGTAGATGAATATGTCGGTGAAGCCGTCGCAGGGTCTGATCTCTCCGTACTGCGTCGCCACGCTCTCAAGCGTGCGGCAGGAGGTCGTGCCGACGGCGATCACGCGGCCGCCGTTTCGCTTGGTCTCAGCGATCATGCGGGCGGTCTCGGCGGGTATCTCGTAGTGCTCGCTGTGCATTTTGTGCTTGGTCACGTCGTCGACCTTCACCGGGCGGAAGGTGCCCAAGCCCACGTGCAGGGTGACATAGGCTATCCCGACGCCCTTTTCGCGGATGCGCTCCATCAGCTCGCGGGTGAAGTGCAGCCCTGCGGTCGGAGCGGCGGCGGAGCCGAGCTCATGGCTGTAGACGGTCTGATAGCGCTCCTTGTCCTTCAGCTCCTCGGTGATGTAGGGCGGCAGCGGCATCTGACCGATCTTGTCAAGCGCCGCGAAAAAATTTTCGTCGCAGTCGAAGTCGACCACTCGGTTGCCGTCATCTCTGACCTCGGCTACGGTCGCCCTCAAAACGCCCTCGCCGAAGGTGAAGCGCGCGCCCTCACGCGCCTTTTTGCCGGGCTTGCACAGCGTTTCCCAGCGGTTGCCGCTTATTTGCTTAAGCAGCAAAAACTCAACGCGCGCGCCCGTTTCGTCCTTGACGCCGTAGATTCGCGCAGGCAGCACGCGCGAATCATTGGCGACAAGCAGGTCGCCCTCGCGCAGATAGTCGATGATATCGTAAAAATGCCGGTGCTCAACGCTGCCGTCGGCGCGGTCGAGCACAAGCAGCCGCGAGCTGTCGCGCGGAGTTACGGGCGTCTGCGCGATCAGCTCCTTTGGCAAATCATAATAAAAATCGCTTGTCTTCATCATTTTTCCTTTCAAAACCTTTCAAAACTCTCACTAATTGCGGAGAAATAATTGACAATAACCTTCGAAAATGATATAGTATATAGAAGGGTAATTTGGAAATCATCCTATATCTTGCGGTTGCGTTGATACTGTTAATTCGCTCTATCTATCATAGACTATTTTTGGGGGCATTGCAACCGTTTTTTAAAATTTGTTTCAAATCGGAGGAATCACAGTGAGAAAGTTTAATGTCGGAATCATCGGAGCAACGGGTATGGTCGGTCAGCGTTTTGCGCTGCTGCTTGAGAATCATCCCTGGTTTGAGGTCACAGCCTTGGCTGCAAGCGCCAGAAGCGCCGGCAAAAAGTACGGCGACGTTGTTGAGGGCAGATGGCACATGACCGCCGCTCTTCCCGAAAAATACAAGGATATGGTCATTCTTGACGCCGAAAACGTGGAAGAGGTAGCCTCAAAGGTCGATTTCTGCTTCTGCGCCGTCAACATGAAGAAGGACGAAATCCGCGCGCTTGAGGAAAAATACGCAAAGGCAGAGTGCCCGATCGTTTCCAACAACTCGGCTCACCGCTTCACTCCCGACGTTCCCATGGTGATTCCCGAGATCAACGCGGATCACATCAAGATCATCGAGGCTCAGAGAAAGCGCCTCGGCACCAAGCGCGGCTTTGTCGCGGTCAAGTCCAACTGCTCGCTGCAGAGCTATGTTCCCGCTATCCATCCTCTCAAGGCGCTCGGCGTCGACAAGGTTCTCGCCTGCACCTATCAGGCGATCTCCGGCGCCGGCAAGACCTTTAAAACATGGCCTGAGATGGTCGACAACCTCATTCCCTATATCGGCGGCGAGGAAGAAAAATCCGAGCGTGAGCCGCTCAAGATCTGGGGTCACATCGAGGGCGGCGAGATCGTTCTCACCGACGACATCGCCATCACCTCACAGTGCCTGCGCGTTCCCGTTTCCGACGGCCACACCGCCGCGGTGTTCATGTCCTTCAAGGACGGCGTAAAGAAGCCCACGGTCGAGGAGATCATCAGCGTGTGGGAGAACTATCAGGGCAGAGCGCAGGAGCTTGAACTGCCCAGCGCGCCCAAGCACTTCCTGCACTACTTCACCGAGCCCGACCGTCCGCAGATCAAGAGCGAACGCAACCTCGAGAACGGCATGGCGGTATCCGTCGGCAGACTCAGAGAGGACACCCAGTACGACTACAAATTCGTCTGCATGTCGCACAACACCCTCAGAGGCGCGGCAGGCGGCGCGGTACTTCTCGCCGAGCTCCTCTGCGCGGAAGGATATATGGACTGAGTTTAGAGTTTAAAGCTGAAAGTCTAACGTGAAGTTGCAAATTACAAATTGCAAATTGCAGGTTATCAGAAATTGTTAATAATAAAAAACGGAGGCATATTATGGCTAACCACATTTTTACAGGTTCAGGCGTTGCTCTCATAACCCCGATGAATTCGGACGGTTCCGTCAATTATGAGGCGCTTGCGGATCTGCTTGAATTTCATGTCGCCAACAAAACCGACGCGATCATCGCCTGCGGCACCACCGGTGAAGCCGCCACGCTGTCGGAGAAGGAGCATTGCAGAGTTCTGGAGTTCACCGCCGAAAAAATCAACGGCAGGATCCCCGTTATCGCCGGCACCGGCAGCAACGACACAGCCTTTGCGGTGATGCTTTCAAAGGAAGCGCAGAAAACCGGCGCCGACGCGCTGCTCACCGTTACGCCTTATTACAACAAAACCTCTCAGGCAGGTCTTATCAAGCACTTCAACGTCATCGCCGACGCTGTCGACCTGCCGATAATCCTCTATAACGTGCCGTCGCGCACAGGCTGCAACATCCAGCCCAAGACCTACGCCGAGCTCTGCAAGCACCCCAACATAGCTGCGGCAAAGGAAGCAAGCGGCGATATTTCTCAGGTCGCGCTCATCCGTTCGCTCTGCGGCGACAACCTCGACATCTATTCGGGCAACGACGACCAGACCGTTCCCTTTATGTCGCTGGGCGCGCTGGGCGTTATCTCGGTGTTCGCGAACATCTGCCCCAAGGAGATGCACGACATTTGCCGATTCTGCCTTGACAATGACTTTGCCGCCGCGCAGAAGCTGCATTTCCACTATATCGAGCTGATGAACATCATGTTCAGCGACGTCAACCCGATCCCCGTCAAGACCGCGATGAATCTGTTCGGCTTTGAGGCGGGCGAGTGCAGGCTGCCGCTGGTTCCCATGAGCGTAGCGGCGTACCACAACCTCAAGGATTGCCTTGCAAAGTACGACCTGCTCGATAAATACTCTCGTTGAGCTGAGAGTTAGTTGAAGGTGGTGCAGGGGCGCCTGCCATTCACTGTTGATTAAAAACTATCTGAATAAATCGGGGAAGTAAAAAATGACAAGAATTGCCATTGTAGGCTGCAACGGCAAAATGGGCGGCTATGTCGCCGACGCCGTTGCCGAAAATGAAAACTGTGAAACGCTTTTCGGCGTGGACGCCTTCGGCGGGAGCAAGCGCGATTTTCCGGTGCTGCGCTCCTTTGACGAGGCGGCGGAAAAGCCCGACGTCATCATCGATTTTTCGCACCCCTCCACGCTGGACGGAATGCTCGGCTACGCGCTGAAAAACAGCGTGCCCTGCGTCATCTGCACCACCGGCTATTCGCGTGAGCAGATCGCCGAGATCAAGGCGGCTGCCGACAAGATCGCCGTGTTTTATTCGGGCAATATGTCGCTGGGCATCAACCTGCTGATCGAGCTTGCGAAGCAGGCGGCAAAGGTGCTGGGCAACAGCTTTGATATCGAGATCGTGGAAAAGCACCACAATCTCAAGGTGGACGCACCCAGCGGCACCGCGCTGATGATCGCCGACGCGGTTTCCGACACGCTCGACAGCGAGCCGCAGTACGTTTATGAGCGCCATTCAGCCCGCAGGCGCCGCTCCAAGAACGAGATCGGCATCCACTCTGTTCGCGGCGGCACTATCGTCGGCGAGCATGAGGTGATTTTCGCGGGTCACGACGAGGTGGTCACCGTGACGCACCAAGCCCAATCCAAGCAGGTGTTTGCCGAGGGCGCGGTCAACGCGGCGGTTTTCCTTAAAGACCAACCCGCCGGAATGTATGACATGAGCGACCTTTTGAAGGATAAAATGTAAATCAAAGAGCGTTCCGCTTTCAAAAAAGCGGGCGTTCTTTTTTGTTGTTAGTTGAAAGCTGAAAACTTCAAATTGCAAGTCGAGGAATCCCCCTCGGTGATTCGCCATGCATCGCTGTCAGCACCAAGGCTCCCCTGCGTAAGGGGAGCCTTTCTGTTGGCAAAAGCGTTCTGCTTTACATCCATAATCAAAACAGAAAACCCTTTTTTATGATGTATCAGTATCAGCCCTCTGCATACTATGATAATGTAGGAATAAAAAAACAGCGAGGGTGAAAAAATGCAGAATATAATCACTTTTTCGTCAATGACGGAGGCGATGAAGGCGCGCGAGGTGCTTCGCGGCGGCAATATTTCCGCGAAAATGACGCGCACGCCCGCAAAATACCGCCGGGGCTCCTGCGGCTACAGCCTTGTTATTGACAGGGATTTCAAAAAAGCGCTGGCGCTGCTGAAAAGCCGGAAGATACCCTATCGGGACGCATTTCCCGATGATGGCGATTGATCTATTTCGATAACGGCGCCACCACCTTTCCGAAGCCGCCGGCAGTGCGGCGCGCGGTGATGAACGCGCTGCAAAATGTCGGCGCCAACCCCGGGCGCAGCGGTCACCGCATGGCTCAGCGCGCCGGAGAGATCATCTATGAATGTCGCAAAAACACAGCGCGTCTGCTGGGCGTTCCGTCGCCCGAAAACGTGATCTTCACGTACAACTGCACCACGGCGCTCAACACGGTAATCCACGGGCTGCTCCGAAAGGGCGACCACGCCGTGATCTCCTGCCTCGAGCACAACGCCGTCGTGCGTCCGCTCGAGGAGCTGAAAAGTCAGGGGATAAGCTTCACCGCCGTCGACTTCGTGTATGGCGACGACGACAAAACGCTAGACAATTTTCGCGCCGCTATCCGCGCGAACACGCGGCTCGTGGTCTGCACCGCCGCCTCAAACGTATTCGGCGTGCGCCTTCCCGTGGAGCGGCTCGCGGCTATGTGCCGTATCTACAACATCCCGTTCTGCGTGGACGCCGCGCAGACCGCAGGCTGCGTGCCTGTCAACATGGAGGAGAGCGGCATTGATTTCCTCTGCTGCGCCGGTCACAAGGGGCTTTACGGCCCGATGGGCACCGGGATTCTGGCGCTGAACGGCAAGGTTTTGCCTCGCAGCCTGACACAGGGCGGCACCGGCAGCTTTTCGTCAGACCCCATGCAGCCCGAAATACTTCCCGACAAATACGAGAGCGGCACGCCGAACCTTCCGGGCATCGCGGGGCTGAACGAGGGCGTCAGGTTCGTGCTGTCAAAGGGCGTCGATCGGATATTCGCCGAGGAAACGCGCAAGGCGCAGCGCCTTTACGACCTTCTTTCCGCAAATCCGCGTGTAAGGCTCTACACCGAGCGCCCTTCCGCCGCGACCCACGTCCCGGTCGTTTCCTTTAATATAGAGGGGCGCGACAGCGAGGAGACCGCCGCAGCCCTGAACGACAGCTTCAATATCGCCGTCCGCGCCGGTCTGCACTGCGCGCCGCTTGCTCACCGATTCTTCGGCACCGAGCAGCAGGGAACAGTGCGAGCTGTAATGTCGGTGTTCACAACGCCCGCACAGATAGAATACCTCGCCGCTGCGGTAAAACGAATTTCCGGGTAGTTGAGAGTTGAGAGTTGAGAGAGTCAGTTGTTAGTTAGTTGTTAGTAGTCAGTTGTCAGTTGTTAGTAAGTTGTCAGTAGTCAGTTGTCAGTTGTTAGTTTTTGGGTCGCTTCGCTCCGGATTTGTAATGCTGCGTGCTTGATTTTAAGGCGTGGCTTCCTTAACTGTGTAGGGGCGGACCCGCGTGTCCGCCCCTGTTCCGCAAAGTCGTAAACTTATTCTGTCATTCCGACCAAGCGAAGCGCGTGGAGGAATCCCCTGCGGCAGTGAATCGAAGGTCGCTCCAAAGTGAAGTCCCCCTTTTCCAAGGGGGAAAGCGCGTCAGCGCAGGGGGTTCATGCGCCGTGCTGTCCTATTCAACCGCGCCTTGTCAGAAAACCCGGCGCAGGAACCCCCCGACGCCTTCGGCGTCGACCCCCTTGGGAAAGGGGGTCTGCACGTTTCGGGCGCATTGCCTTACGCAGGGGAGCCTTGGTGCTGACAAAAGCGTTTTGCGCTTAAGTTAATGACAGTATTTACAAAAGCAGGCTTTTATAATTCGATTATTCAAAATACCGTATATTTCTTGTATAAAAATCAAAAAGAGTTTTACAAAAAGGTTGCAATTTGTTGCCTGAGTATGTTAAAATAAAAAAGTAAACAAACAGAAGGGAGGATGTATATGGATATCTTCAACGGCTTGTGGTCGATAATCAAAACCATTCAGTTCCGCGACATCGTCGATATCCTTGCCATCGCGCTTATCATGTACGGCTTGTTCCGCCTGATACGCGAAACCCGCGCCGCCCAGCTTTTAAAGGGCATCATGCTGCTGCTGGCGATCTACATTCTCTCGTCGATTTTCCACCTGATGATGCTTTCAACGCTGCTGCGCGCGTTCTTCGGGGCTTCGGTGGTCATCATCACCGTCATCTTCCAGCCCGAGATACGCAAGGCGCTCGAGCAGGTGGGCAAAAACAAAAACTGGCGCAAATACCTTAAGGTCTTTTCCAAGGAGAGCAAGAGCGACGAATGGGAGAAGTCGGTTCGCAAGTCGATCGTCGACGCCGCCGACACAGCCATGCTGTTTTCACGGTCGCGCACCGGCGCGCTTATGGTTTTTGAGCGCGAGATCATGCTCTCTGACTTCGCCTCCACCGGCACAATAGTCGACGCCGAGACCTCGGTCGCGCTGTTCGGCAATATCTTCTTCAACAAGGCGCCGCTGCATGACGGCGCGTGCATCATCCGCGACGGCAAGCTGTTCGCGGCGGGCTGCATCCTGCCTCTGACCACCGACAAAAACGTGGACAGCAACCTCGGAACCCGCCACAGGGCGGCTCTGGGCATCAGTGAGCAGAGCGACGCCGCCGTGCTGGTCGTCAGCGAGGAAACGGGCGTTATTTCGCTTGCCGTCGGCGGTGAGCTTATCCGCGAGCTGAACCGCGACAAGCTTGTTAATAAGCTTAACGAGCTGCTGCTCGACGAGGTCGAGGAGGAAGAAAGCAAATACCGCGTGTTCCGAAAAGGGAGGAAGAAGTAATGAAGAAAAAGTCCTTTTTCGGCCGCCTGCTCCAAAAAAACTACGCGCTTTTCATCTTTGCCGTCCTTATTTCGATGATCGTCTGGGTGTATATGAGCTTTTCGTCGCCCAACACCGACGCCACCTACACCATCAGCGACGTGCCTATCCGCGTCGATCTGTCTGAGGACGCGGTCAAGGAGGGCTTGGAGGTTTTCACCACCTCGACCCCTAAGGCGACGGTCAAGGTCTCCGGCACGCGCACGGTCATCGGCTCGGTGACCGAAAACGATCTCACGGTCGCCGCCGCCGCAGGCTCGATCACCTCGGCAGGCACTTTTTCGCTCGACGTCAACGCAAACAAGCGCTCGGCGCTGGGCAATTTCACGATTTCAAGCTATTCGCCCACCAAGCTCTCGGTCACTGTGGATTACCGCAAATCGAGCGAGTTTCTGATCGATAAGACCGGCGTCGAGTTCGAGCTTGAGGAAGGCTACTTCGGCAGCGTAACGCTGCCCTACAGCACCATCACCGTTTCGGGTCCGCAGACCGAGGTGCTCAGCATCAGCAAGGTGATCGCTGAGGCAAAGGTCCCGGGCAAGCTTAAGGCTGATAAGGAGGTCGACGCCAAGGTCGTGCTCAAAGATGAGTCCGGCGACGAGATTTCCTCCGACCTGCTCGAGCTTAGCTTTACCACGGTCAAGGCAAAGATCGAGGTGCTTCCCGAAAAGACCGTCCCGGTGGAGCCTGTCTACGTCAACAAGCCCGAGGGCTTGGATATGACCGGCGAATACCTCACGATCTCGCCCAAAGAGCTGCGGCTTGCCGCCGCCGAGGACGTCCTTGACGGGGTGACATCGGTGAAGCTTGAGGCGATCGATTTCTCCACGCTCAACAACGTCAAGCATAAAAAGAAGCTCAGCATCAGCATTCCTGACGGCTGCAAGAACCTCAGCGGCACCACCACCGCCGACGTCACGCTGGATTTCAGCGGATTCGCGTCAAAGACGCTGACGGTCGAACAGATCACCCTGCCGCAGGGCTACAGCGGCGAGGTCAACACCAAGAGCATCGAGGTGACCGTCATCGGCCCCAAGGACGACGTCGACAAGCTGACCGCCTCACAGGTCTCGGCGGTAGTAGACACCTCAGGCTCCTCGGGCAGCACAGGCTCGGTCGAAATGCCGGTGACGATAGCGTTCAAGAACGTGGACACCTGCTGGGCATACGAAGCCTATCAGGTCAATGTCTCGCTTACAAAAAAATAAAACCGATATCAAGAGCGTTCCGCTTCCAAAAAAGAGCGGGCGCTCTTTTTTAGTTGGCAGCAGTCGGTAGGCGCGTTCAGACCCCCTTTCCCAAGGGGGTCGACGCCGAAGGCGTCGGGTGGGTTCCTGCGCCGGGCTTTTGACAGGGGGCGGTTTCCTTAACTGTGTAGGGGCGGACCCGTGTGTCCGCCCTTGTGGGGCAATGCCGTCAACTTAAGCAAATCGCACGGCGATTTGCAGGAGCGACGAGGGCGTCGCTCCCTACAAT
>ONHJ01000120.1 GCA_900317595.1 uncultured Eubacteriales bacterium | reverse complement strand
TTTGGAAGAATTATCTGAAATGATGAATGAAGAAGAAATCTCTCAAGATGAGAGTTGATTGAAGGTTGAATTACGACCAAGCGGAGCGCGTGGAGGAATCTCCTGCGGCGGAATTATCATCGACTTAAGGGTTGTATAGGCCTTATCCCCGCAATAAATTGCGGGGACGGAGCGACGCCCTCGTCGCTCCTGCAAATCGCCGTGCGATTTGCTTAAGTTGACAACATTGCCTTGAAAGGGGATTCACCTCAGTCGCCTGCGGCGCCGGCTCCTCTTACGCAGGGGAGCCTTGGTGCTGAGAGCGGCGTTTTGTTCATCGCCGAAGGGGATCCCTCGACTAAACCGCTTCGCGGTTTTGCCTTCGGCATCGCTCGGGATGACAGCTAAAGGAAGCGTTTTAGGGCGGACACACGGATCCGCCACTACACAATAATATAAATGCTTCTGCAAAACAACCTGCAAGTTATCGGCTAACAACAAAGTTATCCAATCGCACCGCAGCATTACAAATCGGGTGCGGGCAGCGCCCGCCCTTAACTGTTAATTATTAATTGTTAATTGTTAATTGTTAATTATTAATTGTTAATTGTTAATTATTTATTGTTAATTGTGCGCAGCGCACAATTCTCAACTCTCATACCTTTTCCTAAGCCTTTTAAGGGCTTTTGTTTCTATGCGGCTGACGTAGGAGCGGCTTATGCCGAGCAGCTTTGCTATCTCGCGCTGAGGCAGCGGCTTGCTGCCGTCAAGACCGTAGCGCAGCATTATCACGGTCTTTTCGCGGTCGGAAAGCTCCTCGCTGATGAATTTGCCAAGCTTTTGCTTGTTCAGCTTCAGGCTGAGTTCGTCCAGAATGTTGTCGTCCACCGCCATTATGTCCATCAGCGTCAGCGGATTTCCGTCCTTGTCGGTGTCGATGGTTTCGTTGAGCGAGATGTCCTGCGCGCGCTTTTTCGCGGCGCGGAAGTGCATGAGTATCTCGTTTTCGATGCAGCGGCTGGCATAGGAGCTCAGCCTTATGCCGCGCTCGGGCTTAAAGGTGTCTATCGCCTTGATAAGCCCTATTGTGCCGATTGAAACAAGGTCGTCCTGCTCGTTCTGCCTGCCGTAATATTTTTTGATGATGTGCGCCACCAGACGCAGATTGTGCTCGATCAGCGCGCTTCTTGCCGCCGGGTCGCCGTTTTTGCACCTTTCAAGATATTCCCTTTCCTTTGCCTCGGAAAGCGGCTTCGGGAACTGACCCGAGCCGCAGACGTGCAGAATAAAAAAGCATACGTACTGCCCGAGCATGGCTATCAGATTGAACATGAAATCACCCCGACAGATTTTATGCGCAGGGGTTGTAAAAGATTCGGGAATGATGTATACTGTTATTATCAGGAACATAAGGATGGATGTACATGAAAAAGCTGATCTCATGGAATGTTAACGGGCTGCGCGCCTGTGTCGATAAAGGTTTTTTGGAGTTCTTCAAGGAGGTCGACGCCGACGTTTTCTGCGTTCAGGAAACCAAGCTTCAGGAGGGTCAGATCGACCTCGCGCTCGAGGGCTATCATCAGTACTGGAACTATGCCGAAAAAAAGGGCTATTCCGGCACTGCGCTCTTTACAAAGGAGGAGCCGCTGCGTGTGACCAAGGGCATCGGCATTGAGGAGCACGACCGTGAGGGCAGGGTCATCACCGCCGAATTCCCGGAGTATTTTGTTGTGACCTGCTACACGCCCAATTCTCAGAACGAGCTGCGCCGCCTCGATTACCGCATGACATGGGAGGACGCCTTTTTTGCTTATCTTAAAGGGCTCGACGCGCAAAAGCCCGTGATCCTCTGCGGCGACCTCAATGTGGCGCATAAGGAGATCGACCTCAAAAATCCCAAGACCAACCGCAAAAACGCGGGCTTCACCGACGAGGAACGCGAAAAGATGAGCAACCTGCTCTCAGGCGGCTTTACCGACACCTTCCGCCGCTTTTATCCCGACGCCGAGGGCGTCTATTCGTGGTGGTCATACCGCTTCAAAGCGCGCGAGAAGAACGCGGGCTGGCGCATCGACTACTTCATCACCTCGCAGTCTATCGATGACAAGCTGGTCGACGCGAAGATCCATACCGGGGTTTTCGGCTCCGACCATTGCCCCGTGGAATTGGATGTGGAGCTTTGATGGGCTTTTTGTCTGTTTTCAACTTTGTCGGCATGGCGTTCGCGGCGGTGCTGGTTTTGCCGAACGTATTCCTGCTGCGCAGCTATCCCTTTGACAGAGAGCGCGTTCCCAACAAGGCTATGCTCCTTTTGGCGCGCATCGGCAAATTCGGCAGCCTGCTGCTGATGTCGGTGCATCTCGGCGTGCTCGAGCAGGGCTTTACCGAGCCGAAGGAGCTGATGCAGCGCTTTTGGTGGATCGCCACCTCGGTTATGCTGGCGGTTTATCTGCTGCTTTTCATGCTGCTGTTCAGATCCGAAAATCCGCGTATCCGCCGCGCCTTGGCTGTTCTTGCCGCCGCGGTGCTGATTTTCTGCGGCATTTTGCAGGTCAACACCCTGCTTTTTACCTTTGGCTTCGTCTGTCTGATCGGCGAGCTGTATATTCTGCACTTTCTTTAGGAGAAAAAATGAACGTATTAATGCTGTTAAAACCGAAGGAAACGGTGAAATACATCTTCGATACCAACACGCTGAGGCAGGGCTTGGAGAAGATGCGCGCCCACAGCTACACCGCTATTCCCGTGATCTCGGAGGACGGAAAATATGTGGGTACCGTCAGCGAGGGCGACTTTCTCTATTACATCGTCGACCTGCGCAACAATTCTGTCACCGAAAAGGAAAAGCACCGTGTCAGCGACATAATCCGACCGAGCTTCAACCCCGCGGTGGAGATCGACGTGACCATGGAAGAGCTGCTTCACCGAGCCATACATCAGAATTTCATCCCCGTGACCGACAGCCTCGGCACCTTTATCGGTATAGTCACGCGTCAGGATATCATCAAATATTTCATTGACGGGGAATAGCTGTCAGCTGTGAGTTTAAGGTCGCTTTGAATTTGTAATGCTGATAATTGCGTGGATTGCGTAATAAGTTATAAAGTTTGCAAAAAATCAGGACGTGTCGGTAACGGCACGTCCTTTGATATTCCATTCTATTTTTTGAGCAGCAAGCCCGCAGCCAGATCTTCCTTCGCCTGCTTTTTTATCACAAAATGCTGCTTTTTGCCGGTTGCTGTCCTCGGAAGGGTCTTGACGAAGCGATAGTATCGCGGCGCCTGATATTTTGAGATGTTGGGCGACGCGTCGCAGAAATCGAGCAGCTCCTGAACGGTCAGGCTGTCGTCCTCCGGGATCACATACGCCGCGACGCACTCGCCGCGCGTGCTGTCGGGAACGCCGGTGACTATGCACTCCGCGACCTTTGGATGGCTGTTGAGCACTTCCTCGATGCGCGCGGGATAGATATTTTCACCCTTGCTGATTATCATGTCGTCTTTTCTGCCTGCCACGGTGACGAACTGGCGCTTGTCCCAGGTGCCGATATCGCCCGTGTACATCCAGCCCTTATAGAATTTTTCCTCGGTCGCCTGCGGGTTGTTCGCGTAGCAATAGGTGGATTTTGCGGGGCATTTGATGATGATCTCGCCCTCGGTGGCGTTGTCGAACGGCACGGTCTCGTCGGGCTCCGCCTTTTTGTCCTCGTACACCTTCACTATGCGCACCTCGTCGTCGGTGCATGAGCGTCCTGCGGTGCCTGACATCTCGGGCAGGTCATACGGGCGCAGGAAGGTGTTCCAGAAGGATTCGGTGGTGCCGTAGCCGTTGTAGATATTCGGCGTGAGCGCTTTCTGAAAGCGGATGCACGCCTCCTTTTCCAAGGGGCTTCCCATGGTGATGATGCCCTTAAGCGAGGAGATGTCCTTGGGGTGCTTTTCCTGACGGCTCGCCAGCAGCGTGAGCACCGACGGAACGCCCGTGAGGAATGAGATGCCGAATCGCTCCACATAACTCAGCGTGGTCTTGGGGTTGAAGGTGCGCATGATGACCAGCGCGGCACCGGCGTACAGCGTCGGAGTGGGGCCGCCGGAATGAAGACCTCCGCGATGGAACCACGGCGTCATGTTCATGGTCACGTCGGTGGGCGAAAGCGGAAAGTGCATGATGACGTCGTGCGCCGAAAGCACCTCGTTGATGTTGTTGAGCGGCACGCCCTTCGGCGTACCCGTGGTGCCGGAGGTTTGCAGACGCACGATCTCGTCGTAGATATGCGGTGCGAAATCTATTGGCAAATCCTCGTCTGAGGCTCCTTTTATGTAATCCTCGTAAAGCACATGACCCTCGGGCAGCTTAAATTCCTTTGAAGAATTATG
>ONHJ01000075.1 GCA_900317595.1 uncultured Eubacteriales bacterium | reverse complement strand
CATCGCCGAAGGGGATTCCTCCACGCGCTTCGCTTGGTCGGAATGACAGCGACCCACGACCGGCAGCTTAATGCCTGCCGCTGACCGCTAAACGCCTTTCGATGAGATGTATTCATCTATCGCCCTTGCGGCGGTTTTTCCTTCGCCCATCGCGAGGATAACTGTCGCCGCGCCGGTTACCGCGTCGCCGCCCGCGAAAACGCCCTCGCGTGACGTCCTGCCGTTTTCGTCGACGATTATTCCGCCCCACTTCTGCGTTTCAAGCCCCTTTGTGGTGGACTTTATCAGCGGGTTGGGCGAGGTGCCTATCGCCATTATCACGCAGTCGGCGTCGAGCGTGAACTCGCTTCCCGGCACCTCGGTCGGTTTGCGTCTGCCGCTTGCGTCGGGCTCGCCGAGCTCCATTTTACGGCATCGCACCGCCTTTACAAAATCGTCCTCGTTGCCGAGTATCTCCACAGGGTTGGTCAGCATCATAAATTCGACGCCCTCCTCCTTGGCGTGGCGAACCTCCTCGCGTCTGGCAGGCAGCTCTTCCTCGCTGCGGCGGTACATGATATACACCTTCTCGGCGCCGATGCGCAGCGCCGAACGCGCAGCGTCCATCGCCACGTTGCCGCCGCCCACGACCGCCACCTTTTTGGCGTGCATTATCGGGGTGAGGGCGTTGTGCTTGTACGCCTTCATCAGGTTGGTGCGGGTGAGGAACTCGTTGGCGGAATAAACGCCGCAAAGATTTTCGCCCGGGATATTCATAAATCTCGGCAAGCCCGCGCCCGAGCCGATAAACACCGCCTCAAAGCCGTACTCGTCCATCAGCTCGTCGATCGAGAGCACCTTGCCGATGACCATGTTCGTTTCTATCTTCACGCCCAGCGCGGTTAGGTTGTCCACCTCTTTTTGGACGATGTTTTTGGGCAGACGGAACTCAGGTATGCCGTAGACCAGCACGCCGCCGGCGAGGTGGAGCGCCTCGAAGACCGTGACCTCATAGCCCTTTTTGGCGAGGTCGCCGGCGCAGGTCAAGCCCGAGGGTCCCGAGCCGACGACCGCGACCTTGTGGCCGTTGGGAGCAGGGCGCTTTACCCTGCTTTCGGGCTGCGCGTTGTGATGATCGGCGACAAAGCGCTCGAGCCTGCCAATGCCGACAGGGTCGCCCTTTATGCCGCGCACGCACTGCTTTTCGCACTGGCTCTCCTGAGGGCAGACACGTCCGCAGACCGCGGGCAGGCTGCTCGATTCGGCGATGATATCATAGGCGGCAGCGTAGTCGCCCATGACGACCTGCGCGATGAAGTCGGGGATCGCGATATGCACCGGGCAGCCGCTCACGCACGGGCGGTGCTTGCAGTTAAGGCAGCGCGCCGCCTCCTTTTGCGCCATTTCGGCGGTGTAGCCCTGCGCCACCTCGAGGAAATTGTGCGCGCGCACCTTTGGATCCTGCGAGGGCATGGGCGTTTTTTTCGGATTCATGTCGGGCATCTCACTGCACCTCCTTGTTCAGCAGATTGCAGGCGGCTTCATAGGCGTGGCGCTCAAATTTGCGGTACATAGCGGTGCGCTTCATCGCCTCGTCAAAGTCGACCTTGAAGCCGTCGAAGTCGGGGCCGTCGACGCAGGCGAATTTCATTTCGCCGCCGACGGTCAGGCGGCAGCCGCCGCACATACCGGTGCCGTCGATCATAATCGGGTTCATCGACACCGTGGTCGGTATCTGATAGGGTCGGGTGGTCTCGACCACGAACTTCATCATCAGCAGCGGACCGATGGCGATCACCGCGTCATATTGCTCGCCTGCCTCTATCAGCTCCCTGAGCGGAGCGGTGACGACGCCCTTTTGACCGTAGGAGCCGTCGTCGGTCATAACGATGTATTTGTCGGAGCAAGCTTTGAACTCGTCCTCCAGAATCAGAAAATCCTTGTTGCGGAAGCCCACGATCGAGTGTACCTCACAGCCGGTTTCGTGCAGCTTTCGGGCTATGGGCAGCGCGATGGCGCAGCCTACGCCGCCGCCGACCACACAGACCTTTTTAAGCCCGTCAAGCTCGGTGGGCTTGCCGAGAGGACCCGCGAAATCCGCGAGGGAATCGCCCTCCTCAAGCATATTAAGACGGCGCGTGGTCGCGCCCACGATCTGAAAGATGATGCAGACGGTCCCACGCGCCGTGTCGGTACCCGAAATGGTCAGCGGGATGCGCTCGCCGTCTTTGGTGGCGCGTAGGATCACGAATTGCCCGGGCTGCGCCTTTTTCGCAACCGGCGGCGCCTCGATCTGCATTAGGGTTATGTTGCCCGTAAGCGGCCGTTTTTCCACGATTTTATACATAGCAGGTCTCTCCTTTGGGAAAACTGTTGATTATACAGCACCTATTGTAACATACCGCCGTACTTTTTTCAACCTCTTTTTCCCGCGATTTCATTCCGCAAGTTTTTCAAAAAAGCCTTTACTCCGGCGCGATTTTTTGCTACAATGGTATTGGATCAAAAACCGACCCCCAAAAGAAAGGAACGTGAAAAATATGGCAAACCTGAAAAGAAAAGTAGTGCTGGTCGGCACCGGCATGGTGGGCATGAGCTTCGCCTACGCCGCGCTGAACCAGAGCATCTGCGACGAGCTTGTGCTTGTCGATCTCAACGAGGTGCGCGCCAGAGGCGAAGCGATGGACCTCAACCACGGCTTGGCGTTCTCCAACTCCAGCATGAAGATCTACTACGGCAACTACTCCGACTGCGGCGACGCCGACGTGGTGGTGATCTGCGCGGGCGTCAACCAGAAGGAGGGCGAAACCCGGCTGCAGCTTCTTCAGCGCAACTACAAGGTGTTTGAGTCGATCGTGCCGAGCGTAGTTTCCTCGGGCTTTGACGGCATCTTCCTCGTCGCCACCAACCCCGTCGACATTATGACCCGCATCACCTACGAGCTCTCGGGCTTCAACGCCTCCAAGGTCATCGGCACCGGCACCACGCTCGACACCGCACGCCTGCGCTATCTGCTGGGCGAATATTTTGACGTTGACCCGCGCCATATGCACGCCTACGTGATCGGCGAGCACGGCGACAGCGAGTTTGTGCCGTGGAGTCAGGCGATCATGGCGGTCAAGCCGGTTTACACCGTTCTTGAAAAATATCCCGACCGCTATAAACACGAGGATCTGGAGAAGATCGAAAACGAGGTGCGCACCGCCGCCTATCAGATCATCAAGGCAAAGGGCAGCACCTATTACGGCATCGGCATGGCGATCTGCCGCATAGTCCGAGCCATCTTCCACAACGAAAACAGCGTGTTCACCACCTCGGTGCGTCTTCGCGGCGAATACGGCCTCAAGAGCGAGGTCTTTATCGGCAACCCCTGCATCATCAACAGCGGCGGCGCCAACCGTATCCTCGAGCTTAAGCTGACCGACGATGAGCTGTCGAAGTTCAAAAACTCCTACGAAATCCTGGACGAGAGCTTCAAGTCGATCTCGTTCTGACAGCAGACCCACGCATAAATTTAAATCAAACGGGCTGCCGCGACCGCCATGTGCGCGTGAGACCGCCTTATCCACCGCGTCGGACAGCGGCAGCCCCGAAGCTTTTTCATTTGCAAGCTTCGCTTTTGAAAAATCAATACAAATCCCAACAGGAAAAGAGGCAGCGGCGGCAGAGCAAGAGGCGCAAGCCTCTTTTTTTATTATCCTCTCTTCCTCTTCATCTTCATTTTCATCTTCATATTCATCTTCATATTCATCTTTATCTTCATCTTCATATTCATCTTTATCTTTATATTGCGAGCAATTGCAGGCTTTTGCTTGCTTTTGCTTTTTATCGTCATCGATTTGCTCGTTATCGTTATCGATTTGCTTTTTATCGACGTCGACGGGTTTTGCGCGTTTCTTTCCGTTCTCCTTCATCACGGCGACCTTTTTGTCGTAGGCGGCAAAATCACTTTTGAGCTTTTGTGCCATGATGGCATAAGCAAGGCGCACCACCTGATCGTCGTTTTCGCCGTCAGTGCCGTTGACCGCAAGGTCAAATAGCATTTTCCAGAGCCGACCTGCCTGCGCGTCGGAAAGATGTTCCAGAATGACATAGTTGTCGAGATAACACATGAACGCCTTTGGTTTTACGGTTTTCATATAAAATACCCCCTCACTTATAGGGCAAAAACGAAGAAAAGTTGCATACAACTATGCAACTTTCCAAAAAAAATATTTAATTTTTTTTCGTAACTGATTCAGGCAAAATCTATATCGCCCTCGTACTTCTCCTTGAAGATCTCAAAGAGCTTGTCGAGCAGCTCGTCGTCGTCGATGCTGGTGTATTCCTCGGTCTCGTCGTCGATGGGGTTGATTTTCAGGATAACCACCTCGTCGGCGTCCTCGTCGTTCTCGATGAGCACGATATATTCCTCGCCCTCATACTCGACCACGTCGAGAAACTCAAACTCGACCTCGTTGCCCTCTTCGTCCTCGAGCGTGATAAGAGTACCCTCGTTATCCATTTCTTCCATCAGTTCTTCTTTCGCCATCGTTGTTTCCTTTCCGAAAGGCTCTGCTTTCTGTCAATTTTTTTGATTAACTAACAGTATATCATAAACCGATAAAAAGTCAAGAGGCGAAAGGATTATTTTCGGGTACGGGCAGCGCTTATTCTGTTACCGGTTAAATCGCTTTAAACAGATGTCAGCGGAATTTAACGCGGCAGATGATAAAGAGTTTTTTGAGAATAGTATTAAATCTTCACCTTGAATTCGCCCCTGCACTTCGGGCAGCGCACGCCGTGTTCGCCCTTTTGGTTCTTGACGCGGAGCTGCGCCTTGCAGTGAGGACATTTGAGGTATTTGAACTGCTTGCGCTCCTTGAATTTCTTGATTTGGAACGAAAACCAGTTCTTTACGGGGTCAAACACCTTGCGAAAGCGGCGGTTTTCAAGCGAACGCATATTGATGTTGCGCGAGAGCGCGCGGAACATCAGCCACGCAAACAGCAGGAGCTGGACGCCGCCGATGATAAGGCTCGGGATAAGGCTCCAAACAAAGATATTGACGAACCAGAGCACCATGACCGCGCCGAACAAAAAGCCGTTGAGTGTGTCGAAGCCGTAGCGGCCTGCCATGAAATCACGTATTTTTTGCATAAAGACCTCCTTGGGAGTTGAGAGTTGGGAGTTGAGGGTCGCTGTTTTGTAGGGGCGGACCCGCGTGTCCGCCCTTGTGGGGCAATGCCGTAAACTTAAGCAAATCGCACGTCGCTCCGTCCCCGCAATTCATTGCGGGGATAAGGCTTATACAATCCCTAAGTTGACGACATTTCCTTACGCAGGGGAGCCTTGGCTTGGGAGCGGCGTTGGCGCACTGCCGATGGGGGTTCCTCGACTAAACGCTGCGCGTTTTGCCTTCGGCACCGCTCGGAATGACAGCGAGAGGAAACGCTCTTTTCCTAGCACCGCGGCATTATGATTCGGGTGCGGGCAGAGCCCGCCCTTCACTGTTAATTATTAATTATTAATTGTTAATTATTTCAAAAGACGTAGTCCGCGGCGAAATACAGGTATTGTATGTCTGCTATCACCGCCGAGTGGGCGGTTTTTACTACTACGGTCTTGCCGGTGTCGTCGCTGAGACGCGCAGCGCAGGTCGGCAGGTCAAATTCGCCGTCGCCGAGGTCGTAGCGCTCGCAGAAATCCTCCTCGGACATGACTATCGCGTCGTAGCCCTCGAAAAACGGAAGCTGCTCATAATCCATCAGATAAAACTCCTGCCGCAGCAGCTCGATGCCGATGTCAACATTTTTCATCATACCGATATAATACGGCGCGTCGCCGAGAAACATTCCGATCTTGAACGCGCCGATCGAAACGGTGAGGTCGGAGTTTACCGCGACCGCAGCCTCGCCGGTGTCGCCGTTGACTCCGCTGTTGATGTCGGCGCTGACGACGTAAGCGCCGCAGGCGTTGATCTCCTCAACGGCGCGCTGCATTTCGCCGCCGACCTCGCCGTGAAAGCCCGTGCCGAGCAGGCAGTCGACCACGATATCAAAGCCGTCAAGCGGCGACGGCAGGCGAAAATCGCCCTCCTCGGCGCCCTTCGACATGGCTTTGTGGTAATAGTAGAGCCCGTCCTTTGAAAAGCTTTCGGTCACGCGGAAGATCACGGGCGTGACGCCGTTCTCCAGCAGTATGCAGGCGAGAGCGTAGCCGTCGCCGCCGTTGTTTCCGCCGCCGCAGACAATCGCCACCCTGCCCGTAAAGCGCACCGCTTTATAGATGCCGAGTGCAGCGCGGTGCATAAGCTCTGCCGAGGAAACGCCGCCGGCGATCGCCGCAGCGTCGCTCTCGCGCATATTTTGTACGGTCACCACTTGCGGAAGTGTCATTTTTATCAGTCCTTTTTCGCTTCGCTCCGATTTATAATAGTGCGTGCTTGGTTTTAACGCACGGCTTCCTTAACCGTGTAGGGGCGAACGGATCCGCCTCTGCACCTGAAATCAATTCTATATTTTCAACTTTCAACTGTTTCATACGCTACCCTTGCCGAATCGGGGTCCTTGTTGCAGGTCAGCAGGAAAAGCGGAACAGAGCTGAAAAGGTCGTTAAACAGGGAAAGCAGCTTTTGCATATTGTCGCGTGTCTTGGGCAGGAGCGTGGCTTCAAGGAGCTGCTTGAACACGGCGCCCGGGCTGATTTTCCGCGCGGAATTTTCCTCTCCTCTTTGCAGGACATAGACCGCCCTGATCGGCGCGATCATATTGCAGCCGACGTCGCTTTTGCCCATCCACGGCGTGCCGCAGACGAAGAACTTGCCGCCGATCCTGCGGATTATCGGCTTGTCGTCGTTTATCATGGTGACGCGGTCGCCGAACGTCCTGCGCCAGTTGCGCGTGTGGGTGGATTTTCCGGTGCCGCTGAGCGCGGTGAAAAGATAGCCCTCGCCGTCCATTTCAAGCGCCGATGAGTGAAAGAAAAAGCCGTCGTAGTCCGCGAGCACCCTTTGGCAGATCAGCGTGTAGAGATAGGGTCCCTCGTTCATGTCGGGTCGGTCGGGAAAACTGGAGCGCGCCTCAAACGCGGCAAAGCCCTCGGGGTCGGGCTCCACCGAAAAATCGACCTCGGCGCTGTCGGTCAGATAGGGCGCGAGCCGGTCGGCGGTTTCACGGTAACGAGGTTCCATTTCAATGTTCAGCTCGGCGATTCGATATACAGGCATATTGTCCTCCGTGTGGGTGTTTTATGCTCTTATTATACACTGTTCTCACGATTCGGTCAAGAAAAGATTATTAGCGGCAGTCAGTTATTAGTAGTCAGAGGTTTAGTAGTCAGTAGTCAGTAGTCAGTAGTCAGTAGTCAGTTGTCAGTTGTCAGTTGTCAGTTAAGGGTCGCTTCGCTCCGGATTTGTAATGCCGCGGGCTTGGTTTTAAAGTACGGTTTCCTTAACTGTGTAGGGGCGGACCCGTGTGTCCGCCCTTGTGGGGCAATGCACCCTCAGCTTGCAGACCCCCTTTCCCAAGGGGGTCTTTGTTTTGGAGCGACCTTCAATTCACCGCCGAATGGGGTTCCTCGACTAAACCGCTTC
>ONHJ01000012.1 GCA_900317595.1 uncultured Eubacteriales bacterium | reverse complement strand
TAACCATCGGCAAGAAAGAAAACAACACTCAGATCAATGAGGAAATTCGTGACAAAGAGCTCAGAGTGATCGGTTCTGACGGACAACAGCTCGGTATTATGTCTGCGAGAGACGCGCTTAATATTGCGGAGCAGAAAAACCTTGATTTGGTTAAAATCGCTCCTCAGGCTAATCCGCCTGTATGCAAGATCATGGACTACGGAAAGTTTCGCTTCGAGCAGGCAAAGAGGGAAAAGGAAGCCAAGAAAAATCAGCACATCGTCGACATAAAGGAAGTAAGACTTTCTTTGAATATCGACACGCATGATTTCAATACCAAGCTCAACAACGCCCTCAAGTTTATCAAGCACGGCGATAAGGTCAAGGTGTCCATCCGCTTCAGAGGACGCGAGATGGGTCATCCGGAGATCGGTCTTGAAACAATGAAGCGCTTTGCCGAGGCATGCTCGGAGGTAGCTGTCGTTGAAAAACCCGCGAAGCTCGAAGGTCGCAATATGTTAATGTTTCTTGCGCCAAAGCCCAATAAGTAATTCATAAAGGGAGGATATATATTATGCCTAAAATCAAAACCCACAGCGGTGCCAAAAAACGATTTAAACTTTCGAAAAACGGTAAAGTTATCCGCGCTCACGCAAATAAGAGCCACATCTTGAACAAGAAAACCAGAAAGCGTAAAAGAGGTCTGCGTCAGACAGTTGTTGCGGACGTAACCAATACGCCTCAGATCAAGCGTCTGATCCCTTATAAATAAGAATAAGAGAGCTTGATTATCCACATTTAAACATATCGGAGGTAAAATAGATAATGGCACGAGTAAAAGGCGCGATGATGACTCGCAAAAGAAGAAAAAAAGTATTAAAGCTCGCCAAGGGCTATTGGGGTTCCAAATCCAAGCATTTTAAGATGGCGAAACAGGCGGTTATGAAGTCCGGCAACTATGCCTACATCGGCCGCAAGCAGAGAAAAAGAGATTTCCGCCGTCTTTGGATCACCCGTATTTCCGCTGCCTGCAAGGCAAACGGCACCAACTATTCCCAGTTTATGAACGGTCTTAAGAAGGCGGGCGTTGTTCTAAACCGCAAAATGCTTTCAGAGATCGCTATCGCGGATCCCGCTGCATTCACCGCTTTGGTTGAAAAGGCAAAGAATGCTTAACTTAATATAATAGTGACAGCGTTTGGTTCTCCAAACGCTTTTGCTGTATTTGGAGATCGCTATGTTGAATATCACCAGCAAAGACAACGCGCAGCTTAAGCACGCTGTCAAACTGAAAAAAAGCGCAAAATACCGCAGACAGAGCGGTCAGTTCCTCGCCGAGGGAGTGCGGGTCTGCATGGACGCGCTGCGCAGCGGGGCAGAGGTGGAAACACTTTTCGTGACCGATGCCGCCGCGTCAAAATACGCCGAAGCTTTTCGTGAGCTTAGCGCCCGCGCGCATAAAACCTGCCTTCTGACGCCCTCGCTTTTTGCGCTTATCAGCGACACTCAGACGCCGCAGGGCTTTCTTTGTGTGATAAAAGCACTTGACAAAAGCGCTGATTTTGATACAATAGAAAATGGCGGAAAATTTCTTGCACTCGATAATGTGCAGGATCCAAATAATTTGGGTACTATCTTGCGTTCTGCCGAGGCGTTCGGCGTCAGCGGAGTGCTGATGTCCTCCGATTGCTGCGACGTTTTCAACCCCAAGGTCGTCAGAGGCAGCATGGGCGCGGTGTTTCGCCTGCCGATCATGGAAACAGCGGATCTCTCCGCTTACTTTTGTGCTCACCCAAGGCTAAACACTTACGCTGCGGTCGTAGATGCGGACGCCGAAAAGGTAACGGAGCTCGGCTTTTGCGAGCCCTGCGCCGTGGTCATCGGAAACGAGGGCAACGGCATCAGGCAGCAGACTGTGGCAGCCTGCAGGCACAGGATCACGATCCCGATGAACGGAAAGGCGGAATCGCTGAACGCTTCCGTCGCCGCCGCGATCCTGATTTGGGAAATGGTAAAATAAATGGTATCGGAAAACGCGCGCTGCTGGATCATGCTTTCGCAGACCATCGGCTATAACAATCAAAAAATCAAACAGATCACAGAGCACTATCCCGACGTCATGTCTTTTATCAATGGCGGTGAGCGGGAGTGGAGGCTTTGCGGTTTTTTATCCGCGTCCGACATCGCCAAGCTGCAGTCACCGCCTTGGGAGCGCGTTGACCGGATAATATCGCGGTGCGCCGAGCTGGGCTATTCGGTTTTGACGATCGAAGACGAAGACTATCCGATGTGCCTTTACAACATCTACGCGCCGCCTGCCGTTTTGTATGTGGACGGAAAGCTTCCCGATCTCGACAGCCGTTTCAGCATAGGCATCGTCGGCACGCGCCGCGCCTCGCGCTACGGAGTCGAAAATTCCTACAAGATCGCTTACTCTCTGTCCAAGTTCGGCGTGACCGTCGTCAGCGGCGGAGCGCTGGGCGTTGACTGCGCCTCTCACAGAGGCGTGCTCGCCGCAGGCGGAGTGACGGTATGCGTGCGCGGCTGCGGCATCAACAGCCGCTATCTTCAGGACAACGCCGAAATGCGACGCGCCATCACCCTGAGAGGTGCGGTGATATCGGAATATCCGCCCGACGAGGAGCCTCGAGGCTTCTATTTCCCGGCGCGCAACCGCATAATCGCCGCGCTTTCCGACGGCCTGCTGCTGATCGAGGCGGGCGCCAGAAGCGGTTCGCTTATCACTGCGAATCTCGCGCTTGAGATGGGCAAGGAGCTGTTCGCCCTGCTGGGCAACAACAGCCCGATGAACGAGGGCAGCAACCGGCGCATCAAAGAGGGAACGGCGATCCCGATCACCGATTTTATGGACATTCTTGTCGCCTTCGACAATCTCACGATCGGCTCCGAGGACATAAATTACGATGATATCTCGCTTGACGATATCGCTGCGGTGCCGGTCAAGGGGCAAAAGCCGCCCGAAAAGCCAAAGCCTGCGGACGATCCTGCCCGCCGTGAAAAGGCTTTGCCGGACAAACCGCAAAAGCTGAAAAACTCCACAACAGTGGTTTCAGGTGAAAAGCTTAACATCACCCTGCGCGGCGACGCCAAACGCGTTTTTGACTATCTTTCGGCGGAGCCGGTGCATATCGATCAAATCGCGGGCGACCTTGGCCTGCCCGTTTATTCAGCGTTGAGCACGCTGACCTTTCTTGAGATGAACGACTTGGTTCGTCCGCTTAAGGGAAGATTTTTTGTGCGCAATCAATAGGAGGAAAATAATGTCAGATTTGGTAATTGTAGAGTCCCCTGCCAAAGCAAAGACAATCAAAAAGTATTTGGGCAAGGATTTTGAGGTCGTTGCCTCCATGGGTCATGTGCGCGATCTGCCAAAGGCGCGCCTGAGCGTGGACATAAAGAACGACTTTGCCCCAAAATACGATATAATCAAGGGAAAGGAAAAGCTGGTAAAGGAGCTTAAAACCCTTGCCAAGGAAAGCGACAGCGTCTATCTCGCGACCGACCCGGATCGTGAGGGCGAGGCTATTTCATGGCACTTGGCGTATATCCTCGGTCTGCCCGAGGACTATTGCCAGCGTGTTGAATTCAACGAGATCACCAAAACCGGCGTGCAGAACGGCATGGCGCATCCCCGCAGGATAAACGAGGATCTGGTCAACGCTCAGCAGGCGCGCCGCGTGCTCGACCGTCTGGTCGGCTACAAGCTCAGCCCCTTCATTTCTCAGAAGATCAGGCGCGGCCTTTCCGCGGGAAGAGTGCAGTCTGTGGCGCTGCGCATCATAGTTGACCGCGAAAACGAGATAAGGAAGTTCAAGCCCGAGGAATACTGGACTATCGACGCAAAATTCATTCCCAAGGGCAGCCGCAAATCGTTTTCGGCAAGCCTTTACGCCGATCAAAACGGCAAGCTCAAGATCACCTGTCAGCAGCAGGCAGACAAGATCGAGTCCGATCTTCAGGACGCCGAGTATGTGGTGACCAAGGTGAAAAAAGGCACCCGCAAAAAATCGCCGGCGCCGCCGTTCATAACATCAACTCTGCAGCAGGAGGCTTCGCGCAAGCTGGGCTTTCAGTCCAAGCGCACCATGCGCGTGGCTCAGGAGCTGTATGAAGGCGTGGAGGTTCAGGGCATGGGCGCGACCGGTCTGATAACCTATATGCGTACCGACTCGCTGCGTATCTCCAACTACGCAATCGAGGAGGTCACCAAGTATATCGCAGGCAGCTACGGCAGCGACTATCTGCCGCCGAAGCCCCGCTTCTTCAAATCGCGCAGCAACGCTCAGGACGGTCACGAAGCGATAAGACCGTCAATGCCGTCGCTGACTCCCGACAGCATAAAAAGCAGCCTGACGACCGATCAATATAAATTGTATAAGCTCATCTGGAGCCGCTTCACCGCTTCTCAGATGGCGGACTGCGTGCAGAAAACCACTCAGGCGGATATCGAGGCGAACGGCTATATTTTCAAGGCGTCCGGCTATTCCGTCGATTTTCCCGGCTTCACCGCGCTGTATGTCGAGGGAAGAGATGATGAGGAGGAAAAATCCTCTCAGCTCCCGCCGCTTGAAAAGGACATGCCCGTAAAGTGCCGCGAGCTGAAAAAGAATCAGCACTTTACCCAGCCGCCGGCGCGCTTTACCGAGGCGTCGCTTATCAAGACGCTTGAGGAATACGGCATCGGCAGACCGTCCACCTACGCCGCGACGATCTCGACCCTGACCGACCGCGAATATGTCAAGCGCGAGGCTAAAAGCCTGATCCCAACCGAGCTCGGCGAAGTCATCACCAAGCTGATGGAGGAGCGTTTTCCCGACATCGTGAATGTCAAATTCACAGCCGAGATGGAAAACGACCTCGACAAGGTCGAAAACGGCGACGTTCAGTGGGTTCAGCTCCTCAGAGACTTCTACGGCGGCTTTGAGGACACCCTAAAAAAGGCAAAAACCGAGATGGAGGGCGTCAAGCTGAAGCTCAAGGAGGACGAAACCGACATAATCTGCGACAAATGCGGCAGACAAATGGTGGTCAAAACGGGCAGATACGGCAAGTTCATCGCCTGCCCGGGCTATCCCGAGTGCAAAAACATCCTCAAATATGAGAACAAAACCGGCGTTACCTGCCCGAAATGCGGCGGCGACGTCATTGTGAAAACCACAAAGAGCAAGCGCACCTTCTATGGCTGCTCCAATTATCCCAACTGCGATTTCGTTAGCTGGAACGAGCCCGTCAACGAAAGATGTCCGCAGTGCGGCCAGATCCTGTTCAAAAAGAAGGGCAAAAAGCCCGCTCTTTTCTGTGCCAATCAGGATTGCGGCTTTACCAAGACCGTGAAGGCGGAAGAAAAGCCATGACGGTGAATGTTATCGGCGCGGGTCTCGCGGGCTGTGAGGCGGCGATGCAGATCGCCGATCGCGGCATCGGCGTTCGGCTTTATGAGATGAAGCCGCAAAAGCGTACTCCCGCGCATAAAACCGATCTGTTCGGAGAGCTTGTCTGCTCCAATTCACTCAAAGCCATGCGCGTGGAGAGCGCCGCAGGGCTGCTTAAGGAGGAAATGCGCAGACTCAACTCCTTTTTGATGAAGTGCGCCGATCGCTGCAAGGTGCCTGCGGGCGGAGCGCTTGCGGTCGACCGCGAAATTTTTGCGCGGCTCGTTACCGATGGCATCAACGCCCACCCGAATATCGAGGTCATCCACGAGGAGATCACCGAAATTCCCCGGGAAGGCGTCACCGTGATCGCTACGGGGCCGCTCACCGCCGACCGGCTTGCCGGGGCTATCGAGCGGGAATTCGGCGATTCGCTGTCCTTCTTTGACGCTGCGGCGCCGATAGTCACCGCGGAAAGCGTGGACATGGATCGCGCCTTCACCGCGTCGCGCTACGACCGCGGCGGTGACGACGACTACATCAACTGCCCGATGAACAAGGAAGAGTATGAGGTCTTCTACGATGCGCTTATCCACGCCGAGCGCGCGCCGCTGCACGATTTCGACGTCAGCAACCCAAAGGTTTATGAGGGCTGCATGCCGGTCGAGGTGCTGGCTCAGCGCGGCGAAGGCACGCTGCGCTTCGGTCCGATGAAGCCCGTGGGACTTGTCGACCCGCGCACCGGGCATCGGGCTTGGGCGCTGGTGCAGCTTAGGCGCGAAAACGCCGCCGGTACCATGCTCAATCTGGTCGGATTCCAGACAAATCTGAAATTCTCCGAGCAAAAGCGAGTCTTTTCGCTGATACCGGCGCTTCACAGGGCGGAATTCGTGCGCTACGGCGTAATGCACCGCAATACTTTTCTGCGCTCTCCGAAGGTGCTTTCATCTGATTTTTCTGTTAAGGAAAATAAAAACCTCTTTTTCGCGGGGCAGATCACCGGTGTAGAGGGTTATATGGAGAGCGCCGCCTCGGGCATCATGGCGGGCATCAATGCCGCGCGGCTCTCCCGAGGGCTCGGTACGCTGACTTTGCCTGAGGACACGATGATCGGCGCGCTTTCGCGCTATATCGCCGACCCGACAGTGAAGAAATTCCAGCCGATGGGCGCGAATCTCGGCGTGCTTCCGGAGCTTGAAAACAAACCGAGAGACAAACGCGAGCGTGCGGCGGCATATGCGCGGCGCGCGCTGGATTCATTAGATAAATTTCTTTCAGAGAATTTTAATGAGTAGGGTGTAGAATATGAAAATCATAGTTGACGCATTCGGCGGCGATAACGCGCCGCTGGAAATCATCAAGGGCTGCGCCGAGGCTGTGCAGGAGCACGGCGTTGATATCCTTTTGACCGGCAGCGAAAGCGCCATCAGGGAATGTGCCGAAAAAAACGGCATTTCAATGGATAAAATCGAGATCGAGGATTGCAGCGAGGTGCTGACGATGCACGACGCTGCCGACAGCGTGCTCAAAGCCAAAAAGGACAGCTCCATGGCGGTCGGACTTCGCCTGCTGTCAGAGGGCAAGGGCGACGCCTTTATCAGCGCGGGCAACAGCGGAGCTTTGTGCGTCGGCGCCACTCTGGGAGTAAAGCGCATCAAGGGCATCAAGCGCCCGGCGTTCGCGCCTGTTTTGCCCTCCGCCACCGGCTGCTTCATGCTCCTTGACGGCGGAGCCAATGTGGATTGCCGCCCTGAGATGCTGCGCCAGTTCGCGGTCATGGGCTCGGTCTATATGGAAAAGGTGATGAAGATCAAAAATCCGCGCGTCGGTCTTGCCAACGTCGGCACCGAGGATCACAAGGGCACCGAGCTTTACCGCGAGACCTACGCGATCTTAAAGGAGAGCGGGCTTAATTTTGTCGGCAATGTTGAAGGCCGCGATATTCCAAAGGGCGCTTGCGACGTGGTCGTCTGCGACGGCTTTACCGGCAATATGATACTCAAAACCTATGAGGGCGTTGCGGCGGTGCTGATGAAGGAGATTAAGGACATGTTCTCCGGCTCCGCTAAGGGCAAGATGGCGGCGGCTCTCCTGCTTAAAAAGCTGAAGGGCATGAAGGCGCGGTTTGACTACAACACCTACGGCGGTGCGCCGATACTCGGATCCTCAAAGCCCGTGTTCAAGGCGCACGGCGACGCCAAGGCGCGCACCATCAAAAACGCCATCGGGCTGTGCAGGGATTATGTTGAGGCGGACGCGATCAACGCGATCTCCTCTGCATTATAACAACGGAGAAAAGCCATGGAATTGGAAGATATCATCGGTTATCATTTTAAAAACAGGGAGCTGCTTACCACCGCTCTTACACATTCATCATATGCCAATGAGCGCAAATCGCAGCATATCCAATACAACGAGCGCCTTGAGTTTTTGGGCGACGCTGTGCTTTCGATCGTCGTAAGCGACTACATTTTCAAGCATATGCCTGAGCTGCCGGAGGGCGAGCTGACCAAGCTGCGAGCTTCGCTTGTGTGCGAAAAGTCGCTCTATGTGTTCGCGGGACAGATCGATCTCGGCAAATACCTGCTTTTGAGCAAGGGCGAGCGCCATAACGGCGGCGCCGACCGCCCGTCTATCCTCTCCGACGCGTTCGAGGCGCTTATCGCCGCTATCTATCTGGACGGCGGATTGGAGCCTGCTGCAAAGCATATTTTGAATTTCGTTATCCCCGCAATCAAAAGCTCCAAGAAAAAGCAGGTCAAGGATTACAAGACCACCCTGCAGGAGATCATTCAAAAAAACCCCGGAGAGCGGCTGGAATATGTTCTCGTTTCGGAAAGCGGCCCCGACCACAACAAGCACTTTGTGTTTGAGGTGCATCTCAACAGCAATGTCATCGGCAGGGGCGGCGGCAAGAGCAAAAAAGAGGCGGAGCAGCAGGCTGCACGGGAAGCGTTGGAGCTGATGGGCTATTAAACAGGGAAACGTAGCGATTTTTATTCCGCACAACGGCTGCCCGCATCAGTGCAGCTTTTGCAATCAGAAAAATATAACGGGGCAGACTTCACAGCCTTCGCCGCGTGATGTGAGCGCCACGCTCGAAAAGGCGCTGCGCGACCTCGGAGATCGCGCCCGAAACACCGAGATCGCCTTTTTCGGCGGCAGCTTTACGGCGATAGACCGGGAATACATGGTTTCTCTGCTTGAGAGCGCAAGGCAGTTTTTGCCCGGCTTTTACGGCATCCGCGTTTCCACGCGCCCCGACGCCGTCGACCGCGATATCCTTTCACTTTTGAAGGAGTACGGCGTAACGGCGATCGAGCTTGGTGCGCAGTCCATGGATGATTCCGTATTGAAAGCAAACAGGCGCGGCCATACCGCGCGTGACGTCGAGACCGCTTCCGGGCTTATCAAAGACTTCGGCTTTTCGCTAGGTCTGCAAATGATGACCGGGCTTTACGGCGCCGATGTATCCTCCGACCTTTTCACGGCGGAGCGCTTTGTCGCGCTTAAGCCAGACACCGTGAGGGTATATCCCACCGTGGTGATGAAGGGTACCGAACTGGCTGAGCTGTATCTCAGCGGCGCTTATAATCCGTATTCCTTTGAGACCTCGGTAAAGTTATGCGCGGAGCTTATCCTTTTGTTTGAAAAAGCAGGCATCGCCTTGATAAGGCTGGGGCTTCACGACTCCGAAAGTCTCAGGCAAAACAGCCTGGGTCATCAATATCATCCCGCCTTTAAGGAGCTGTGCGAGAACAGGATATTCTATGACAGCTTTTTGTGTCAGGCGGCGGGAATATCATCAAAAAATCTACGGGTGACCGTTCACCCAAAATCCCTTTCAAAATTCTTGGGGCAGAAAAAGCAGAATCTGCGCCGTTTTGAGCAGATGGGATTTGCGGTGAGCGTTCAGCTTGACGAACGGTTAGGAAAGTATGAGTTAGGGGTATGCAATGCGACTGAAATCACTTGAAGTCCACGGTTTCAAAACCTTTCCAGATAAAACTAAATTATCCTTCGAAAGCGGCATAACCTCGGTCGTCGGTCCCAACGGCTCCGGCAAAAGCAACATCAGCGACGCCATCCGCTGGGTGCTCGGCGAGCAGTCGCCGAAAAGCCTGCGGTGCTCGCGCATGGAGGACGTCGTTTTCAACGGCACCGACAAACGCAAAAAGACGGGCTATGCCGAGGTGACTCTCAATATCGACAACTCCGACCGCTTTCTGGATTACAACGGCGATGAGGTCGCCGTCACCCGCCGCTATTACCGCAGCGGCGAAAGCGAATACCTTATCAACAAGGCGTCTGTCCGCCTTAAGGACATCAACGAGCTGTTTATGGATACGGGTCTCGGCCGCGACGGCTATTCCATGATCGGTCAGGGCAAGATCGACAGCATCGTGTCCTCAAAAAGCGAGGACAGACGAGAGATTTTTGAAGAAGCGGCGGGCATCTCAAAATACCGCTACCGCAAAATCGAGGCGGAGCGCAAGCTCAAAAGCACAGAGGACAACCTTCTGCGGCTGCGCGACATCGTGACCGAGCTCGAGGAGCGGGTGGGGCCGCTGAAAAAGCAGAGCGAAAAGGCGCAGCAGTTTTTGACCTATTCGGAGGAAAAGCGCGGCCTTGAGATCGCGATCTGGCTGCTGACGCTCGACAAATCGCAGCACAGCCTCAAGCAGCAGGACGAAAAGATATCGATAGCAAAGTCACAGTATGACGACGCCGAGCAGGCGCTTGAGGCACTTCAGGCTGAGACCGAGGAGATTTATTTCAAAAACGGCGAGCTCGCCTCAAAAGCCGAGGAGATACGCTCTCAGATCGCCTCCATCGATACCGAGATCGCCGAAAAAAACGCGCTGATCTCCGTCGCGGAAAACGATATCCTCCATAATAACGAGAATATCGCGCGCATCGAAAACGAGATCAAACAGGCTGAAAAAAACGCCGGCGAATTTGAAAAGAGCATCGCCGAAAAGCAGGCGAAGATCGACGTCCTGGACGGCGAGATCATCTCAAAGCAAAAAAAGTACGCCGAGGTTTCCGAGCGGCTGAACGTGATAAACCTCGACGCCGGAAAAAGCGGCGACGCTTTGCAGGCGCTGACAGCGGAGCTTTCGGCGCTCACCTCGCAGTCTGCGGACGCGCGCGTCATCGAAATGACCTCAGACAGCGCAGTCGCCGAGCTTAGCCGCCGCATAGAAACGCTGCGCGAAACGGGCGATGAAAAGAGCGGTCAGGCTGACGACCTGCGCGAGATGCTCGAAAAATATAAAACAGATATCAGTGCGGCTCAGGAAGAAACAGCCGCTTTGAACAATACGATCGAGGGCTTGACCCTCAAGCAAAGCGCAAGGGAAAAGAAAAAAGACGAGCAAAAGGCGCTTTTTGACAAGCTGACGCTTGACATGCGCGAGTATCAGCGCAAAATTACCTTTTTGGAAAACATGGAACGCAATCTCGAGGGCTTCTCAAAGAGCGTGAAAACCGTGGTCAGCGCCGCGAAAAACGGAAGGCTGCACGGCATTTTCGGCCCGGTTTCCCGCGTGATCTCCGTTCCAAAGCAATACGCGGTCGCGATAGAGATCGCTCTCGGCGCCGCGATGCAGAACATCGTGGTCGGCAGCGACGAGGACGCCAAGCAGGCGATCCGTTTTCTGAAATCGACCGACGGCGGCAGAGCCACCTTTTTGCCGCTTAACACCATCAAGCCGCGCGAGCTGCGTGAAATCGGGCTCGATGATTGTTACGGCTTTGTGGGCGTCGCGGCACAGCTTTGCGCCTGCGACGAAAAGTTTCACAATATCCTCAGCTCTCTGCTGGGAAAGATCGTGGTGGCGGAAGACCTCAACAGCGCCGCCGCGATCGCGAAAAAATATTCCTACCGCTTCAAGGTTGTCACCCTTGACGGTCAGGTGGTCAACGCGGGCGGTTCGCTGACAGGCGGCTCTCTCGCGAAAAGCACCGGCGTGCTGAGCCGCGCCTCGGAAATCGCGCTCCTTAAGGAGCAGACCGACAAGCTTATCGCGCAGACCGCGCAATCGGAGAAGCTTCTCGAGCAGCTCACACGCGAAGCCGCCGCCATTGACGCGGAGCTTTTGGGAACACGCGCCGCGCTCTCCAACCGTCAGCAGGATCTGGTGCGTCTGGACGCGGAGATGCGCGCCTGCGAGAACGAGCTGCAGCTCCAGCTCGAGACCGCCGAAAACGCGCGCACCGAGATCGAGGACTGCCAAAAGAGGATCGAGGGTCACGAAAAGAGCAGGGAACAGGCGCGCCGGCGTTTGTCGGAGCTGAACGTCAGGATAGCCGACGTCGAGCAAAAGGTCAACGCTGTCACCGGTGACCGCGCTTTGTTGACTCAGCAGCGTGAGGAGCTCAGCACTGTGCTGCAAAACATCCGGCTCGAGATCGTCGCCTCACAGAAGGACATCGACGCGCTCAACGCCGAGATCGTCTACGCAAAAAGCTCAGGCACCGACAACAGCGCGCGCAGAGCGGAGCTCGAAGCCCGTATCGTCGAGGTCAGGGCGTCGATCGACGGCAAAAACCGCGAGATCGACGATCTGAACGCGATGATCGCACGGCTCAGGGAGACTCAGACAAGCCATGCGCAGCGCATAGAAGCGATAAACGAACAGCGAAATCAACTGGAGCAGCGCAGCGTGGATATGCGCGCCGCGGAGCGCAGCAAAACCGCCGAACGCGAAAACGCAGGCCGTGAGCTTGCGCGCCTTGAGGAGCGGAAAATCAACCTCCAAAAGGACTATGACAACATCATCTCCAAGCTTTGGGAGGAGTATGAGCTGACCCGCCGCGAGGCTGAAAAGGTCGCCGTGCCGATCGAGGAGCCGGCGAAGGCGCAAAAACGGCTGACGAGCTTGAAGCAGAGCATCAAAGCGCTTGGCAATGTCAACGTGTCCGCCATCGAGGAATACAAGGAAGTCTCAGAGCGCTATGAATTTATGAGCGTGCAGGTCAGGGACGTTGAAAAGTCCAAAAACGAGATCGAAAAGCTGATCTCAGGTCTGACCAAACAAATGAAAGAGGTCTTTGTCGAGAGCTTTGAACAGATAAACCGCAACTTCACGCTCACCTTCAAGGAGCTTTTCGGCGGCGGCACCGCATCGCTCTCGCTTTCCGACCCCGAAAACATACTCACCAGCGGCATCGATATCGTGGTGCATCCGCCGGGAAAGATCGTCGTTCATCTCGACGCTCTCTCGGGCGGCGAGAAGGCGCTGGTGGCGATCGCCCTCTATTTTGCTATAATGAAGGTCCGTCCGGCGCCGTTCTGTGTGATGGACGAGATCGAGGCGGCGCTCGACGATGTAAACGTCAATCGCTTCGCCGCCTATCTGCGCCGAATGACCGATAAGACCCAGTTTATTCTTATAACGCACCGCCGCGGCACCATGGAGGAGGCAGACGTGCTCTACGGCGTCACCATGCAGGACGAGGGCATTTCCAAGCTTTTGGAGCTGCGCTCGACCGAGATCGCGGAAAAGCTTACTTTAGATAATCAATAAAAGGACTGATGATATGGGATTATTCAGTAAAATCAAAGAAGGATTGAAAAAAACACGCAACGCGGTGATGGGGCAGATCGACTCAATGCTCAAAAACTTCACCCGCATCGACGAGGATCTGTTCGAAGAGCTCGAGGAGCTGCTGGTCATGGGCGACGTCGGCGTACCCACGGCTCAGCGCATCTGCGAGGAGCTGCGCGTCAGGGTCAGGGAGAACGGCGTCAAGGACCCCTCGATGATCCACGGTATGCTGCAGGAGATCATCACCGAAATGCTCTCGGGCGACGAGGAGCTCGATATTTCCACAAAACCGTCTATCATTCTGGTGATCGGCGTCAACGGCGTCGGAAAAACCACAACCATCGGCAAGCTGGCAAAGCAGCTCTCCGACCAAGGCAAGAGGGTGCTGCTGGCGGCAGCCGACACCTTCCGCGCTGCAGCCATCGATCAGCTCGACATCTGGGCGCAGCGCAGCGGCTGTGAGATCATCAAGCAAAAAGAGGGCAGCGACCCTGCGGCGGTCATTTTTGACGCCATCGCGGCGGCAAAGTCAAGAGGCGCTGACGTTATCATCTGCGACACCGCCGGCCGTCTGCACAACAAAAAGCATTTGATGGACGAGCTGGCAAAGATCAACCGAGTGATCGACCGCGAGCTTCCCGACGCGGCAAAGGAAAAGCTGCTGGTGCTCGACGCCACCACGGGTCAGAACGCCGTCAATCAGGCGGAGCAGTTCAGAGAGGCAACGGGCATCACGGGCATCGTGCTCACCAAGCTTGACGGCACCGCCAAGGGCGGCGTTGTGCTCGCCATCAAGGAGGGCTTGGGTATTCCCGTAAAATATATCGGCGTGGGCGAGAAGATCGACGATCTGCAGCCCTTTGACGCGCAGGACTTTGCGCGCGCGCTGTTTGAAGTGACGGAGTGACGGCATGAAATTCATCATTGCGACAAATAACGCTAAAAAGCTCGTTGAAATGGAACGCATACTCAATCCGCTCGGCATCGAGGCGGTATCAGCCAAGGAGGCGGGCGTCGTGCTCGACGAGGTCGACGAAACCGGAACGACCTTTTCCGAAAACGCCTTTTTAAAGGCGAACGCCGCGTTTGAAAAGACCGGCATGCCCGCGGTAGCCGACGATTCGGGCATCTGCGTCGACGCGCTCGGCGGCAGACCCGGCATCTTTTCGGCACGCTATTGCCCCGAACTGTGCGTCACCGACGAGGACAGGACACAGAGGATCCTCGACGAGCTTCGGGGCGTTCCCGACGACAAACGCGGCGCGCACTACACCTGCGCGATCTGCTGTATCCTGCCCGACGGAGAAAAAATCGAGATCGAGGAGATCTGCGAGGGAAAGATCGGCTATGAGTTCATCGGCGACGGCGGCTTCGGCTACGACCCGATCTTCATTCAGGGCGACAAGACCTTTGCCCAGCTTTCCGCCGAGGAAAAGGATAAGGTAAGCCATCGCGGCAAGGCGCTGCGTGCGCTTAAAGCAAAACTGGAAGAGTATTTGAGGGGATAAGCTATGCTGACAAGTAAACAAAGGGCGTATTTGAGAGGTCTCGCCAATAACCTTGAAACCATTTTGATAGTGGGCAAGGGCGAGATCACCGACAACATCGTTATGCAGGCTGACACCGCGCTCACCGCGCGCGAGATCATCAAGGGCAAAAAGCTCGAAACCAGCTCCTACACCTCGCGTGAGTGCGCCGAGATCATCGCGGAAAAGTGCGGCGCCGATGTGGTTCAGGTCATCGGCTCCAAATTCGTGCTGTACCGTCCCAACCCCGACGAGCCTGTAATAAAGCTCCCTAGGGCGAAAAAATAAGCGGGTGATACTGTGCCGGACTATAAAAAAATCATCAGAGGATTGATGGGGGATTACCGCTACGTCCATAGCTGCAACGTGGCGGATGAAGCCGTTACACTCGCCAGGCTCTACGGCTGCGACGAGGAAAAGGCGTACACCGCCGGTATCCTGCACGACATAACCAAGGAAATTCCAAAAGAAGAACAGTTGCAAATCATGGAAAACGGTGGTATAATCTTAGACAGCGTGCAAAAACAGGCGACAAAGCTGTGGCATTCGCTCAGCGGCAGCGTCTATATCCAATCGCGTCTGGGCATCACGGACGCAGACATTATAAACGCCATCCGCTACCACACCACGGGCAGAGCGGGTATGTCGCTGCTTGAAAAGATCATCTACACAGCGGACTACACCTCAGCGGAGCGCAGCTACAACGGCGCCGATATTATGCGCGAAAAATCTCGCAGGAGCCTTGAAGAAGCGATGCTGTTCAGTTGTCAGTTCACGCTGCAGAGCCTTTCCGCGAAGGAAGCGGCGATCCACCCCGACCAGCTCTTTTTATACAACGAACTTGTTTTGAAAGGATAAACTATGACTTCTTTAGAAACCGCGCTCCTTGCCGTGAAAGCGCTTGACGGCAAAAAGGGGCTTGATATACAGGTTATCGAGATCAGCGATATTTCCGTGCTTGCCGATTATATGGTCATTTGCACGGGCTCGAGCTCCACACACGTAAAGGCGCTTGCCGACGAGGTGGAATATCAGCTCGACAAATCGGGCGTTTCCGTCAGCCACATCGAGGGCTACCGCTCCAACACATGGATATTGCTCGACTATGTCGACGTCATCGTCAACGTCTTTGACAATGAGGCGCGCGATTTTTATGACCTCGACAGGATGTGGCAGGACGGCAAGGTGCTCGATCTGTCCGACGTCGTCACCGAAAACTAGTTTTAACAGATCAAATCTCATGGAGGGATCATTTTGAAATACAATCATAAGGCTGTAGAGCCTAAATGGCAGGAAATCTGGGAGGAAAAGGGCGTTTTCCACGCGAGCGACGACAGCTCCAAGGAAAAGTTCTATGCCCTTATCGAGTTCCCTTATCCTTCGGGTCAGGGTCTTCACGTCGGACATCCGCGCCCTTACACCGCGCTTGACACCGTAGCCAGAAAAAGAAGGCTTCAGGGCTACAATGTGCTCTATCCCATCGGCTGGGACGCTTTCGGTCTGCCCACCGAGAACTACGCGATCAAAAACCACGTTCACCCCGAGATCGTAACCAAGAACAATATCGCGCGCTTCAAAAAGCAGATCCGGTC
>ONHJ01000176.1 GCA_900317595.1 uncultured Eubacteriales bacterium | reverse complement strand
AAACAAGTGAGTTTACATCATCAAAACTGCTTAAACCGCCTTGCCGAAAGCAAAGAAAAAAGACCGCTCAAACGAACGGTCTTTAGAGGTTTTTGGTGCAGAAAGCGGCGTTAAAACTGAACTTGGGGCGGCGGCGTTGAAAACTGAATTTTCTATGTTTTTCAGTGTTATTTTGTTGTTTTCGCCGGAGTAGTTGAAGACGAGGACGAGTTTGTCGTCGTAGAGGTAGGCGGAGTTTAGGAAGGTGTCGACGAGGAAGGCTCGGAAGGCTTCGTCTTGGATGTCGCCGCCGAGGAAGCGTTCGAGGAACCAGACTATCTGGTCGCGGTCAAGGTCGGGTTCGTTGATGATCTCTTTTGCTATCGCTTTGTTGACCTTTTCCCGCTCGGCTTCCAGCTCCACAAGGCGGCTTTTGGTGGTGGGCGTGACAATTCCCATCTCGATCGCTTTCATCAGATTTTCAAGCGAGCGCTCGAGCTCCTTTTGACGCGCCTCGAGAGCGTGCAGGGCGCTGTCATCCTTTAGGCGCGCCTGATACTCGATCACCTTGTCGGCGACCGTTTCGATGAAATTGTCCGCCGCGAGAATCTGCATCAGTTTTCCGACCACATACTCCTCTATCCACTCCTTCCCCACGCGCTGTTTGTCGCAGGTATGGCGGCGCTTGCCGTTGCATATGTAATAATTATAGACCTTCCCCGAGGCGCTTGTGCCGCCGTCGCCTGTCATCGGCTCGCCGCATTTGCCGCAGAAGAGCTTTGCGGTCAGCAAAAAGTATGTGTCGCGGGCAGCAGCGGGTGCGCGGTGATGGCGTTCCAGCAGCTTTTGACATTTATTAAACAGGTCGCGGCTGACGATCGCGGGGATCCCATCTTCGACGCGGATATCCTTGAAGGCATAGACGCCGATGTACTTCTCGTTCTGCAATATCCTGCGCACGCTGTTTTTGTTGAATCTGCCGCCGTGAGAAGTCTTGTAGCCCTCGGCGTTCAGGCGCGCGATGATATCCTTGGTGCGCTCGCCGTCGGCGTATTCCGTGAAAATGCGCCTGACGATCGGCGCGGTATTCGGGTCGATCTCAAAGCGCCCGTCGGCTCCTTTCCGCAGACCCAGAACGCGCTGACCGAGCGTTTTCAGCTCTAAAGCGCTGTCATAATTGCCGCGCTTAATGTTTTGACTGAGGTTTTCGCTGTAGTATTCGGCGTAGCCCTCCATGACGGACTCAAGGATAATGCCCTCGGGGCCTTCGGGAATGCTCTCCTTGGCGTAGTAGAGCCGCACGCCGTTCTTTTTGAGTTTGTATTTGTACATTGCCGAGTCGTAGCGGTTGCGGGCAAAGCGGTCGGTTTTCCAGAGGATCACCGCCTTGAAAACGCCTCGCTCGGAGTCGCGAAGCATACGCTGAAAATCGGGGCGCTTGTCGGTTCTGCCGGTCAGCGCCTTGTCGACGTACTCGCCGATGACCGAAAAGCCGTTTTTCTTCGCGTAGTCGCGGCACTCGCGAAGCTGCCCCTCAATGCTCTCCTCGCGCTGTCCGCTCGAGGAGTAGCGCGCGTAGATCACGGCGGGTGTCAGTTCATTTTTATAGCTCATTGCTTGCTCCTTTCTGAAAAAAGGCGCAAAAACCCTTGTATTTTCAGATTTGACTTGAAAACACAAGGGAAATATGGTAAACTATTATTGCTCTATAGCTACCATCGCGCCCTGTGTGTGGTGGTGACCGCTCTGTTCGTTTGTGGTGATTCGGACAGAGCGGTTTTTTTATTTTAACCGCGTCGAAATCGGGGCGGTTTATTCTGTTAAAACACTTCAAATTGAACGCTGTTTTCAGCGCCGCCGCCTACAACCTTGATCGCGTGCAAGCCCGGAGTCGTTTTGGCTCCGACCTTCCATTCCCACCTTACAAAACCGTCGGCGTCTGAGGTCTTCGGCTCCAAGCCCTGCGCGGTTGATTCGCCGCTGTCGTAGTAAACGTGTATGTTATATTCCGTGTTAGGCTTGCCTTGGATTTCCACGACCGCGTTCGAGCCGGCTTCAACGTAATTTGTATAGTTTGTGAAAATTATCGCGGGAGCCGCTTCGGTGGTTTTTTCGGTTGGCGCTTCGGTAATTACTTCGGTAATTACTTCGGTAATTACTTCGGTAGGTTCTTCCGTGGGCTTTTCGGTAGTAGGTTCAACTGCGGAAAACTGAGTGGTATCATCAATCGTTGTTTCTGCAATTGTTGTCGGTTGAATACCAACTGCTTGATCTTCCGATTTTTTATTATTGGTGTTTCTGTTTGCGCCGCCGATAACAGCAATCAGAATATAAACCACCCAAGCAGCGGCAATAATGCCGTATTTTATTTTTTTATCTATATTTGGTTT
>ONHJ01000090.1 GCA_900317595.1 uncultured Eubacteriales bacterium | reverse complement strand
ATCCCAAATTCTCGATCGCACCAAGGACACGATCAAAAACGTCTATATCAGCGGCAGGGTAAAGAGCATCAACAGCATTTACCGCAAGACCTTTATGCGAAACCAGAATATCGACCAGATTTTTGACGTGTTCGCAGTCAGGGTAATTGTTGACACTGTGCCCGACTGCTACAATGTTCTCGGCGTTGTGCACGACGTATTCAAGCCAATCCCGAACCGCTTTAAGGACTATATTTCAATGCCCAAGCCGAATATGTACCAGAGCCTGCACACCACCGTGCTCGACAAAAACGCAATTCCGTTTGAGGTTCAAATCCGCACCTGGGATATGCACTACACCGCCGAATACGGAATCGCGGCTCACTGGAAGTACAAGCTCGGAATGGGCTCAAACAGCAAGGCGGGCAAGAGCGTCAGCGAGAATATCGAAAAGCTCAAGAGTATGATTCTCGACCAGCTCGAGGAAGAGGACGCAACGGATATTGCGCGAAACATCCGCAACGACTTTGCGGAAAACGACGTTTATGTTTTCACCCCGAAGGGCGACGTTATGAGCCTTCCGAGGGGCTCGACGCCGATTGACCTCGCGTATCTCATCCATACCCAGGTCGGCCACCGCATGGTAGGCGCAAAAATCAACAACAAAATCGTTCCGATTGACTATATCCTCAAAACAGGCGATATTTGCGAGATTATCACCCACAAAGAGGAACACCCCAACCGCGCTTGGATTGATATCTGCAAGACCGCTTCGGCAAAGTCGAAAATCCGCCAGTGGTTCAAGCATGAAAAGCGCGACGAAAATATCGTCGAGGGCAAGGCGATGATTGAACGTGAGTTCAAGCGCCAGGGAATGAACCTCACCGAGGACGAATACCCCGAATTCTTCAAGAGCATTTCTATCAAAAAGCAGTACAATACGCTCGATGACTTCTACGCCGCGGTAGGCTACGGCGGAATTCAGCTCTGGAAAATCATGCCCAGACTAAAGGAAGAATATCAAAAGACCTACGCCAAGGATATCGAGAATATCACCGTTCCGCAGGCTCCCGTTAAGCGCACAAAGGCGAGCTCGGGAGTTGTAATTGAGGGCAACGACGACGTGCTCGTCAAGTTTTCTAACTGCTGTAACCCTCTGCCCGGCGATGAGATTATCGGCTACATTACGCGCGGCTACGGCGTTTCTATCCACAAGCGCAACTGCACCAACGTGCCCAAGGACGTTTCAAGGTGCGAGGAGCCCGAACGCTGGATTAACTGCTACTGGGAGGACGAGGTTGGCGAAGCGTTCAGAAGTACGCTTCAAATCACCGCCGCCGACCGCACAGGTCTGCTTGCAGACGTTACAATTAAGCTGTCGACAATGCACATCTTCATTCACAGTCTTAATTCGCGCGAGTTAAAAACAGGCAGGGCGGTTGTCACCGTCACCATCGACGTAATGGGCAAAAACCACCTCAGGGGAGTAATTTCAAAGCTCTCCGACATCAACGGAATCGAAGAGATAAAGAGGCTTTAATATGAAAGCAATAATTCAAAGGGTAAAATCCGCTCAGGTGGATATTGAGGGCAAGACCGTCGGCAAAATCGGCAACGGATTTCTGATTTTGCTCGGTGTCCGGCAGGGCGACGACGAACGCCATGCCAAGGTGCTTGCTGATAAAATTTCGGTGCTCAGAATTTTCACCGATGAAAACGACAAAATGAACCTCTCGCTTAAGGATATCGGAGGTTCGGCGCTGATAATTTCAAACTTCACGCTGTACGCCGACTGCTCGCACGGCAGACGTCCCAGCTTTATCGCCGCGGCTCGTCCCGAAACCGCCGAACCGCTCTACGAGTATTTTTGCGGCGTGGTCAGCGGAAATGATATTCACGTTGAAAAGGGCGTTTTCGGCGCGGATATGCAGGTGTCGCTCATAAACGACGGCCCTGTTACAATAGATATTGATACTAAGGATTTAAAAATATGATTGATATTAAGGTTTATCACGTTTCCGAGATTATGACAAACTGCTCGTA
Organism: uncultured Eubacteriales bacterium; assembly: GCA_900317595.1. GTDB lineage: Bacteria > Bacillota > Clostridia > Oscillospirales > Acutalibacteraceae > Ruminococcoides. The sequence goes on along the minus strand of ONHJ01000090.1, from coordinate 23,822 downwards.
TCTCGTCGACAAGGCGACAGGCAAGTCTGCAGTGGTCGACCCGGGTGGAAAATCGCAAAAGCTTATCGAGCAGATTAAGTCAGACGGCGGAAAGCTTGAATATGTTATGCTCACCCACGGCCACTACGACCACATTCTTTTCGCAAAGGAGCTTGCAGATATGTTCGGCGCGAGGATTGTGACAGGCAAGCATAACGGCGAATTTTTGAGCAATCCGTCGCTCAATCTCACCGCCAAGCACTTTTTGGATATGACGCCTTTTTCGGCGGATATATTGCTCGACGACGGCGAAAAGTTTATGCTCGGTGAGACTGAAATAACATATCTCTACACCCCCGGCCACACAAGCGGCTGCGGAGTGTTCATATTTGACGACGTTATGATTTGCGGAGATGTGCTTTTCTGCGAATCCTGCGGCAGGACAGACCTGCCTACGGGCGACGATTATACTATCACGCAGTCGCTTAAAAGATTAAAGAATTTGGAGGGCGACTACACCGTTATCCCCGGCCACGGCCCGTTCACCACGCTGGAGCACGAGCGCAGGTTCAACCCATATATGAGGGGCTTGTAAAATGAATCTGTACGTAAAAAACAACCGCTTTTGGTTCGAGCTTGAAAACCTTACCCGCCTGTTTTTCCCGAATGAAAAGATCGCGGTGTTCAGGGAATTTTCGGAGATCACCGAGCCTTATATTTTTACCGAGCAATCCGACAAAATCACCGTAAGGGTGAAAATAGGCGATTTTTATGTGGAAAAGAGCGCTCCGCTAAGCTCCGAAAATCATCAAAACGAGCTTTGCTTCGTCAAGCTGCTCTATAATATGCTGGCTGATTTCAGCGGCGTGCGTCAGGCTTGGGGTCTGCTGACCGGCGTGCGGCCGATCAAGCTGCTGCGAAAGGTAGCGGCGGAGCAGGGCGAGAGCCGTGTCGACGAGGTCTTTCTCAACGATTATTTCGTCAGCCCCGAAAAGCTGGCGCTGGCGAAAGCTACCGAAAAAAACGAGCGCAGGATACTGGCGCTTTCAAAGCCCGAATCATTCAGCCTGTATGTGGGCGTGCCGTTTTGCCCGTCAAGGTGCAGCTACTGCTCCTTCGTGATGTCATCGGTGGAGCGCGCCAAAAAGCTGATGGAGCCTTATGTCGGCAAGCTTTGCGAGGAGCTTAAGGTCACCGCGCAGATCGCCTCCGACTTGGGGCTGCGGCTTGAAAGCGTCTATTTCGGCGGAGGTACGCCGACCACTCTCAGCGCGGAACAGCTTGACCGCGTGCTCGGCACCGTAAACGCGAATTTCGACATGAGCACCTGCCGCGAGTTCACCGTTGAGGCGGGCAGACCCGACACCATCGACCGCGAACGTCTTTGTGCTTTAAAAGAAAATAAAGTTGACCGCATCAGCATCAATCCTCAGACACTCAGCGATCCCGTTTTGCGTGAGATCGGCAGGCGCCACACCGCGCGCCAGTTTTTGGACGCCTTTGCGCTGGCTCGGGAGTGCGGCTTTCGGAATATCAACACCGACCTTATCGCCGGGCTGCCGACCGACACCTTGGAGAGCTTTTGCCGCTCTCTCGACACCGTCACCTCGCTCGGAGCGGAATGTGTGACCGTACACACGCTCTGCATGAAGCGCGCCGCCAACCTCACCACTGAGGGCAAGACCCTGAACCGCGAGGAAGCGCTGTGCGCCCGCGGGATGCTCGAATACGCGCAAAGTACGCTCACCGCTCAGGGCTACATACCCTATTATCTCTACCGCCAGACACGTATGGTCGGAAACCTTGAAAACGTGGGCTGGGCAAAGCCGGGCTATGAAAGCCTCTATAACGTCTATGTTATGGATGAGACCCACACCATCCTCGGCTGCGGCTGCGGCGGAGTAACCAAGCTCAGAGATCCGCGCTCCGATTATCTCAAACGGATATTTAACTTCAAATACCCATATGAATATATAGACAGATTCGCGGAATTGCTTAACAGAAAATCCGAAATTTCCGCTTTTTATGCCGATAATGCGGTTGATTATTCAGGTGAATAGTGGTATAATAAAGTGAAATGCACATACACCCGGGCGACGCCGCCCAGATTTTTAATGAAAGGTTGATTACAATGAAAAATTTTGACAATTTCTTCGACGATGTAAAGGTAAACGCAAAAGCCGCCGCCGCCGCTGTTTCTCAAAAGGCTACGCAGATCTACGACGCTTCAAAGCACAAGATCTCCGCTGAGGGCATCAAGCGCGCTATCGGCAAGAAGCTGATCGAGCTTGGCAAGCTGACCTATAAGGCGACCACTCAGGACGTGGATTTGGCTGAGGATATCGCGAAGGTAGTTGAGGAGATCACCGAGCTCAAGCAGAACCTCGCCATCATCAACGCGCATATCGCCGACATCAGAAACCGCAAGATCTGCCCCGAATGTGACAACAAGGTAAGCAAAAAGTCCGCTTACTGCAACATCTGCGGTCACAAGTTCGAGGATATCCCCGAGGAGGAGCCTGCCGAGGAAGAAGCGGCTGAGAAAACCGTTGCCGAAGAGAAGAAGGCAGACGACATCGTTATCGCTGCTCAGGACGCGGTCGAGGAGATCTCGGAGGACGCCGAGGAAACCGTCGCAGCTGCCGAAGAAGCTGAATAAGCTTTCGGAAAACATCATATCCATTCGCAGTAATTCGCGCCTTTGTTTGGCTTTGCGCTCATCAAAGGCGCATTATCTTCGTATCACGGGTGATATTATTTGAGAAAAACATACAACGCGATCAAAAACTTTGATCAGGACGTTTCCAGCTCCTTTATCAAGGGCGCGGCTATCCTGACCATCAGCATGGTCATAGTCAAGGTCTTCGGTCTGCTCAACAAAATCGTGCTCGTGCGCATCCTCACCGCCTATGACATCGAAGGCCTGTCCTCATTCGGCATGGGTCTTTACGCCAACGCCTATGAACTGTTCGTGGTGATCTTCACCGTCGCCACCGGCGGTCTGCCGATTGCGGTCTCGCGTCTTGTGTCCGAGAACATGACGAAAAAGCGCTACAAGGATGTGCAGATGATCCACAGGATATCGGTGCCGTTTTTTGCTGTTTTGGGTCTTGTCTGCTTTCTTATCGTTTTCGGCGCCAGCATCCCTTACTCTCAGTTCGTTATCAAATCCCCATACGCGATCTACGGTATGATGGCGCTTGCGCCCACCGTATTCTTCGGCTGCCTTGCCTCAGCCTACCGCGGCTATTATGAGGGTCAGCGCAATATGTTCCCGACGGCGGTCTCAGAGATCATCGAAGCGGTCGTCAAGCTGGTGATCGGCTCGGTGCTCGCCTACGGAATCCTCATTTGGGGCATGGAGTCGGTGCACAGCCCCGACCACAGCTTTTTGTGGATGCAGTTCCGCGACATGGAGGAAGCGGAGCACACCGTTATCGCCATGTCGATCGCGGGCGCTATCATCGGCATCTCGCTGAGCAGCCTGCTCTCATGGGTCTATTATTTCACAAAATTCCGCCTTCAGGGCGACGGAATCCCGAAGGAATATCTCGAAAACTCCATCGAAGCTCGCGAAAAGCGCGAAACCTTTATGCTCATCGTAAGGACAGCGCTGCCTATCGCCGCTGGCACTCTTGTTATGAGTCTCGGCTCATGGGTGGACTCGATAATCATCCAAAACGTGCTGATTAACCATTCGCGCGATCTGGAGCCGATCTACAGAGAATACTATCCCGGCGAAGCCTTCCGGGGCAAGCACATAACCATTCACACCAACCTCTGGGGCTGCTACTCCAACGCGCTGACGCTTATGCAGCTTGTAACGGCGGTCACTCAGGTGTTCGGCTCCTCGGCGATGCCAAACGTCACCAGCTCGTGGACAAAGGGCGACAAGACCGAGCTGCGGCGCTCCATCAACACGGTGCTGAAAATGACCATGATGTTCACGCTGCCGATGTCGCTCGGACTCTGCGTGCTTGCGCACCAGATCATGGGCTTGGTTTACGGCGGCAGCCCCGAGATCGTCGAGATCGGCGGAAACGTGCTCGCCGTCATGGGCGGGACCACCGTCTTCACCGCGATCATCCCCCCGATCTGCTCTATGATAAACGGCATCGGAAAGGTGAAGATCCCGATGATACTCTACACCATCTGCATGACCGTAAAGGTCGCTACCTCGTGGATCTTCGTCAGCATACCCTCGATCAATATCCAGGGCGCTACGGTCGGCTCCATGATCTCCTACGCGCTTATCTGCGAGCGGCGTCATGCCGGACTTCTTCGGCACGACCGTCAAACCGCTTATCGGCGCGATCTGCAGCTCTGCGGCGGCGTTCTTCACCTTCCGTCTGCTTGAGCACCATATGCGCGCGGCGTCGATTTGCCTTGCGGTAATGGCGGGCTTGATCGTGCTTGCCGTTGTGATCTTCATCGGTCATATTTTCGGCGGAACATCTCCGGCGGGCAGGCATTTTAAAGAGGGAAAAACGCGCGTGCACAGGCTGATCTCAGTCGCGGCGGGCGTTGTGCTCGGCGCGGGAACGGGATTTTTGTCCTTTAAACTGATAGGAAAATTGCCGCCGCACCTGATGAACCGCATGTCGACAGTCCTTGCGGTGCTGGTTGCCATTGTGATTTATGTGGCAGTTTTACTAATAATTCGAACCTTTAGCAGTGAAGAAGTCAAATTTCTTCCAAAAGGTGAAAAAATCGCAAAAACACTTGAAAAACTGCATCTAATTGGTTAAAATAGTATGCAGTGCCGCCGCGCGGAAAAAGCGCTGCAAGCCGCTTTTTAAGGCGGCGACCGCACATTGATGCGGGAGGCATTTTGGGAGGAACAGAAAAAAATGGAATATCCGCAAAAGGAACGGTATGATTTTAACGACTTGGTTGAAATAGTCAGGATCCTTCGCGCCCCGGGCGGCTGCCCGTGGGATATGGCGCAGACCCATAGATCCATTCGTTCCAATTTCATCGAGGAAACCTATGAGGCGATCGAGGCGATCGATACCGGCGACACCGCGCTGCTCAGGGAGGAGCTCGGCGACGTGCTTTTGCAGGTCGCGCTTCACACCGAAATGGAGCGTGAGGCAGGCAGCTTTGACATGAACGACGTCTGCGACGACCTGTGCAAAAAGCTCATTGTCCGTCATCCCCATGTGTTCGGCGACAAAAGCGCCGCCAATGAACAGCAGGCGCTGCAAAACTGGGACGCGGTCAAGATGGAGCTTAAGCAGCAGAAAAGCCAGACCGAAGCCATGAACAGCGTTTCGCGCGCGCTGCCCGCTTTGATGCGCAGCGAAAAGGTACAGCGTAAGTCCGCAAAGGTGGGCTTTGACTGGGATACCGTAGACGGCGCGCTCGACAAGCTTTATGAGGAATACAACGAGCTTAAGGTCGCGATCGACCACGGCGGCGTTGAACAGCAGAGCGAGGAGTTGGGCGACCTGCTTTTCTCGGCGGTCAATGTTTCCCGCTTTCTCGGCATCGACAGCGAAAAGGCGCTGTATGACGCCTGCGACAAGTACATCAAACGCTTTTCAATGGTCGAGCAACTCGCCGACGAGCGCGGCATCGACATGAAAACGGCTGAGTTATCACAGCTTGATTCCCTTTGGGAGGAAGTTAAGATAAAACAAAAGGTAAAATAACGGAGGTTTATCTACAATGAAAAAAACAGATCTTATCGAAGTAATCAAGGAAAAAACCGGCCTTTCCAAGAAGGACGCCGACAAGGCTCTCACCGCTGCGCTTGACGCCATCATCGAGGCGGTCGCTGCAGGCGACAAGGTACAGCTCACCGGCTTCGGCACCTTTGAGCAGCGCCAGAGAAACGCCAGAACCGGCGTTGACCCCAGAACCGGCAACTCCATCGATATCCCCGCTTCCAAGGTTCCCGCTTTCAAGGCCGGCAAGGCGTTCAAGGATACCGTCAATCAGTGATATGCAAGGTGAAAGAGAGTCGCGCGAGGCTCTCTTTTTTGCTTTGCGAAATTTCGCAAATTATCAATTAATAATTTATTATTAACAGTGAAGGGTCGCTATACAAAACATCAAAACCAACTTACATCTGACAACCTGAGAGGAAAAAGCAATGAGATTAGACAAGTATTTAAAGGTTTCGCGCCTGATAAAGCGCCGCACCGTAGCCAATGAAGCCTGCGACGCGGGCAAGGTCACGGTCAACGGCAAGATCGCGCGCTCATCCTACGACGTTAAGGATGGCGATGTTCTTGAGATCACCCTCGGCGCACGCAGCGTCAAGGTGAGAGTCACCGAGGTCAAAGAGGTCGTCCGCAAGGAGGACGCTGCCGCGATGTATGAGGCGGTCTGAACAGCTTCGCGATTTCTTAGCGACAAACAGCATATTGCCGTCAGCTTCTCCGTATACATTAATTAAGTAAGCACTGATTAAATCGGTTGCGCTTTAGAACGTGTACGGAGGCATTTTATGTCGGAAACAATCAACGGAAAAAAACACACTCTCGTGCTCGACGGCAGGCGAAAGCTGACCATTACCGGCGCCGAGGACGTCAACGGCTTCAACGAGGAAACTGTGTCGGTCAAGACCACCGCCGGCACGCTGATAATCAAGGGCAGCGCCCTGCACATCGACAGGCTTGATCTGGAAACGGGCGACGTTGCCTTGGAGGGCAATGTCAATTCCCTGCAGTACATCGGCAGCGGCGAAGGGCGTTCGCGCTTTTCAAAGCTCTTTCGTTAGGTGGCGGCTATGGAGCTCAGCTTTGCAGAGCAAACGCTCGCCTTCGGTTATTCCGTCGTTTTGGGCGCCGCGCTCGCCGTGCTCTACGGCGTTATAAAATTCTTTCGCTTTGCCTTTTCGTTCGGCAAGGCTGCGGTCGTCGCCTGCGACGTCGCCTTCATGCTCATCTGGGCGCTGTGTGTGTTTTATTTCAGCCTCGCGTTTTTGCGGGGCAGTATCCGCGTGCATATAATCATCGGCAGCGGACTGGGCTTCGCGCTCTGGCGCCTGACCGCGGGCAGGCAGGCTTTTCGGCTTTATCGACCTGTCGTGCGGTTTTTCAGGAGTCTTTTTCAAAAAATTTGCAGAAAACTTAAAATATATTCAAAATACCTATTGAAAATCGCATGCGGAATATTGTATAATATAAGCAGAAAAAAAGACGGTTTGGATCTCAGGAAAAAGAGAATCGGAAAAAGGAAGTCCAATGAAATTAAGAATGCCAAAAACAAAGCGGGATAACAGCAAGCCCGCGTCTGCCGAGACGGATGGTCCCAAGGAGCTTCAAAAGCCCAAAAAGAAGCGCAAGCTGCGCTATATCGCTCTTTACCTCGCGGCGATCGGTTTCGTATTTTACGCCGTTATCACCATCATCAATCAGAGTGTCAGGATCGCCGAAAAAAAGGCGGAGCTGAGCAAAATACAGCAGCATATCAATGTTGTTGAAATAGAGTCCAAAGAACTTGAAAAGGTCCGCGACTATAAGGGCAAGGATCTTGCCGATTATATGGAACGGATAGCCAAGGAAAAGCTTGGCTACGTCAGTGAGGGCGAACGGATCTTTATCAATGTCGCGGGCGACTAAAAGGTGAAAGGAGCAGCCTTAAAAGGGCACAAGGGGTAAGTATCATTTATGGCAATTGAGGTTGGAGTTATTTTAGAAGGAAAGGTTTCGGGGATCACCAAATTCGGTGCGTTTGTCGATTTGCCCGACAATAAAACCGGCATGGTGCATATCTCCGAGGTCGCGCCTACCTTTATCACGGAAATCAGCGATTATGTCAAGGTGGGCGATGCTGTCAAGGTCAAGGTGCTTGGCGTCAACAACGGCAAGATCAGCCTTTCTATGAAGCAGGCGCTGCCCAAGGAACAGCAGCAGGCGAAAAAGCAGCAAAAGCAGCAAAAACAGCCGCGTCAGGCTCACGGCGGCAGCAAGGAACGCCAGCCCTATAAACCGGCGCCGCCCGTTACCTCACCCGGGGATTATGAATGGCAGAGCTCCCGCAAGGCGTCGCCCTCTACCTTTGAGGATATGATGTCTCGCTTCAAGCAAACCAGCGAGGATAAAATGTCCGACCTCAAGCGCGGCGAAAGCAGAGGCTACAGCCGCAGAGGCAACGGAAACGGCAGAAGATAGTTGTCAGCAGCCGGTTGTGAGTTTTATCGCACTGCGGTATTATAAACCGGAACGCAACCATTCACTATACATTACAGATCATAAATTGTTGATTGGTAAAAAGGAGGACAATTATGAAGATTACCTACACAGCAAGAAAAGTGAATTTGAGAGATAATTTTAAGGAGCGCGTTGAAAAAAAGCTCGCGAAATTCAAAAAAATATTCTCCGATGACGCGGAGGTAAACGTAGTTGTTACCCTTGAGAAAAACCGCCAGACGGTCGAGATCACCATTCGTGACAACAAAATGATCTACCGCGCCGAAAGCACCATGCCCGAGATGAACGACGCTCTTGACCGCGTCGCCGACATTCTTTCGCGCCAGATCCGCAAAAACAAAACGCGCCTTGAAAAGCGCATAAAGACGGGCGGCAGCCTTGACGATTTCGCGGCGGAGGCTCCGGAGCAGGAGACCGAGACTGAGGACGAGTATCAGGTCGTCCGCAAAAAGCAGGTCTTTTTGAAGCCCATCACCGTGGACGAGGCTATCCTCGAAATGAACATGGTCAGCCACGATTTCTTCATGTTCATCAACGCCGACACCGACGAGATGAACGTCGTCTACAAGCGTGCCGACGGCAACTACGGCTTGCTGGAGCCCGCTGTTGAATAATAGCAGAAGTTAAGTAAGATCAAAAGGTAATGCTGAGGCTGGTCCGCATCATTACCTTTTCTTTTGGAGGAAAACATGAAAATGACATTTTGCGCGCCCTGCATTTTCGGCTTGGAGGGGCTTTGCGCCAATGAGTTCCGCTTTCTCGGCTTGGAAAACGTCCGCGCCGAAAACGGAAGGGTGCTGTTCGACGGCGATTTTTTTTTTTTTTTTCGCGCCAATATCAACGCGCGTTACGCCGAGCGTATCCTGATTTTAATGGGCGAATTCCGCGCGGTCAGCTTTGCGCAGCTCTTTGACGGCGTCAGGGCGCTGCCGTGGGCGGAATACATCGGCATGAGCGACGCTTTTCCCGTCAAGGGAAGCTGCCTAAACTCAAAGCTTATGAGTGTGCCTGATTGTCAGAAAATAGTGAAAAAGGCTGTGGTTCAGGCTCTTTCCGAGCGCTATATGCTCTCGTGGTTCGAAGAGACCGGCGCGCTGCATCAGATACAGTTTTTGATCTTCAACGACAGGGTGAGCGTTCTGCTCGATACCTCCGGCGCCGGACTTCACAAGCGCGGCTATCGTGCGCAGGCGAACGAGGCGCCGATAAAGGAGACGCTTGCCGCCGCTATGGCGGAGCTTGCGGGCGTGAGACCGAACCATTTTGTCATCGACCCGATGTGCGGCAGCGGCACGATTCTGATAGAGGCGGCGATGAAGGCGCTAAAGATTGCCCCGGGGCTTGACCGATACTTTGCCGCCGAGCGCTGGAGCTGCGTGCCGGATAAGGTGTTTGAGCGCGAACGCGAGGCAGCCCGAGCGAAAATCGTCCGCGACTGCGCTTTTCGCGCGCAGGGCTTCGATATCGACCCGGCGGCGCTTGCGGTGGCGAAAAGCAACGCCGAAAAGGCGGGCGTCGCCGACCGCATCACCTTTGAAAAGCGCGATATTAATGAGCTTGTGCTGCCCGAGGGCTATTGCACCGTCATCACCAACCCGCCCTACGGCGAGCGCCTGCTCGACCTTAAAGCCGCCGAGGCGCTGTATAAGGTGATGGGCGAGAGGTTCCCGCGTGCCGAGGGCAAGCGCTACGCGGTCATCACTCCCGACGATGATTTTGAAAAGCTCTTCGGCAGAAAAGCGGACAAGCGCCGCAAGACCTACAACGGCACCTTGAAGTGTCAGATATACTTGTTTTCAAAATAACAGTTTATGTTGACGGGTTCGGGCGGCGTGTGTTATACTGTAATGAGGAAGGGAAGTGACCTTATGCCTACACGATTTGAGGTTGAGCGCTCCATCAGAGAACTGCTTGCGCGTTATAACGCGGAATCGGCGCTTTTGTTCGGATCATACGCAAGAGGAGATGAAACGCCCGAATCGGATATAGACGTGATAGTCTGCGGCGGAAAGCATTTCAAGAAGACCGATATTTTTGCGTTTGCCGAGGAGCTTCGTGAAATGCTGGGAAAAAATGTTGACGCTTTTGAAATCTGTGAGGTAAACGCTGACACGCCTTTCTATGATACTATCATGAAAGAGGGAATCAAAATAGCATGAAGCTTTCCGATAAAGAGCGGCTGAAAAAATAATAAAGACATGGGATTCACTAAAGGAACAAATAGCAGCACGCGGCATTACGCCCGAAACGCTCTTGAACGATGAGTTTGCGCAGTGGGCTGTAACAACTCCGCTGTACAATATCGGCGAACAGGTATATATGCTTAGTGTCGGTTTCAAAAAAGAGCATCCCGATATTCCGTGGAGCATGGTCTCAGGCTTGCGCCACCGCTTGGTCCATGATTACGAAGGTATAAATTGGTCAATCATTATTGATGTGGTCTTTGAGGAAATGGATGATTTTGTCGTTTCTGTTAAAAAAACGGTCGAAGAATCTTGACATTTCCCGCTGTAGGTTGTAAACTTAATATGAAGCAGGGGTGTCCGGCGTTGCTATCCAGACCTTGCCAGAGGCTAAAAATGACGAGGAGCTTATCCGCATCGTCGACGAGGTTATCGCCTATATCAAAAGTACGGGCTTGAAGTGCTATGTGGGACCGTTCGAGACCGCCATCGAGGGCGATTACGACGAGCTTATGGACATAGTCAAGGAGTGCCAGCATATCGCTGTCCGTGCCGGCGCGCCGTCGGTGCTCGCCTATATCAAGGTGGACTACCGCCCGGAGGGAGACGTGCTGACAATTGAAAGAAAAGTTACAAAGCACCATCAGTAAGATCGTCTTTCCGCTGATCGCGCTGGGCTTACTGCTGCTGGTGTGGTACATTCTGTGCGACTCGGGCAGCGTGCCGAAGTTTATGCTGCCGTCGCCCGAGGCGGTTTGGAAGGCGTTTTGGAAGGATCGGGAGCTGCTGAAAAATCATGCGCAGGTGACGCTGACCGAGACCTTCGTCGGACTCTTCTTCGGCATTCTGATCGGCTTTTTGTCGGCGGTGGTTATGGATCGCTTCAAGCCGGTAAAAAAGCTGCTCTATCCGCTCATCATCATCAGTCAGACGATCCCGACCGTCGCCATCGCTCCGCTTTTGGTGCTGTGGCTCGGAATAAAAATGCTCCCGAAAATCGTGCTGATAATTCTGATCGTGTTTTTCCCGATCTCTATCAGCCTGCTCGAGGGCTACGGCTCGGTCGACGCCGACACCGTCAACCTGATGCGCTCTATGGGCGCGAACCGCCTTCAAATTTTTGTCTATGTCAAAATGCCCGGAGCTCTCGGACATTTCTTCTCCAGCCTTAAGATCTCCGTTTCCTACGCCGTGGTCGGCGCTGTGCTTGCGGAGTGGCTGGGCGGAAACAAGGGCTTGGGCTGCTATATGACCCGCGTGCGAAAGGCGTATTCCTACGACAAAATGTTCGCGGTCATAATACTCATTTCCGTTATCAGCCTTTTGCTGATCTGGCTGACAGGCTTTATCCAAAAGCTCTGCATGCCGTGGGAAAGAAAAAATCGATTAAGGAGTCAGAAAAAATGAAAAAGATCTTATCCGTGATCCTCGCCTGCGCGCTGATCGCTGCGTTCGCGGCAGGTTGCGCATCGAACAACTCAAAAGCGACGGAATCAAGCAAAAAGAGCGAGTCGGGCGACCCGAAAGGTACATCTAAAAGCACCCCTGACAGCGCTCAGACAGACGCCGCTCCCTCTGAAAAGACAGACATAACCTTTGTGCTCGACTGGACGCCCAACACAAATCACACCGGCTTGTATGTGGCGCTTGAAAAGGGCTATTTTGCCGACGCAGGTCTGAACGTCGAGCTTGTACAGCCTCCCGAGGACGGCGCCGAGCTCATGGTCGGCGCGGGTCAGGCGCAGTTCGGCGTCAGCTTCCAGGACAGCATGCTTCCCACCGTTGCAGGCGACAGCAAAATGCCAATCGCGGCGGTCGCGGCGATCCTGCAGCACAACACCTCAGGCATCATCTCGCTCAAAGGCAAAGGCATGGACACCCCCAAGGGCTTGGAGGACAAAAAATACGCCACATGGGAGCTGCCGATAGAGCTTGCGACGCTTAAGCAGGTTGTAGAAGCCGACGGCGGCGATTTTGACAAGGTCGAGCTCATACCCAGCACCGTCACCGACGAGGTCTCGGCGCTGCAGAGCGGCCAGGTGGACGCAATCTGGATATTCTACGGCTGGGCAGGCGTAGCGACCGAGGTCGCGGGTCTTGAGACAGATTACTTTGCCTTCAAGGACATCGACCCCGTGTTTGACTACTACACTCCCGTAATCATCGGCAACACCGATTGGATGAGCAGCCATCCCGACGCCGCGAAGGCGTTTTTGGCGGCGGCAACGAAGGGCTATGAGTACGCGATCGACAATCCCGACGACGCTGCAGATATCCTGCTTAAGGCAGTGCCGGAGCTTGACAACGGCGATCTGGTGAAGAAAAGCCAGGCGTATCTCTCTAAGGAATACAAGGCGGACGCTGCCGAGTGGGGCGTGATCGATCCCGAGCGCTGGAACGCCTTCTACAACTGGATCAACGAAAACGGGCTGTTTACGGAGGAGATCCCCGAAAACACCGGCTTTACCAACGATTATCTTCCGCAATGACGAACGCGCTTGAGGTCAGGGACGTGACCTTTGCCTATGACGGCAAGGGCGCGCCCGTGATAGAGAATATCAACCTTACCCTCAAAAAGGGCGAGCTTGTCAGCCTGCTGGGCGTAAGCGGCGGCGGCAAGACAACGCTGTTCAACGTAATCGCGGGGCTTTACCGCCCTCAGCAGGGGCGCGTTCTTCTTGACGGCGCTGACATCACCGGCAAAACCGGAAAGATCAGCTATATGCTGCAAAAGGATATGCTGCTGCCGTTCCGCACGGTCGAGGACAACGTCGCGCTGCCTCTTATCCTGAAGGGCAAGCCGCGCGGCAAGCGCAAGGCGCGGAAGATCGTCGGTCAGTACTTTGAGCAGTTCGGCTTGGAGGGGACTCAGAAAAAATATCCGGCTGAGCTTTCGGGCGGTATGCGCCAGCGCGCGGCGCTGCTGCGAACCTATATGTTCTCCGGTGAGGCGGCGCTGCTCGACGAGCCGTTCAGCGCCCTCGACACCATCACCAAAAGCGAAATGCACCGCTGGTATCTTGAGGTTATGGACAGCATCAGACTTTCAACGATTTTTATCACCCACGATATAGACGAAGCTATCCTGCTGTCAGACCGCATCTATCTGCTTACCGGCAAGCCGGGAACGATCTCCGACGAGATAATCATCAGGGAACCGAAGCCCAGGAGAGAGGACTTCAACCTCACCGAGGAGTTTTTGCAATATAAGCGCGAGATCATTTCGAGGATACGAGCCGAAAAAACAGATTGGCAGACGAGGTATTCCGTTGAATAAAAAACAAGCCGAAGCGGACGGCGCTTTGCAGCCGGTCGCCGACAAAAAAAGAAAAACGTGGCTGTGGGTGCTTGGATGGATATTCATCTTTCCCGTGCCTCTTATGCGGATAATCAAAAGAAAACGGATAAAACCCGCCCTCAGGGTCTTGATTATTATCTTTTCGTGGATAATGTGGGCGTCGCTTTTCAGCTCGGTTTTCGCGGTGATCGCCACAGCGGGTTCGCCCCGAAGCACCGCTCCGAAAACCGCGCAAAAAACTGCCGCCGCGACCGCCGATTCAGCGCCGAAGACTTCCAACGCCGAACTGATAGAGAAGATGTATCCGCGCCTTTCCAAGCTCGACGAGCTCGAGGTGAACAAGAGCGCCAAGCCGCGTTCCGTAGATAACTATGTTATCATGCGCACGGAATGGCAGAGTGATTATATAATCGCCGAAAGCATAAACGGAAACACAAAGGTTTCGCGGCAGCTCACAAGAAAGGATATCGAGTCGCTCGACGTAATCGTCGTGGCGGTCATGGGAACCTCTCACAGCCGCTACGTAGCCTACGTAAACGGAGAGAGCAAGGGCGACCCCGTAAACGTGTCGGTTCAAAAGGCGGAGCTTTTCTACTATAACCCGAGGAGCAACGAGGTATTTGAAAGGCAGACTCTCAGCGCGGCAAAGCTTTCGAAACAAACCGAGCACGTGTGGCAGACGGATTACTACCTTGCCGATGGAAAGATCATCAAGCAGGCGGCAAACTACTTGGGTCTGAAAATCGATCCATCCGTGCTGTTTCGTATCTGGTTTATCGAGGATATGGGCTTTTTGGTGTTTTTCCTGGTCTGCGTCGCGGTAATCATATTCTTCGGCGTTTTAAGCGGAAGGCGGAGAAAGAAAAACGCCGGTCAAACGGAGCCGTCGCCTCCCATAACGGCAAACAAAAAGCAGAAGCTTTGGCTGTGGACGCTGCTGGCAGTGTTCTGCTTCCCGGTTCCGGTGACGGTTTGGGCGGTCAGGTGCAGAGAGCTCAAAAAGTTTGAAAAAACGATAGTCATCATAGCCGCGTGGGGCGCTTACGTGCTGCTGATAACAGGCTTTACCCTTTGGGCTGTATCGCCGTTCGTCCACACCGCACAAGCCCCGCAGCCGGTGACAGTTAAAAAGTGAATAGCCAATATCGGACGGCAGATCGCTTCGGCGGTCACGCCGTCCGTTTTATTGGGGCGAGGAAGTCGGTTTTGGTTGTCGGATATTAGTTGTCAGTAGTCAGATATTAGTAGTCAGTTGTCAGTTGTCAGTAGTCAGTTAAGGGTCGCTTCGCTCCGATTGTAACGCCCCTGCACGGTTAAGTCAACCGCACAGAAACAAAACTGCAGCAGTAAGTGCAGCGGTAAAATCGAGTAGTGCTACAGTTTGATAAATCAAGAATAGTGAATAATAATAACAGAAACGCGGAACCGACCGCCGACCGCTTCCAACTGCCGAACGACCTTATTGATCGCCGCGAAGGAACAGAAAAAAATGTGTCTTTCGGGCTTTACAAATACCATATCTTGTGGTACAATGATAACTGTATAAATATGCAAACAAATATTTGATGGAGGCTTATTATGGAAGCTTATAAAAAGGAATTTATTGAGTTCATGGTCGACTGTCAGGTGCTGAGATTCGGCGATTTTGTCACCAAGAGCGGCAGAAAAACGCCCTTCTTCGTCAACACCGGCTTTTACCGCACCGGCGCGCAGCTTCGCCGTCTGGGCGCCTATTACGCCGAGGCGATCAACGACAAATTCGGTCTGGATTTCGACGTCCTTTTCGGACCCGCCTACAAGGGCATACCGCTCTCGGTCGCGGCTGCTATCGCGGTCAGCGAAAAATTCGACAGGGACATCCGCTACTGCTCCAACCGCAAGGAAGTGAAGGATCACGGCGACAAGGGCATTTTGCTCGGCAGCCCGATCAGCGACGGCGACAGGGTCGTCATCATCGAGGACGTCACGACCGCAGGCACCTCCATTGAGGAGACCCTGCCGATCATCAAGGCTCAGGGCAACGTCGAGCCCGTCGGCTTGGTCGTCTCCGTCGACAGAATGGAGCGCGGCAAGGGCGAAAAAAGCGCGCTTTCGGAGATCGAGGAAAAATACGGACTTAAGACCACCGCTATCGTAACCATGGCGGAGGTCGTGGAGCACTTATATAACAGGGAATACAAGGGAAGGATAATCATCGACGACGCGCTTAAGGCGGCGATCGACGCCTATTATGAGCAGTACGGCGTAAAGGCATAAGGAGCTGTATTATGAGCGAGAAGAATGACAACCTGCACGCGGGACACCGTCAGCGGGTGCGCAAACGATTTATCGAGCACGGCTTTGAGGGTTTTGAGCCCCATGAGATCCTTGAAATGGTGCTGTTTTACGCGATCCCGCGCAAGGACACCAATCTTCTCGCCCACAAGCTGCTTGAACGCTACGGCACCTTTGCGAAGGTCTGCGACGCGCCGGTCGACGTGCTGCAGCGGGATTTCGGCTTGACCGAATCGGCGGCGGTGCTGCTTAAAATGCTGCCGCCGCTCTCATCCGTTTATGTCAGCTCGCATAATGACGCTGAGTATATCGACCGCAAGGTCGCTGTGGAGCTGCTGCAAAGCCGCTTTATCGGCGCAACCACCGAAAAGGTAGCGCTGGCGCTCTCCGACGCCAAAGACCGGCTCATTTTTTGCGACATCGTCATCGAGGGCTCGCTGACCTCCACAGAGCTTCCGCTGCGCAGGATCGTCGACTTGGCGATGCGCAGCAACGCGCGCTACGCTTATATGGCGCACAACCACCCCAGCGGGCTTTGCGTTCCGTCAAAGGCGGATATTGCTGCGACCCGCAGAGCGTCCGAAACACTGTGGTCGCTGGGGATCATGCTGGTTGACCACATCATTTTTACTTCTACCGAATACTACAGTATCCGTTCTTATGCCCATTCTTACAATGTGTTTGTGAAATAGAGCTATGGAATTCAAGATTCATTCAAAATACAAGCCCACCGGCGACCAGCCGCAGGCGATCGACGCGATAGTCAACAGCATAAACGCCGGCAACAAGGAAACAACCCTGTTGGGCGTGACGGGCTCGGGAAAAACCTTTACAATGGCAAACGTGATCGAGCGCACCCAGCGCCCGACGCTGGTGCTTGCGCACAACAAAACGCTTGCCGCTCAGCTTTGCAGCGAGTTCAAGGAGATTTTTCCCGAGAACGCCGTGGAGTATTTCGTGTCCTATTACGACTATTACCAGCCCGAGGCATACGTCGCCCAGACCGACACCTATATCGAAAAGGACAGCTCCATCAACGACGAGATCGACAAGCTGCGCCACAGCGCCACGCTTGCGCTTTCCGAGCGCCGCGACGTAATCATCGTCGCCTCTGTGTCGTGCATCTACAGTTTAGGCGACCCGATCGATTACCGAAACATGGTCATCTCGCTTCGCCCCGGCATGGAAAAATCCCGCGACGACCTCGTAAAAAAGCTGGTCGAGCTGCAATATGAGCGCAATGATATCAACTTCGTCCGCAACAAGTTCCGCGTAAGGGGCGATGTTGTGGAGATATTTCCGGCTTCATCAAACGATTCGATCATACGCGTTGAGTTTTTCGGCGACGAGATCGACCGGATTTCCGAGATAAATCCGCTGACAGGCGAGCTAAAGGCGCTGCTAAGGCACGCCGCCGTCTATCCCGCCTCACACTATAGATCGAGCGCGAGCTTGACGAACGCCTTGTTTATTTCCGCGAACACGGCAAGCTGCTTGAAGCGCAGCGCATAGAGCAGCGCACGCGCTACGACATGGAAATGCTTCAGGAGATCGGCTTTTGCTCGGGCATCGAGAATTATTCGCGGATCCTCTCGGGCAGGGCGCCCGGGTCGTCGCCCTACACCCTTCTCGATTATTTTCCCGACGACTTTCTGCTGTTCGTCGACGAGAGCCATGTCACCCTGCCTCAGGTCAGAGGAATGTACGCGGGCGACCGCGCACGCAAAAAGAGCCTTATCGACTACGGCTTTCGCCTGCCCTCGGCGTATGACAACCGTCCGCTAAACTTCGACGAGTTCTACGCGCACATCAATCAGGCGGTTTTCGTCAGCGCAACTCCGGGCGATCTGGAGCTTGAGAAAAGTCAGGTCATCGCCGAGCAGATTATACGTCCTACGGGCTTGCTCGACCCCGAGATCTCGGTGCGCCCGACCGAAGGTCAGCTTGACGATCTCGTTTCCGAAATCAACCTGCGCGCCGCCAAAAAGCAGCGCGTGCTGGTGACCACGCTCACCAAAAAGATGGCTGAGGATCTTACCTCTTACCTCGAAACGCTGGGCATCCGCGTGCGCTATATGCACCACGACATCGACACGGTGGAGCGCATGGAGATCGTGCGCGACCTTCGCCTCGGAGAGTTCGATGTGCTGGTCGGCATCAATCTGCTGCGTGAGGGCTTGGATATCCCTGAGGTCTCGCTCGTCGCCGTCCTCGACGCCGACAAGGAGGGCTTTCTGCGCAGCGCGCGTTCGCTGATTCAGATCGTCGGCAGAGCCGCGCGCAACAGCGAGGGCACGGTCATCATGTACGCCGACAGCGTCACCGACTCTATGCAGATCACCATCACCGAAACCAACCGCCGCCGCGAGATTCAGCAGAAATACAACGAGGAGCACGGCATCGTGCCTAAGACCATCGTAAAGAAGGTCAGCGAGATCCTCGAGATATCGACCCACTCCGACAGCGAGTTCAAGAACACCAAGAAGCTGAGCAAGGCGCAGCGTCAGCAGCTTATCGAAAGCCTCACCAAGGAAATGAAGGCGGCGGCAAGGCTGCTTGAATTTGAGCACGCGGCATATCTGCGCGATAAGATCAAAAAGCTGCGCGGAGAATAAAAAGGTATAAAGTTAGGAAGAAAAAATGCCAAGAAAAAAGCAACAGGAATACGGCAACGACAGCATCACCACGCTTAAGGGCGCCGACCGGGTGCGAAAGCGCCCGGCGGTCATTTTCGGCTCCGACGGCATCGACGGCTGTCAGCACTCTGTTTTTGAGATCCTCTCAAACTCCATCGACGAGGCGCGCGAGGGCTTCGGCAAGAAGATCACCGTTACCCGTTTTGCCGACGGCTCGATCGAGGTCGAGGATCACGGACGCGGGATCCCGGTCGATTTCAACGAAAAGGAAGGCCGCTACAACTGGGAGCTGGTGTTCTGCGAAATGTACGCGGGCGGCAAATACAACAACAACGAGGGAGAAAGCTATGAGTTTTCTCTCGGCATGAACGGCCTCGGACTTTGCTCTACCCAGTACGCCTCCGAATATATGGACGTCGATATCCGCCGCGACGGTATGCGCTATACCCTTCGCTTTGAGAAGGGCGAGAACATAGGCGGCTTGAAAAAGGAGCCCTACAGCAAAAAGGATACCGGCACCAAGATCACCTGGAAGCCCGATCCCGAGGTCTTTACCGACGTCGACATAGCGCCCGAATACTTCATCGACGTTATGAAGCGTCAGGCTATCGTCAACGCGGGCGTTGAGTTCATCTTCCGCAACCAGAACGGCAGGAGCTTTGATTCCACGGTTTTCAACTACGTCAACGGCGTTGTGGATCATGTGGCGGAGATCGTCGGCGACCAAGGGCTTACCGGCGTTCAGCACTGGGAGACCGAGGTCAAGACCCGCGACCGCGAGGACAAGCCGGAATACAAGCTGAAAATGAACATAGCCGTTGCCTTCTCCAACAAGGTCAGCACCACCGAGTATTATCACAACTCCAGTTGGCTTGAATACGGCGGCGCGCCAGACAAGGCTGTGCGCAACGCCTTTGTCTATCAGATCGACAGCTATCTGAAAGCGACCAACAAATACAACAAAACCGAAAAGAAAATCAACTTTGACGACGTCGCGGACTGCCTTATCTGCGTAATTTCGTCCTTTTCCAACGTGACCTCCTATGAAAACCAGACCAAGAAGGCGGTCAACAACAAGGGCATACAGGACGCGATGACGGCTTTCCTGCGCCAAAGTCTGGAGATATATTTCATCGAGAACCCGCTTGAGGCAGACAAGATCGCCGAGCAGGTGCTTATCAATAAGCGCAGCCGCGAGAACGCCGAAAAGACCCGCCTGAATATCAAGAAAAAGCTTTCGGGCAGCCTTGATATGACCAACCGGGTGGAAAAATTCGTCGATTGCCGCAGCAAAGATATTTCTCAAAGAGAATTATTCATAGTGGAGGGCGACTCCGCTCTCGGCGCCTGCAAGCAGGCGCGCGACCCTGATTTTCAGGCGATCATGCCGATCCGCGGCAAGATACTCAACTGCCTGAAGGTCGACTATGACCGCATCTTCAAAAGCGATATCATCACCGATCTGCTGCGCGTGCTGGGCTGCGGCGTAGAGGTCAAGAGCAAGGCGAACAAAAACCTCGCTGTTTTTGACATGGACGCTTTGCGCTGGAACAAGATCATCATCTGCACCGATGCCGATGTGGACGGCTTTCATATCCGAACAATGCTGCTGACGATGCTCTACCGCCTGACGCCCACGCTGATACGCGAGGGCAGGGTGTTTATCGCGGAATCGCCGCTGTATGAGATAACTACGCGCTCTCAGGTGTATTTTGCCTATGACGAGTCGGAAAAGGAGCGTTTTCTGTCCGAGATCGGCGAGGAAAAATATACCATACAGCGCAGCAAGGGACTGGGCGAGAACGAGCCCGACATGATGAACCTGACCACGATGAATCCAAAGACCCGCCGCCTTATCAAGGTTATGCCCGACGACGCGGGGGAGACGGCGGAGATTTTCGATATCCTTGTCGGCAACAATTTGCAGGCGAGAAAAGACTATATCGTCGAGCACGGCAGCGAATATGTTGACCAGCTCGACGTAAGCTGAGGAGGCGCGCATGGCAGCAAAGAAAAAGAAAACGCCCAAGGCGGCGTCCTCAAAAATACAAGGCGTAATCAACGGCGCCGGCGAGGTGGTGGAGCAGCCGATAGTCTCCACCGTCAGGGAAAACTTCATGCCCTACGCGATGAGCGTCATACTTTCGCGCGCCATACCTGAGATCGACGGCTTCAAGCCCTCGCACCGCAAGCTGCTCTACACTATGTATCAGATGGGGCTGTTAAAGGGCAGCCGGACAAAATCCGCCAACATCGTCGGCGCCACAATGAAGCTGAATCCGCACGGCGACGCCGCTATCTACGACACCATGGTGCGCCTTTCGCGCGGCTATGAGGCGCTGCTGCACCCGTATGTGGATTCCAAGGGCAATTTCGGAAAGTTCTACAGCCGCGACATGGCTTGGGCTGCATCGCGTTACACCGAAGCCAAGCTTGCGCCTATCTGCAACGAGCTGTTCCGCGACATCGACAAGGATACCGTCGATTTTGCCGACAACTACGACAATACAATGAAGGAGCCGACGCTGCTGCCGGCAAGCTTTCCGTCGGTGCTGGTCAACGCCAACACCGGAATCGCCGTCGGCATGGCGAGCAATATCTGCTCCTTCAACCTCAAGGAGATCTGCGAAACCACCGCCGCCATAATCCGCGACCCGGATCACGACGTCAAATCGACCCTGCCTGCTCCCGATTTTATCGGCGGCTGCCAGATACTGTACGACGAAAAGGCGATAGATCAGGTGTATGAGACCGGAAAGGGCAGCATCCGCCTGCGCGGCAGATATGTTTACGACAAAAGCCAGAACTGCGTCGATATCCTATCCATACCAAGCACCACCACGACCGAGGCGATCATCGAGAAGATAATCGATCTGGTCAAGCAGGGAAAGATCAAGGAGATCGCCGACGTCCGCGACGAAACCGGTCTTGACGGCATGAAGATCACCATCGACCTAAAGCGCGGCGTCAATCCCGATCTGCTGATGGCGAAGCTGTATAAAATGACCACGCTTGAGGACAGCTACGCCTGCAACTTCAACGTGCTGATCGGCGGCGTGCCGATGGTGCTGGGCGTAAAGGCGCTGCTTGAGGAGTGGATCGCCTTCAGAATGGAGTGCGTCAGGCGCCGAACCTATTTTGACCGCACCAAAAAAGCGGAGCGCCTGCATCTTCTTCAGGGTCTTGCAAAGATACTGCTCGACATCGACAAGGCGATAAAGATCATCCGCGAAACCGACGAGGAGATCGAGGTAGTGCCGAACCTGATGATCGGCTTCGGCATCGACCGCGTACAGGCGGAATATGTCGCGGAGATCAAGCTACGCCATCTCAACCGCGAGTATATTTTGAAGCGCACGCAGGATATCGAGCAGCTTGAAAAGGAGATTGCCGAGCTCGACGATATCCTCAAAAGCAAGGCGCGCATAAAGACGATAATCGTCAAGGAGCTTAAGGCGGTCGCCGAAAAATACGGTGAGCCGCGCCGCAGCATCATCATTTATGAGGATCATGTGCAGCAGTACCATGAGGAAAACGCTTCTGTTGATGATTATCCCTGCACCTTCTTCTTTACCAGCGAGGGATATTTCAAAAAGATACGCCCGCAGTCGCTGCGCATGAGCAACGTACACAAGCTTAAGGACGGCGACGAGATCACTCAGGAGATCGAGCTTTCGAACGACTGCGATCTGCTGTTCTTCTCCGACAGGGCGCAGGTCTACAAGGCTAAGGCGGACGACTTTGAAAGCACCAAGGCAAGCGAGCTGGGCGATTATGTTGCCGCGAAGCTGGGCATGGACGACGGCGAAAACGCCGTATTCATGGCCGCCACCAAGGACTATAAGGGCATGATGCTGTTCGCGTTTGAGAACGGCAAGGCGGCAAAGGTGCCGCTGGAAGCCTACGCCACCAAAACCAACCGCAAAAAGCTTACGGGCGCCTATTCCGACAAGTCGCCGCTTGCGGGCATGCTGTGGATCCCGGAGGACAGGGAAGTGCTGTTCACCGCGTCCTCGGGCAGGATGCTGTTGGTTCACACCGGCGCGCTGACGCTCAAAACCACCCGCAGCACACAGGGCGTGGCGGTGATGAAGCTCAAAAAGGGACATAGGCTGTTCTCAATAAAGGAATACACCGAAAACTCCTTTGCAAAGCCCGCGCGTTACCGCACACGATCGCTGCCGGCGCTGGGCGCGCTGCCCTCAAACGAGGACAAAACGGACGAACGGCTTTCTATTTTGTAACAGTAAGCGGCTGCGGGATAAAATTTGTCACAAAATTTTAGAAAAAGTCTTGCAAACTTGATTTTTATATGGTAATATATATGAGTTGATTTATAAATTTCGCTTTTGAAAGGACGATTATATGAACGCATTAGGCATTATTCTCGGCATTGTGCTGGCGATTGTTTCCATCGCAATCATTGTAGTTATTATTCTTCAAGAAGGCAACCAGCAGGGCTTGGGCGTTGTCACCGGCGCCGCCGATTCCTACTTCTCCAAAAACAAGGCTCGCTCCATCGACGCGTTTCTCTCTCGCTGGACAAAGGTTTTCGC
Organism: uncultured Eubacteriales bacterium; assembly: GCA_900317595.1. Taxonomy (GTDB): domain Bacteria; phylum Bacillota; class Clostridia; order Oscillospirales; family Acutalibacteraceae; genus Ruminococcoides. The sequence goes on along the minus strand of ONHJ01000090.1, from coordinate 734 downwards.
CGCGGTTTTCGTTATTTTTGTTATCGCGCTGAACGTGCTGTCCTTCTTTAACGTACTGTAATAAGTAAAACCGAGCAAGCATATAATAGACCGTCGGGCGACCGGCGGTCTTGTTTTTTTGAGGGGACCTCACCGGAACAAAGCTTTTGACGCGCCGCTTTCCGAAAGCGAGACCGACCGATATTACTTGGGAGATGTTTTAATGCCATTGTGGGGAATCGCTGTTCTGCTTTTTTCGGTATTTTTGACGTTCGCGTTTCTGCATTTTGCCGCCAAAAACAGGCGCCCGTTCAAAAGAGCGCTGCTGTCGATGGCTTCCGGCGCGCTGACCCTGCTCGCGGTGGACTTGTGCGCGGGATTCACGGGCGTATATCTGCCGGTCAGCCTGTTGACGCTGCTGACGTCGTTTATCGGCGGAGTGCCGGGAGTGACGCTGCTGCTGTTTTTGAATCTGATAATATAGCGCCCGGAAAGCCGCAAAAAAATAGTGATGTTTTTTTGAAAAAACTGTGTCTGTACATCTTGACTTTTGCGGCAAATTGAGATATAATAGTCACGTTGCTGCAACAGCGATACATCGGGGTGTAGCGCAGTTGGTAGCGCGCCTGCTTTGGGAGCAGGATGTCGGGGGTTCGAATCCCTTCACTCCGACCAAATACGGAGGATTAGCTCAGCAGGTTAGAGCGCTTGCTTGACATGCAAGAGGTCACTGGTTCGAGTCCAGCATTCTCCAC
>ONHJ01000007.1:19048-49237 GCA_900317595.1 uncultured Eubacteriales bacterium | reverse complement strand
ACGCCCGTGACGAAGAAAATGACAGAGAGCACCAGCGTGACGATGCGCAGCACGCGACCCTTTTTGTTATAGAGCTTGATGACCTGCGTGTTTGAGCTGATGTCGACCAAATTGCCTTCTGAATTGTTTTTTGCCATAATAAACCTCCTTGCAAGAGGAAATAGCAAAGCGCACAGCGCTACTATACCTTCTCATATACCATACCATTATAACATATAATTCTTGTAAATAATTCTTTTATGGAATCATAAAAAATTGGTTCGACAAATTTTAGCAGATTTCCCGCCGTCAAACTGTGAATAATATACCTTTTTCAGTTGAGAGTTGAGAGTTGTCAGTAAAGGCGTCAGAAGCGCGTTTTCATCACACTGTCATTCCGAGCGGTTTTGCTGTCCCCGCAATGAATTGCGGGGACGGAGCGACGAGGGCGTCGCTCCCTACAGTGATTAACCAAACTTTTCTTTTCGATTGCAGGGAGCGACGCCCTTGGAAAAGGGGGTCTTTAGGCTGCGGGTGTGAGAGCTGCGTTTGGCGCGAAAGAGAATGGGATCCCTCCACGCGCTTCGCTTGGTCGGGATGACAGTATAAGGAGCGACGCTCGCTGCCAAACACGCACTATTGCAAAATCGACGCACTACTGACTGCTGCCAACCGAAAACTCCTCAGAGTTCGTCGAGGGCGAGTGAGAAGGAGGGCAGGAATTCCTCGAAAAAGACCTCTGCCTCCGGCAGGTACATTTCATGGATGGAGCGCTCGATGGTTTCCTTTGCCTTGCGAAATTCGTCATTGCCCATGCGCATTTCCTCCACGCACTTTATCAGCGCGGAAAACCTGTCCGCTGCCTTAACGAACACCTCGAGCTCGCGGTCGCGGTCGCCCTCGAACAGCATGATATCGCGGTATTCGTCGCGGAAATCCTCGGGCAGCATGCCGAGCAGCCTGTCGGCGGCGGATCGCTCGACCTGCCGGTAAACGTCGCGGATCTCGGGATTGGCGTATTTGATGGGCGTGGGCATATCGCCGGTGATGATCTCGGTGGCGTCGTGGAAAACCGCCAGCAGCGCCGCACGCTCCGGGTCAAGCTTGCCGCCGAAGCGCTTGTTGTGTATCAAAATCAGGCAGTGCGCCAAAACCGCCACCTGCTGGCTGTGCTCGCTGATGTTCTCATATTTGGTATTATTCATCAAACCCCAGCGGTTTATGTATTTCATGCGCGCCATCATGGCGTAAAAATGCGATTGTTTCATATTTTTTCTCCCGTTTAAATTGCAAATTGAAAGATAGTGTGTTATAATGTATAATAACTATACTATGTCCGCCGCAAAAAGTCAAAGAATTTTTGCGTTTCGCGGTGCATAAAGCCCTTTTTCCGCAAATATAAAGCCATAGATCAAACCGAAACGGAGATAAGAAATGCCGTCAATCATAAACCGCCTGACGCCGAAAAAAAGCAGGCACTATCTTCTCATAACCTTTTTGCTTGCCCTCGGCACGGCAGCCGCGCTGTTTGTTCCCTTTATCATCATCAACGGCGGCGTGTTCTATTACTACGGCGACTTCAACGTGCAGGAGATCCCGTTTTACCAGATGATGCACGGTCTGGTGCGCGACGGCAGCTTAGGCTGGAACCACCTTACCGACCTCGGCACCGACAGCCTCGCGAGCTACAGCTTCTATATGATGGCGAGCCCGTTTTTCTGGGTGACCATACCGTTCCCCAACGAGTTCGTCCCCAACCTGATCGGTCCGCTGATGATACTGAAATTCGCCTGCGCGGCAAGCGCCGCCTTCATCTATCTGAAGCGGTATGTCAAGCTGCCGAGCTTGGCGGTGCTGGGCGGTCTGCTCTACGCTTTTTCGGGCTTTTCTATCTATAATGTGTTTTTCTTCCACTTTCACGAGCCGATGATCGCGTTCCCGCTGCTGCTTGCGGCGCTGGATTCCTTCCTGTTCGACAAACGCCGCGGCATTTTCGCGGTGGCGGTGTTCGGCGCGTGTGTGGTCAACTACTACTTCTTCACCGGTCAGGTTTTGTTTGTGCTGATGTATTTTTTGATGCTCTGCTTCACAAAAACCTACCGATTCCGCATCAAGGAATTTCTTGTTTTGGCGTTGGAGGTCGTCTTGGGCTTCTGCGCCACGGCGTTCGTGCTGCTGCCCAGCGTTTTGGGGCTGATGGGCAACCCGAGGCTTGAGGAGCTGCCGAACGGCTGGGATTCGCTGGCATATCCGCGCGAGCAAAAATACTGGCTTATCATTCTCAGCTTCCTTTTCCCCGCCGACCTGCCCGCCATGCCCGTGTTCACGCCCGACTCAAACTGCAAATGGGCGTCGGTCGCCGGCTGGCTGCCGCTGTTCAGCGTCACGGGCGTGATAGCCTATCTGCAGCTCAAAAAGCGCGACTGGCTCAAGAAGCTGATCGTGCTGCTGATGCTGTTCGCCATGGTGCCGGTGCTCAACAGCATGTTCCAGATGATGAACAGCTCCATCTACTACGCCCGCTGGTTTTATATGCTCGTGCTGATGTTCACCCTCGCCACCGTGCGCGCCATGGACGACGGGGAGGCGGACTGGAACCGCGCCTTTATCTGGTCGACAGGTCTGACCGTCGGCGCGATAGTGCTGATCGGCGCGATGCCCAATAAAACCGAGAACGACGGCGTAAAGGAATACAGCATAGGCGTGCAGCCCAAGCAATCCTATGAAAAATTCTGGATATACGCGCTGATGGCGATGCTCAGCCTGCTGGTGTTCGCGCTGATCTACAAAAAGCTGTGGCGCAAGCGCGGCTTTTACGCGGCGACCGTCGCCTGCACGCTCGGCGTGGCGCTGCTGTCATCGCTGCTTATCATCGGACACGGCGTGTTTGTCAGCAGCAGCACCGACAGCATAAAGACGCATATCGTCAACGCGCGCGACAAGATCGAGATCGACGACCTTGAAAATGTGCGCAGCGACTTTTACGAGGCGGTCGACAACACCTCGATGTATTGGAAGATACCGAGCATCAACTGCTTCCAAAGCTCTGTCAATACCTCGATCATGCAGTTCTATGATAAAATGAACATCACGCGCGACGTCGCCTCGCGCCCAAATTTCACCGCCTACGGACTGCGCACGCTGCTGAGCTGCAAATACTATTTTGACGACCTGCTCGACAGCAACGACCCCGGGCTTGACGAGTGCTTCACGGACAAAAACGGCAAGCCGAAAATGCCGGGCTTCAAGCTGCTTAAGGAATGTAACGGCTTCAATATTTACGAAAACGAAAACTATGTGCCGATGGGCTTTAGCTTTCCGTCTTATGTCACCGAGGAGGAGTTTGACCGCGTCAAGGGCGCAAGCCGCACCGAGGCGATCCTTAACGCCATGGTGCTGACGCGCGATCAGATGAAAAAATACGCCGATATCACCGGCTACTACGACAAGCCGTACTATCTGCTCTACGGCGGCAACCCGAGAAGCTTTTCGAGCGAGGTCGATAAATACACCTACGGCTCAAAGCAGTTAACGGAGCAGAGCAAGCTGCTGAGAGATAATTCCTGCTCGTCCTTCGACTACACCGGCACCGGCTTTGAGGCGACCTTTGACAACAAGGGCGACAAGGACACGCTGCTGTTTTTCAGCGTTCCCTACAGCAGCGGATTTTCCGCCTCGGTGAACGGAGAGGCGGTCGATATTGAAAAGGTCAGCTTCGGATTCATGGCTGTGCGCGTGCCGAAGGGCGAAAGCAAGATCGTTTTTACCTATGAGACCCCGGGCTGGAAAACCGGCTGCGTCATCAGCATCTGCGCCGCCGCAGGCTACGCCGTTTATCTCGGCGTGCTGGTTTTTCTGCGCATCAAAAAGAAAAAGGCTTCACGCGCCGCGTGACACCGCCCGCTTGATTTCGAATGTAATACTGCAAAGAGGTAATTTTTATGTTATTCGGAGATAAAATACTGCAATACAAGGACGAACTGCTGAAGGATCTTGATTATCTGCTCGGCATTGAGTCTATCGACGGCGCAAAAAACGAGGAATGTGAGCGAGCGCTGGCGTTTTTGCTGCGCCGCGCGCAGGATTTCGGACTCGATTATGAGATGGTGACCGACCAAAGCGTGCATATCCAGCTCGGAGAAGGCGGCAAGCTCTGCGGCGTGCTGTCGCACGTCGACGTAGTGCCCGCGGGCAACAACTGGAGCGTTATACCGTTCAAGCTGACCGAGCGCGACGGCAGGCTATACGGCAGAGGTATCGCCGACGACAAGGGCGCCGCACTTATCAACCTGTATTGCCTGCGCGCGCTTAAGGAGCACGGCGTTGAGGGCAAAAACACCCTGCGCGCCATCTTCGGCTCGTCGGAGGAAACGGGCATGCGCGATATGGCGGGCTATTTTGAAAAAATGCCGCTGCCCGACATGGCGTTCACTCCGGACAGCGACTACGGCATCTGCTTTGCCGAAAAGGGCATTTTGCAGCTCAGGGTCAGCAGCCCCTTTAATGAGGCAAAGGTGCTGTCGCAGTTCCACGCGGGAAAGGCGGTCAACGCCGTTCCCGATCTGGCATATGTCATGCTCGACTCCTCGGGATATGACGAGCAGCTTTTGATGCGCCTTGCGGACGCCGGCAAGGGCAATTTTGAGTTCAACTACACCATTGACGGGCTTATGATAATCAGCCGCGGCAAGGCGTCGCACGCCTGTGAGCCTCAGAACGGCAAAAACGCCGCTTCCCTGCTTATCGATCTGGTGACCAACGCCTATGACGTGCATGATATCGGACAGCTCTGCTCCTTTATCGACTACGCGCTCAACTGCGAAACCAACGGCAGGTCGCTCGGGCTGAAAATGAGCGACAGCGTTTCGGGCGCTCTGACGGTGAATCTGGGCATAGTCCACATCGAGGGCGACACAGCCGAGGCGTATTTCGATATCCGCTACCCCGTGACGGTCAACGGCGACTTTGTGCTGCGCCAGTTCAAGGCTGTGGCGGAATACAGCGGGCTTAAGGTCGACGTGGTCCACCACGACAGACCGCTTTATGTGGAAAAGGATTCTCCGCTGATCCGCGAGCTCAGCGCCGCCTATGAGGCGGTGACCGGCGAACAGCCCACGCTTTACGCCACCGGCGGCGGCACCTACGCGAGAAGGCTGGGCGGCAAAGGCGTCGCCTTCGGACCGCATTTCTCGGGCGACCCCATCAATATGCACAACGCGGACGAGAGCATCGACAAGGAAAACTTCTTTAAGCACGCTCAGATCTGCCTTGAGGCGATGTATCGCCTTTTCAATGCGTAATTCGTGATTGGTTGTAGGTTGTCAGTTAGTTTATAACTCACAACTGACTACCGACAACTCACAACTTACAACTCCCAACTTACAACTCACAACTTACAACTCCCAACTTACAACTCACAACTTACAACTCACAACTTACAACTCACAACTTACAACTCACAACTTACAACTCATAACTGACTACTAACTACTGACTACTGACAACTGAACAACTGACAACTGACTACTGACAACTGACTACTAAAAACTATGTCTCCTGAAAAAATCATCAAACGGCAGGCTCGGGAAGCGCTGAAAGGCAACGCCGTTACGCTGATCGCGGCGGCGGGCGCAGTGCTTCTCACCGCTTTGCTGCTTAATTATCTCAATATCACGACCGTTTTTCTGCTGGAAAGCAACGGCGTTCTCGGCACCGCCCCTCAATCGCCGGGTCATATCATCGTGAAATTCTGCTACGGCGCCGCGCTCATGCTGCTTTCGCCGCTGTTCAACGGCTGTCTGCGCATGGCGGCAAGCGTCGCGCGCGGCAGGCAGTGCTGCGCGAACGAGCTCTTTTTCTTCTTCGGCACCGTTCACCGATATTCTAAAACGCTGGTGATCGATATGATCCTGCTGCTGTATTTGACGCCCTGCGCGGCGATAATGGCGGCGGGCGAATATGCCGGCACAGTGCTTGCGGAGCAGCTTCCGGCGTGGGAATACGGCGCCAACCTGTTTCCGGCGCTGACGGGCATCGTCGCCGCGCTGATCTGCGTGCCGATACTCGCCGTATTCGTACATTATCCGCTGGCGGCTTACGCGCTGAACGAAAACATACCCATAGAGCACTGCGTGTTCCTGATGATCGCGTTTTCGGCGCGTAACCTCGGAAAAACGCTCAGGCTCGTTTTCAGCTTCGCGGGCTGGGCCGCGCTCTGCTTTTTTGTGCTGCCCGCGCTGTATGTCATCCCTTATTTTGCCGTAACGTCCATTCAGTCCGCAAAATGGCTGTTTGAACTGGAGGAAAACCGAGGTATCGCAGAATGATAGTTTCGCTTTGTATGATAGCCTACAACGAGGTGGACGCTATAGACGGACTCTTCGGCGACATCGCGCTGCAGGAATATCCGCACAATAAAATAGAGATCGTGTTTGTGGACAGCATGTCCACCGACGGCACCTATGAAAAAATGGAGCGCTTCAAAAACACGGATTACGGCTTTCGCGACGTCAAGATCGTCCGCTGCCCCAAGCGCAATCAGGCGTATTCGTGGAACGAGGCGCTGATGGTGTTTACCGGCGACGTGGTGATCCGCGTGGACGCTCACGCCCGCATACCGCGCAACTTCATCTCGCGCAATGTCTATAACCTGCGCATCGGTGAGGACGTGGTCGGCGGCGGCAGACCGAACATAAGCTCCAACGTCAGCTCGTGGAAGCTCACGCTGCTGGCAGCTGAGGACTCGCTTTTCGGCAGCTCGATCGCGGGCTATCGCCGTCCGTCAACCGAAAAGGAATATATGGACAGCCTTTTCCACGCAGCGTACCGCCGCGAGGTGATACAGAAGGTCGGCGGCTTCAACGTGGAGCTTGGCAGAACAGAGGACAATGAGTTCCACTACCGTATTCGTCAGGCAGGCTATAAAATGTGCTGCTGCCCCGACATTATCTCATACCAACACTCGCGCAACACGCTAAAGCACATGGTCAAGCAAAAATACGGAAACGGCAAATGGATAGGTCTGACGCTGTCGCAGTGTCCGGGGTGCCTGTCTTACTTCCATTTCGCGCCGTTTTTGTTCGTGATGGCGCTTGCCGTCAGCATAGTTATGGCGGTGTTCGGCTTCGGACTTCCGCTGAAGGTGCTGCTGGTGCTTTACGGCATGTTCGACTTTGTCAACTCCGTAAGCTGCTGTACGCTCAAAAACATCCACTGGCAGTTTTTGCTGCTGCCGCTGATATTCCCGCTGCTGCACGTCGCCTACGGCATCGGCACGATCGTGGGATTGATAGAAATACCCTTCTGGCAGCGCAAAATCAAAAACAGCGACTATCAGCAGCGCATTGATGAGGTCAAGCACAAGGTCGCGGAGAATACGGAGCTGCGATGGAGAGACGGCAAGCTGTGAAAAAGGAGCGCTTTTGCCTGATAGACAGCCTGCGAGGGCTGGCGCTGGTGAACATGATCGCGTTCCATTTGTGCTATAATGTTTTTATGATATTCGGCATGGATGAGCGCTGGGCGTTTTACCCGGCGACGGTCGCGTGGGAACGATACATTTGCTTCTCGTTCATGCTTATCTCGGGTATTTCGCTGAATTTCTCGCGCCGCGCCTATCGCCGCGGACTGACCGTAAGCGCCTGCGGCGCGCTGATCTCGCTGGTCACCCGGCTGGTCATCCCGGAGGAAATCATACTTTTCGGCGTGCTGACCTGCATAGGTCTGTGCATGATACTGACGCAGGCAGCCCGAAGACTTTTGGAGAGAGCCGAGCCCTTTGCGGGAGCGGGCGTGTGTCTGCTGCTGTTCGCGTTTTTCTACGGTCTGCCGCAGGGATATCTCGGGTTCTTCGGCGCAAAGCTTATCGAGCTGCCGAAGGAGCTTTATTGCTTTATGCCGCTTGCGCTGCTCGGACTCCCGGACAAAAGCTTTTACTCCTCCGATTACTTTCCGCTGCTGCCGTGGCTGTTTTTGTATGTCTGCGGCTTTTTCGCGTGGAGGGCGCTCGAAAAGCTCGATTTGACGCGCCTGTTCAAACGAGGAGTGCCGATACTGGATTTTTGCGGAAAATATTCGCTCCCGATCTATATGCTGCACCAGCCGCTGCTGATGGGCATTTGTTTTTTGATTTTTAAATGATTAGCTGATTTGTAGCAGATGTAGCAGATAAAAACATTAAACTCTATAAAAGGGAAATATATAAAAATCAACATATTTATCTGCTACATCTGCTACAGTCTGTGCTGCCGCCGAGAACAACACGGATTATATAACTCAGGATGCCGCGATGTCTTTTGCGGTCATCAGGGTAAGCCAAAAACATATCATTGAGGAAAATATGGAAAATGAAAACATGAAGCTCACGCCCGAGCTTCTGAGAGAACTGCAGCTAAAGCAGCTGGATATGCTGCGCTTTTTCAAGGATTTTTGCGAAAAAAACGGGATAACCTTTTTCCTGTTCGGCGGCGGTCTTATCGGCGCGCTGCGTCACGGCGGCTTTATACCGTGGGACGACGACATCGACCTGCTGCTGCCGCGCCCGGATTATGAAATGCTCTGCAAGCTGTGGAAGGAGCAGTATCCCGACGGCAGGTTCCGCCTGCTCAAAACCGACGACGAGATGTTCACGGGCAATATCTTCGCCACCGTTACCGACACCTCCTGCACCATGGTGAAGGCGAACCAGACCGACGTCGACATCCCGCACGGGCTTGTGCTCGACGTGTTCCCGCTCGATGTCGCGCCAAACGGCAGATTCGCCCGAAAAATGCAGTATTTTCACGCGATAATGTACTCGCTGTTCCTCGCTCAGGTGGTGCCCGAAAACCACGGCGGCATCATAGCGCTCGGCAGCAAAATATTGCTGGGGATATTCCGAAGCCAAAAGCTCCGCAGAAAGCTGTGGCGCACCGCGGAAAAGCAGATGACCAAGTACCGTATCGAGGAAAACGACGACCTGACCGAGCTTTGCGCGGGTCCGCACTGGATGAAAATACGCTTTCCGAAGCACATTTATGAGGGCGTAGACCATGTGACCTTCGAGGGCATCGAGCTGCCCGTAGCCAAGGGCTACAGGGAATATCTGGAAACCGTTTTCGGCGACTATATGACGCCGCCGCCCGAGAGCGAGCAGAAGCCTCACCACGACATAGCCTATCTCGACCTGAACACGCCCTGCAAGGTCTATGACGACGCGCACAAGGCGGAGTATAAAAAAGCGATCCGTTAGCTTTCGGTTATTGGTTTACAAACCGTAGGGTCAGGTCTTGTTTCTGCCCCCTAACAGGGGGACTGAGGGTGTCCGGGCACAGCCGTACCCTGACCGCAGGTTGAGCGCCTGACCTTTGATTCACTATCCACTGCACGGTCAAGACTGCCCTGCTAAACTCACAACCGACTGCTGACTGCCGATAACCGGCTCCCCACTCCCGACTCCGAAAAAACCATCCAAAAATCTCAGTTTTTACCGCCGGAAATTTGGCTCCTCTCGGGCTTTACCCGAGGGGATTTTTTGTGTATAATAGGCTGTAGCAGAGTGACGCCGCGGTCACAGATACGCGGCGTGAAACCCATATTTATTCCTCGGAGAAAGCCTATGATAAAGGGAAAGATCCATTCCTTGGAATCCTTCGGCTCCGTAGACGGCCCCGGAGTTCGGTTCCTGATCTTCTTGCAGGGCTGCCCCATGCGCTGCCGCTACTGCCACAACGCGGACACATGGCGCACCGACACCGACAACCTAATGACCGCCGACGAGCTGCTCGACCGCGCGCAGCGATACCGCTCCTATTGGGGCAAAAACGGCGGCGTTACCGTCAGCGGCGGCGAACCGCTGATGCAGATCGATTTTCTTCTGGAGCTTGCGAAAAAGGCAAAGCAACGCGGGATAAGCCTCTGCGTCGACACCTCAGGTCAGCCGTTTTCGCGAAAAGAGCCGTTCTTCTCAAAATTCCGTGAGCTGGCGCGGCTGGTCGACCTGTTCATAGTCGACATAAAGCACATCGACAGCGGCGAACATCGCAGGCTGACAGGGCATTCCAACGAAAATATTTTAGATATGCTGCGGTTTTTATCGGAAAACGGAAACCCGGTGTGGATCAGGCAGGTTTTGGTGCCGGGGATCACCGACAACGACGATTTTCTGCGCCGCACCCGCGCCTTTATCGACACGCTAAGCAACGTGCAAAGGGTCGAGGTGCTGCCCTACCACTCGCTTGGCGCTTATAAATGGAAAGCGCTGGGCTTGGATTATACATTGGACGACGTGCAGCCGCCGAGCGCGGAACGCGTCAAAAACGCCGAAAAGATATTGTGTGAAAAGGAGCAGGTTTTATGAGAGTTTGTATTCCCGACGAGATCATCGACAACGCTTGGCGCGGATTTATCGGCAGAAAATGGAAAGAAGATATCAACGTCCGCGAATTTATCCAGAACAACTACACGATGTATGACGGCGACGAAAGCTTTTTGGCTTCTCCCACCGAGGCGACCGACAGATTGTGGGCGCGCCTGCAGGAGCTGCAAAAGGAAGAACGCGAAAAGGGCGGCGTGCTGGAATGTGAGACCGAGGTCGTGTCGTCCCTGACCGCCTACGGTCCCGGTTATATCGACGAAAACCTTAAGGATCTGGAGCAGATCGTCGGCTTGCAGACCGACAAGCCCCTTAAGCGCGCTTTTATGCCCTACGGCGGCATAAAGATGGCGGATCAGGCGGCGTCTACTTACGGCTATAAGGTCAACCCCGAGCTGGTGAAGATCTTCACCGATTACCATAAGACCCACAATCAGGCGGTCTTTGACGCCTACACGCCCGAAATGAAAAAGGCGCGCCATAATCACATCATCACAGGTCTGCCCGATACCTACGGCAGAGGCAGGATCGTCGGCGACTACCGCCGCGTGGCGCTCTACGGTCTTGACTACCTGATAAAAATGAAGGAAAAGGATCTGTTCTACTGCGGCGGCAGGAACATGAGCGAAAAGCATATCCGCCTGAGAGAGGAGATCGCCGAGCAGATCCGCGCCCTGAAGGGCATGAAGGCGATGGCGGCGATCTACGGCTTCGACATCTCCAAGCCCGCCAAGAACGCCAAGGAGGCAGTGCAGTGGCTCTACTTCGGCTATCTGGCTGCGATCAAGACCCAAAACGGCGCGGCAATGAGCGTCGGCAGGATCTCCACCTTCCTTGACATCTATATCAACCGCGATCTTGAGGAAGGCACCCTGACCGAAGCGCAGGCTCAGGAGCTGATCGACCATCTGGTGCTGAAATTCCGCATGGTCAAGTTCGCGCGCATCCCTTCCTATAATGAGCTGTTCTCGGGCGACCCCGTATGGGTCACGCTCGAGATGGCGGGAATCGGCATGGACGGCAGGCACATGGTCACCAAAAACGACTTCCGCTTCCTGCACACCCTTGAAAACATGGGTCCCGCTCCCGAGCCGAACCTCACGGTGCTCTGGTCGTCCAGACTTCCCGAGGCCTTCAAGAAATATGCCGCGAGGATATCGGTCAACACCTCTTCTATACAGTATGAGAACGACGACGTGATGCGTCCGGTGTGGGGCGACGACTACAGCATCTGCTGCTGCGTTTCCGCCACCCAGACCGGCAAGGAGATACAGTTCTTCGGCGCGCGCGCCAATCTGGCAAAATGCCTCAACTACGCGCTCAACGGCGGCATCGACCTCAAGACCTGCGAGCAGGTGGGTCCCGCGATCCAGCCCGTGACCTCGGAATATCTCGACTACGACGAGGTTATGGACAAGTTCAACACCATGATGAGCTGGCTGGTGGAGCTGTATGTCAACACCCTCAACCTCATCCACTATATGCACGACAAGTATTACTACGAGGCGGCTGAGATGGCGCTGATCGACACCTACACCCGCCGCACCTTCGCGACCGGCATCGCGGGCTTCTCGCACGTTGTCGATTCACTCAGCGCGATAAAATACGCCAAGGTCAAGCCCATCCGCAACGAAAAGAACCTGATACAATACTATGAGATCGAGGGCGACTTCCCGCGCTACGGCAACGACGACGAGCGCGCCGACGAGATCGCGGTCTGGCTGCTGAAAGCGTTTATGAAGAAGGTGCGTGAGCACCACACCTACCGCGACAGTGAGCCGACCACCTCTATCCTGACCATCACCTCAAACGTGGTCTACGGCAAGGCTACAGGCGCGACCCCGGACGGCAGAAGAGCCGGCGCTCCGTTTGCGCCCGGCGCGAACCCCGCCTACGGCGCCGAGAAGAACGGACTGCTGGCGTCGCTCAACTCGGTCGCCAAGCTGCCCTATGAGTTCGCGCTCGACGGCATCTCCAACACCCAGACCATCAGCCCCAACGCTCTCGGTCACAACGACGACGAGCGCGTCGACAACCTCTGCCATATCCTCGACGGCTACTTTGATCAGGGTGCGCACCACCTGAATGTCAACGTCTTCGGCGTGGACAAGCTGAAGGACTGCATGGAGCATCCCGAAAAGCCCGAATATGCAAACTTCACGATCCGTGTGTCGGGCTACGCTGTGAAGTTCATCGACCTCACCCGCGAGCAGCAGCTTGACGTTATCGCCAGAAGTGAGCATACATTTTTGTAATAATAGTATAAGAAAAAGAGCGCACTGTCAAAACGGCAGGCGCTCTCTTTTATTCCGACCCGATATTATTACATATTAGAAATATTTTCGATCTCTATTGAAAAAAACGCGAAAACATGCTATGCTGTTGGTAGCATTTGTTGGGAGTGTTTTTTATGAAAAGATTGTTTTTGTTATTGACCGTTTTAGCGTTGGCAGCAGCGGCGGCAACGGGCTGCTCCTCGAAAAAAAGCTCTGTTGCGGCTTCTCAGCCCTCAGTCCAATCCTCCGCCGGCGACAGCGGCGCAGTATTGGTGCAGCCCTCAAGCGCTGCGCCCATCTCTCCGTCGTCATCGGCGTCAGGCGACAGCAGTGTCCCGGCAGCGACCGAGGAAAGCAGCGCGCTGAGCGAAGCCGTGCAGCAGGCTGCGCTGAGTTACGTCGGCGCAAACGCTGCCAACGGCGACACCGTCACCCTGCTCTCGGTTGAAACGATGCCTGACGGCATAAGCTACTGCTTTGTTGAGGTCTCGGCGTTCGGCAACACCTATGAGCTGATGGTTTCCGCGGACGGCGCTCTGGTGTTTGACTCCGAGGACTTCAACGACGTTTACGGCGACGACGACGAAGGCGATGACGACGAGGATACCGACGAGGACGATATCGGCGGCGAGGACGAGGATTATGACAGCGATGACGTTTTTGACGGCTACAGCGGTCACGGTCCCGACCACGCGGAGCCGTGATACCGGAATAATAATCTCGTAAAACAATGCGACCCCGCCCGGGCAATAAAGCCCTGACGGGGTTTTGCTGTTTGAATGTACTATTTTATCCTGAGCAGCCGCGCGGTGTAGAGCACGCAAATGACGCTTACGCCGGTGTCGGCGAGGACGGACATCCACATTTGAGCCAAGCCGAAAAACGCCAGCACAATGACCGCCGCCTTGACAGCAAGGGCAAAGATAATGTTGGTGCGGATGGTGCGCATGGTTTTTCGCGCAAGACGCACCGCGTTTGGCAGCGCGGTCAGGTCGCCGGAGGAAAGCACAACGTCTGCGGCCTCGATCGCCGCCTCGCTGCCGAGCCCCATGGCAATGCCGCAGTCGCTTTTGCTCAATACGGGCGCGTCGTTGATGCCGTCGCCTACAAAGCAGACCGTTCTGCCGCTTTCCTGCGCCTCGCCTATGACCCGAAGCTTATCCTGCGGCATCAGACCGCCGCGCACGTCGATTTCGCCCAGCTCGCGCGCCGCCGCCTCGGCGTTCCGGCGGCTGTCGCCCGTCAGCATCAGCAGTGTTTTGACGCCCAGCGCCTTTAGCTCGCGCAGAATGTCCTTTGACTCCGTGCGCAGGGTGTCGCTGATCTCGATCGCGCCTGTCAGTTTGCCGTCCGTCACAAGATAGACGGCGTTTTTGTTTTGCAGCTCACGCGGAACTTCTCCGCCTATCAGCTCGGAATTGCCGCAGGCGACGGTTTTTCCGCGATACACCGCCGAGGTGCCGCAGCCCGCGATCTCGCGGTGATCTGTCAGTTCAAGGCAGGATTCGCCGGCGCGCTCCCTGATCGCCTGCGCGATCGGGTGTGAGGAATATTTTTCGCACGCCGCCGCTAACTTTAATATCTCATCCTCACCGCAGCCGCCGAAGGCGTGTACCTTCGTCACCGATATCCTGCCGATGGTGAGGGTGCCGGTCTTGTCAAAGGCGAAGCAGTCAGCCTTGGCAAGCGCCTCAAGATACCTGCCGCCCTTTATCAGCACGCCCATGCGCGAGCCTGCGCCGATGCCGGAAAAGTAGGAGAGCGGCACAGAGATCACGATCGCGCACGGACAGCTTGCCACCAGCACTATCAGAGCCTTGTAAAGCCAGCCTTGGAAGCTGCCGAAGCCCAGCAGCGGCGGCAGCACGGCGATGAGCACCGCAAGCGCAACAACGATCGGTGTATATACATTGGCGAAGCGCGTGATGAATTTTTCGCGCTGTCCCTTCTGCGCGGCAGCGTCCTCAACCAAACGGAGGATACGCGTCGCGGTGCTGTCGCCGAACGCCTTGGTCGTTTTGAGCTTGAGCAGCCCTTCTCCGTTCATGGAGCCGCTGAGCACCTCGCTGCCTGCGGAGACGCTTTGCGGCAGGCTTTCGCCCGTCAGCGCCGAAAGGTCGAGCGTGGAGTCGCCCTCAACGATAACTCCGTCGAGCGGCACGCGTTCATGCGGCTTCACCAGAACGGTCGAGCCTACGGCGACCTGTCCGGCGGCGCAGACTCTATGTCGCGGCGGCTCTTTCCCACCGCAAGATCCTCGATGAACTCGCCGACGGAAAAGAGGATGGTCACCATCGCCGCCTCAACAAACTCGCCGAGGAAAAACGCGGCGATAACGGCGACGGTTATCAGCACTGTCTCCTCTATCCGCAGGCGGAAGGCATTTTTCACGCCCTTGAGGAACACGTCGTAGCCGGCGCAGAGCGCGGCAACAAGGCTGAGCGCGAACACCGTCCAATGAGCGGCGTCGCCGTGCCACGCCAAATGCAGCACTAAGGCGATAAGCCCGAGAGCCGCGGCGACGATCAGCAGGGCGGTTTTGGCTTTGCTTTTTTCGCCGTGGTCATGGTGATGGCTGTGGTCATGGTCATGGTCGTGGTCGTGGTGATCGCAGTGGTCATGGTCATGGTGATCGCAGTGCTCGTGATCGTGGTGATAGCTGTGTTCACGGTGCGCTTCGGGCAGAACGACCCTCACGCCGTCCTCTATCGAGTCGCAGATCGCTTGTATCTCTTCGCGGCAATCGGTTTTTTCGCTGTTGAATTGAAGCCGCTTGGTCGCGAAATTGAAGCTTACCGCCTCATAGCCCTCGGTGGCGGCGATTTTCTGTTCGATTTTTGACGCGCAGTGCGCGCAGGTCAGATTTTCAAACAACAAAGTCTGCTTCATAGCCGTCACTCCAGAATATGGTCAACGCCCATTTCGATGATTTTTTTCACATGATCGTCGTCAAGCGCGTAATACATCTGCTTGCCGTCGCGGCGAACCCGCACCAGCTTGTTCTGCCTCAGCACGCGCAATTGGTGCGAGATGGTGCTTTGCTCCATTTTCAGCGCGTCGGCGATGTCGGACACCGACATTTCATCGTCGGAGAGCTTCACCATGATGCGCAGCCGCGTTGAATCGCCGAACACCTTGAACAGATCGGCAAGCTCAAACAGCATTTCGATATCGATCTTGTTTTCCGCGTCCATTTATATCACCTCATATTTGTACATATGTATATGTGTTCATGTGTTGTTTTAAGTATAGCATATAAAAATCCTTTTGTCAATAAAAAAACGAACAGCCGAAGCTATTCGTCCTTCTTTTTTTTATACGCTTCCTTGAACGGCACCACACTGCCGTCCTCTTTTTCAACGCTGACTTCGTCAAGGGTCTGCGAAAACTGGGCGCGGATCTCGCCGAGGTAGATTTTGTAGAGCTTTTTCTGCTCCTCCTGCTCAGCGGGCGTCAAACCGACCGTTTTTTTCTTTTTTGCCAGCTCGTTGATGCGTTCGAGCATTTTTTTATCCATAAGTCACCTTTAAAGACAGGGGTGTGCGACGCACACCCCTGCCGTATCGTTTGTTATCAGTTGTTGATAAGCTTGTCCTCGTCAGACCAGCTGTAGAGCTTTCTGACTTCCTTGCCGATGGTCTCGGCAGGAGCTTCGGCAGCAAGCTTGCGCATTGCGCGGAAGTGAGCCTGACCGCCCGCAGCGGACATATCGAGGAGGAAGTCCTTTGCAAAGGAGCCGTCCTGAATGTTTGCGAGGATCTGCTTCATAGCCTTCTTGGTGTCCTCGGTGATGATCTTGGGACCGGTGATGTAGTCGCCGTACTCAGCGGTGTTGGAGATGGAATATCTCATGCCCGCGAAGCCGGACTGATAGATGAGGTCAACGATGAGCTTCATCTCGTGGATGCACTCAAAGTAAGCGTTTCTGGGATCGTAGCCCGCCTCGCAGAGGGTCTCAAAGCCCGCCTGCATAAGAGCGCAAACGCCGCCGCAGAGAACAGCCTGCTCACCGAAGAGGTCGGTCTCGGTCTCGGTGCGGAAGGTGGTTTCGAGAACGCCGGCTCTTGCGCCGCCGATTCCGAGAGCGTAAGCCAGAGCCTTCTCCTTAGCCTGACCGGTAGCGTCCTGATAAACGGCTACGAGGCAGGGAACGCCCTTGCCCGCCTGATACTCGGAGCGAACGGTGTGTCCGGGACCCTTGGGCGCGATCATGGTAACGTCGACGTCTGCCGGAGGCACGATCTGACCGAAGTGGATAGCGAAGCCGTGAGCGAACATCAGCATATTGCCCGCTTCGAGGTTGGGCTCGATGTCAGCCTTGTACATAGCCGCCTGCTTCTCGTCGTTGATGAGAATCATAATAATATCGGCTTTCTTTGCGGCTTCTGCGGCGGTGAACACCTCAAAGCCCTGCGCCTCAGCCTTTGCCCAGGACTTGCTGCCCTTGTAAAGACCGATGATGACGTTGCAGCCGCTTTCCTTAAGGTTCAGCGCGTGAGCGTGACCCTGGCTGCCGTAGCCGATGATAGCGATCGTTTTGCCGTCGAGCAGCGAAAGATTGCAATCGCTCTGATAATAAATGGGTGCTGTCATGTTTTCCTTGTAGTCTTTCATTTTGAAATCCTCCTACTTTTTATAAGAGCTAAGAGCTGAGAGTTGAGAGTTGAGGGTTCTCCTTTGAAAACGCGCGTAAAACCCTTAACTCCGAACTCTTTTCCCTTAACACTGTAATGCTTGTTTGGCGGTCAGACCGAAAGCGCGCTTGCGCCTCGGTCGATGGCAATGGTGCCGGTGCGCACGATCTCGCGGATGCCGTAGGGCTTGAGCAGATCGATCAGCGTTTCAACGCGGTTGGTACATTCGCAGTATTCCACCGTGACGCAGCTCGGAGCGACGTCGACGATCTTCGCCTGCATGATCTCTGCGGTCTTGATGATCTCGGCGCGCTTTGAGGCGGCGCAATGCACCTTTATCAGGATCAGCTCACGCGAAATGAACTCACCGTCGGCAAGGCGCTTGACCTTGATGACGGGAATGACCTTGTTAAGCTGCTTTTCAAGCTGCTCCACAACATATTCATCGCCGTTTGCTACGATGGTGATACGGGAAACCTCAGGGTTATTGGTCACGCCGACGGCGAGAGAGTCGATGTTGAAGCCGCGGCGGGAAAACAAGCCCGAGATCTTCGAGAGCACGCCCGCTTGGTTTTCGACCAGAATTGATAACGTATACTGCATAGCCTCACCTCATATCGACGGAGTGTCGGGATAGACGTTGCAGACAAGGATGAAGGGCTTGTCCGATTTGACCACCGACCTCAGGATCTCCTCGGCTTCCTCGTTGGAGTTTGCCTCGGCGCAGTCGATGCCGTAAGCCTCGGCGATCTTCACAAAATCGGGATCGCCCTGCAAAATCGTCGCGGAGTGGCGCTTGTTGTAATTGAAGTCCTGCAGCTCGCGCACCATGCCGAGGCGGTGGTTGCGCATGATGATGATCTTGACGGCGAGGTCGTTGCCGACGATGGTCGCAAGCTCGTTCATGCTCATCTGAAAGCTGCCGTCGCCGCAGACGACGACCACATCGCGGGTGGGTCTGGCGAATTTTACGCCGACCGAAGCCGGGATGGAATAGCCCATCGTACCCATGCCGCCGGTGGTGAGAAAGCGTCCGTCGCGGATCATAAAGTTGTTGGCGCACCAGATCTGGTTTTGACCGACGTCGGCGACCAAGATCGCCTTGCTGCGAAGCATGGAGCTGAGCTTTGCGACGAGGGCGCGCGGCTCCACAAAGCCGTCGAACTTAGGCGGGGTGCGGAAAAAGCTCTTTTTCCAGCCCTTGACGGTCTCCTGCCACTGATTCGGCACGACGTAATCGCCGATCTCGTCATAGAGCATATTGAGCACGTTTTTCATATCGCCGACGATCGGGATCTCGGTTTTCACGTTTTTGCCGATCTCGGCGGGGTCGATGTCGATGTGGATGACCTTGGTGTTTTCACTCATCTGGTCGGGCGCGGCTACCGCTCTGTCACCCAGACGCGCGCCGCAGACGATCACCAGATCCGCGTCGTGAAGGGCGCGGTTGGCAACGGGCTTGCCGTGGGTGCCGAGCATTCCGAGATACATCTCGTGGTCGCTGGGCATTACGCCGATGCCCATCATCGTGGAAATGACGGGTATGCGGGTCTTGTCGGCAAACGCCTGAAATTTCGGCTTTACGCCCGAGGACAGCACGCCGCCGCCGGACACGATAAGCGGTCTGCGGCTGGCTCTTATCGCCTCGACCGCGCGCTTTACCTGAACGGCGTGGCCGCGCGTGTTTGGCTTGTAGCCGATGATGTTGACTTTTTCGGGATATTCAAAGCTCTCGACCTCGCGAAGCTGGATATCCATGGGGATATCGATCAAAACGGGGCCTTTTCTGCCGGTGGAGGCAATGTGGAACGCCTCCTTGAAGATGCGCGGCAGATCCTCGGTTTTGCTTACGAGGTAGCTGTGCTTTACAAACGGCTCGCAGGCGCCGGTGATGTCAGCCTCCTGAAAGACGTCTCTGCCCAGCAGGTCGCTCCTGACCTGACCCGTGATGGCGATCATGGGCACGGAATCCGCGTAAGCGGTGGCGATTCCTGTTATCAGGTTGGTAGCGCCGGGGCCCGAGGTGGCGACACAAACGCCGGGAAGCCCGCTGCAGCGCGAATAACCGCTCGCCGCGTGCGCCGCGTTTTGCTCCTGACGCACCAGCACATGGCGGATCGAGGAATCGTAGAGCTTGTCATAAAACGGACAAATGGTGGCGCCGGGATAGCCAAAGACGACCTTAACGCCCTCTGCTTCCAGACATTTTACCATAATTTCAGCGCCGCTGATCATTGTGTCATCCCCTCTCCGAGTTATTTTTTTAACAATCCGTAACCCTTATTATACAACAAACGGTTGAAAATGTAAAGAGGGTTTTTATCGCTTCGCGTAATTAACTTTTTTCGCTTCGCGACATTTCCCCTTGAAAGGCAAAGCCGTCAACTTAAACGCAGAAAGGTTTGGTTACGCACCAAGGCTCCCCTTACGCAGGGGAGCCTTTCTTTCGCTAAAACTCCTCATCATTTGCTTAAGTTGACGACATTGCCGCATAAGGGCGGACACACGGGTCCGCCCCTACACAGTTAAGGAAACCGCGCCTTATAGCCACACCCGCGGCATTACAAATCGGAGCGAAGCGACCATTTACCGACAACTGACAACCGACTGCCGACAACTAAAAAAGAGCGTCCTTTCGAACGCCCTTTTATCAGCCTTAGACGGAATACATTTTCTCGTAGTAGTTCATATATTCGCCGGAGGTGATCTTGTTCATCCACGCCTCGTTGGCGAGATACCATTCGATGGTCTCGGAGATGCCCTGCTCAAAGGTATAGGCGGGCGCCCAGCCGAGCTGAGTGGTGATCTTGGTGTTGTCGATCGCGTAGCGGCGGTCATGGCCGGGGCGATCCTTGACATACTCGATCAGATCCTCGCTCTTGCCGAGGGTCTTGATTATCAGCTTGACGATCTCGATGTTCGCCTTTTCGTTGTTGCCGCCGATGTTGTAGACCTCGCCGATCTTTCCCTTATGGAGCACGGTGTCGATAGCGCTGCAGTGGTCGGAAACGTGCAGCCAGTCGCGGATCTGCATTCCGTCACCGTAAACAGGCAGGGGCTTTTCAGCCTTGCAGTTGTTTATCATCAGCGGAATAAGCTTTTCGGGGAACTGATAGGGGCCGTAGTTATTGGAGCAGCGGGTGATGTTGACGGGCATTCCGAAGGTCTCGTGATAGGCGCGCACCACCATGTCGGCGCTCGCCTTTGAGGCGGAATAGGGGCTGTTGGGCGAAAGCGGAGTCGTTTCCTCAAACATTCCGGTCTTGCCCAGCGCGCCGTAAACCTCGTCGGTGGAAACCTGAAGATACTTAACGCCGTCCTTGTACTCGCGGGAATATTTGTCGTCGGGATCGACCTTCCAAAAGCGCTTTGCCACATCAAGAAGGGTCTGGGTACCGATGACGTTGGTGGTGAGGAAGATCTCCGGCTCGGTGATGGAGCGGTCAACATGGCTCTCAGCGGCGAAATTCACCACGGTGTCGATATCGTATTTCTCAAAAATACCGGTCAGCGCCTCGCGGTCGCGGATATCCGCCTTGATGAAGGTGTAGCGGGGATCGTTTTCGACGTCGGTGAGGTTGTCGAGGTTGCCCGCGTAGGTCAGGGCGTCGATATTGATAATGTTGTAATCATGGTTTTTCAGCATATGATGGACGAAATTGGAGCCGATGAAGCCCGCGCCGCCCGTAACAAGTACATTTTTCATTTTTTGTCCTCCCGTTATTTATTCGCGTCTGCAAGCGCGATCAAATACTGGCCGTATTCGGTCATTTTCAGCTCTTCGCCGAGCTTGCGGAGCTGATCTGCCGAGATGTAGCCCTTGCGCCACGCTATCTCCTCGATGCAGCTTATGTAAAGCCCCTGCATGGACTGTATTGTCTGCACATATTCAGCCGCCTTTAGCAGGCCGCCGGGTGTGCCGGTGTCGAGCCAAGCCATGCCTCTGCCGAGCAGCATCACGTTCAGCTCGCCATTTTCGAGATAAAGGCTGTTGACAGAGGATATTTCAAGCTCACCGCGCGCCGAGGGCTTTATGCTCTTGGCGTATTCGATGACCTTGTTGTCGTAAAAATAGAGTCCCGGAACGGCGTAATTCGATTTCGGCTTCTGCGGCTTTTCCTCGATGGAGATAACCTTGCCGTTTTTGTCAAACTCCACCACGCCGAAGTCTTTGGGGTTCATCACGGGATAGCCGAACACGGTAGCGCCCTGCAGGTTGTCCTTTACGCGCAGCAGCATATTCGGAAAGTTTTGACCGTAGAACACATTGTCGCCCAGAATCAGGCAGACGCTGTCGTCGCCGATAAATTCCTCGCCCAGAATGAACGCCTGCGCCAAGCCCTGCGGCTTTTCCTGCACGGTGTATTGGATCGAGATCCCCAGCCGGGAGCCGTCGCCCAGCAGTTCGCGGTAGATCGGTGTGTCCTCGGGCGTTGAGATAACCAGTATCTCGGTGATCTCCGACAGCATAAGGATCGAAAGCGGATAATAGATCAGCGGCTTGTCATACACGGGCAAAAGCTGCTTGCTGACGACCTTGGTCATCGGATAGAGGCGCGTGCCTTTGCCGCCCGCCAGAATAATGCCTTTCATAGGTTCATCTCCCTTGAGTGGTAAAAAATCAAATATTTAAGCGTAAACACGCACAGGCGCGTGGACGAACAGCCACAGCACCATCAAAACAAAGGGAACGATAATCAAGGTACGCAGCCAATTGATCGCGCGGCAATACTTGGGATCGCCGTATACCTTGAGCTTAGACTCGCGCTCCGGGTGGTTGTTCCAGAGCAGCAGCGCCGCGCAGACGATAGCCACGCCCGAAAACGCGGGCTGGAATTTTTCGAGCAGATCGATCTTGTCAAACAGGAAGGTGTCGATGCTCTGATATTTGCCCGCCTTGTCGTAGTTTACGGTGTAGCCGAGCACCCGCTGGAACAGCGATTTGTTGACGAATTGCACAGTGAGCAGCTTGGAGCCGCGCAGCACCATCTTCATCAGCAGCGCCGCCTGCATAACGGTGTCGAAGACGGTATTGTAGAAATACATTTTTTTGTTCTGCACCAGCACCAGATAGAGGTAAGGCACCAAAATGCCGATGCGGTAGAACGAGAACGGCGAAAGCAGAACGTACGCCGCGTAGGTAATCGTTATAAGATAGACGATATATTTCGCGGTCAGCACCGGCTTGTCCTTGAAAGACTCGCGGCTGAAATCGCGGGTGTAGGCATAAAAGAAGATCAGCACGAGCGCCACGGCGAACAGCGAGGTGCCGCCGAGAGCGGTGTTGAAGTTTGCAGGAAACATCTTTTCCAGCATTTCCTTCGAGGGTCCGCTGCTCATCGACTCGGAATAACCCGGCGCGCCCATAAACAGCAGCTTTTGCGCAAGAAAGCCGACAAAGCCCAGCAGCACCTTGCCGATGATGGGCAGCAGCCTTTTTTCACAGAGCAGCACCACCGCGATATACGGCAGCACAAAGAAGGGCTTGATCGCGATCGCAAGCGCCGACCACACAAAAAACGCCGTCTGTTTGCCGCGTATCAGGCTGTAAACCGCGATCACCGAGGCGGTTATCATCAGGATATCGTTCTGACCCGAATAGCAAACGGAGATATAGAGATAAACCGAGCTTGCCGTCAGCAGCATTGCCCATGCGCTTTTGTTTTTGTCGCCGGTGATGAAGAAGGCGATCTTTTTTGTATAGATGAGCGTGACGACCGAAAGCAGCACCAGAAACAGCTTGGAATACGCCAGCATGGTGGCTGAGCCGACGATGTCGTTGCCCGTTACCCGCTGAATAATGAACAGAGGCAGGTTCCAGACCGACCACGGCAAAACAGAGAGCAGCTCGCTGCCCATGTGCGCGTGGTGAACGTGATAGATGTTCTCGGCGGTGTAGGCATACAGCCCGCGAAAATTGCCGTTGAACAGCGCGTGCCACACATTCACCGACCACTGGGTAAGGCTTTGGACATCCCATGTGGACGAGGTGACAAACACAAACAAGCCGGTGACGATCGCCAGTATCCACTCGCCAAGCGTCACCCTGTCTGAACGGTACATTGTCAAAAATTTATCCTTTAGCTTCATATTTTCTCCAAATATTTGATTCATCGCGCAATTTTTTCAGACCCCCTTTTCCAAGGGGGTCGACGCCAAAGGCGTCGGGGGGGGTCCTGCGCTGTCGCGCTTTCCCCCTTGGAAAAGGGGGACTTTTCTTTGTTCTTAAGCTTACCGCATCACCCGATAGGTATCATGCCGCCGAGCGCAAAAAGCGCTATGCCGCACATCAGCACCGCCATGCCGATGATCTTCCGCTTGGTGAAGCGTTCCCTGAGAAAAAGAAAGCCCAGCACACCGACGAAGATATAGCCCGCGCTCTCTAAGATCGGGCCGGCGGAAACGTCGACATATTTGTAGCAGTACATGGTGATAAGCATGGAACAGAAGAACATTCCGTAGGCGACGATCACCAAGGGATTCAGGTATTCCCTGAGCGTGCTCTCATAGGTTTTGTCGGCGCTTTTTTTCAGCAGTATCTGCGAAACCGACGAGATGAAGACCGAGCCGAGGAACACGCATGAAAAAATGATCTGTTCCTTACTCATTGTTCGACACCACCAATACCACGCCCGCGAAAACGATCAGCGAGCCTACGATCTTATACCACGTGATGCTGTCGCCCAAGATCAGCGCGCCCCAAAGCATGCCCCAGGCGATGCAGATCGCCTTGTTGGTGAAGGCGACGGTGAGCGGCAGCTTTTTGAGCACCTGCTGCCAAAGCAGCGCGTAGACGCCCAGAAAAAGCACAGCCAAGCCCGCGAACACCAAAAACCAAAGGGAGAAAAGGTCGTTTTCAAACGCCTTTTTCATAAACACGCCGACAAACGAATAGAGCAGCAAAATGAAGTGCAGCACCGCGTAGGTCTTGAAATCAAATCTGCGTTTCTGTTTATTTTCCATCCTTTTTATCCTCAAAGCCGACGCAGTCGCGGATAACGAACTGCGGCGCGCGGTTGATGCTCAGATATATCCTGCCCACATACTCGCCCACCATGCCGAGCATAAGCATCAACATTCCGCCTATGAACAGGATGGCTGACATAGTGGAGCTCCAGCCCATCAGCGAATCCGGCACGACTATTTTATGGATGATGACGTAGATGCCGAAGATAAAGCCGATGGCGGCGGTGATAAAGCCGAGGAAGGTCGCGAAGCGCAGCGGCTTGACCGAGAAGGAGGTGAAGCCGTTGATCCACAGCAGCAGCAGCTTTCTGAGGCTGTAGCCCGAGGTGCCTTCAACGCGCTCGCGGTGGTCGACCTCGACGTTGCATACCTTTTTGGTGGCGCGCAGCAGCAGACCGCTCATATAGGGATAGGGGTTTTCGTAGCGGAGCACCTCGTCGACCACATAGCGCTTGCAGGCGAAGTAGCTCATTATTTTCAGATCCTTGGGCTTGCTGAGCAGCCAGCGCGCCATCAGGTCGTTGACCTTGCTGCCGAAGTTGCGGAAGCCCGAATGTTGCTTGCTTTTGTATTCCGCAAACACCAGATCGACGTCGCCGAGCTTGTCTATAAGCCTGAACATCTCGTTTGCGGGGGTTTGTCCGTCGTCGTCAAGGCAGACCACGATGTCGCCGGTGAGGTAGGTAAAGCCCGCCATTATCGCGGAGTGCTGACCGAAGTTGCGCGAAAGGTCAAGCCCCTTTACCTTGGGGTCCTTCGCGGACAGCTCCCTGATGGTCTGCATCACGTTGTCGGGCGAGTTGTCGTTGACCAAAATGATCTCATAGTCATAGCCGCCGCGCGCGGTGACGGTTTCGACGATCTCGTCAACCACGCCGCCGACGGTGTGCTCGGAACGGTAGCATGGGATGACGAAGGAAATTTTCTCCATTATTTTTTCACCTTTTCCCATTCTTTTCTGAGGATGCCCATAAACACCATGTCATATGCCTTGCCGTCGATGATAACGTCCTCCCGGAATTTTCCCTCGAACACAAAGCCCGCGTTCTCATAGCTTTTGACGGCGCGGAGATTGTCAGCGAACACGCGCAGGAACACGCGGTTGAGCTTCAATTCGCCGAAGGCATAGTCGAGCGCCAGCCTTGCGGCAGCCGAGCCGATGCCCTTGCCGCGGCAGGAATCCTCGCCGATGAAAATGCCGTATTCGCATTTTTTGTTGACGGGGTCGATATCGCGCAGATAGACGGAGCCGACCTCTTCGCCGTTCTCCTCATCGGTTATCATAAACTGCGCCACCTCGCCGGTCTGCACGCGGTTGTGAAACCAGTTGAGGTGACCCTCGGCGGTGAGCGGCGTGCGGTAGATGAAGTGTGACATCACGGAAGGCGCGTTGCGCCATTTGACGATTTTTTCGGTGTCCGCCTCGGTTATGGGGCGGATGGACACAAGATGGTTCATAGCTTTTCCTCTGACGATGATTTGCCGTTTTATTATCCCTTATAGAACTTGATTACGGTATCGATCACTTTATCGATATCCTCATCCGTCAGGCCGTAGTACATCGGCAGACGGAGCAGACGCTCGGACTCCGCGGTGGTATATTCGTCCTCGCCGTGGAAAACGCCGAACTTTTTACCCGCGGGAGCGCTGTGCAGCGGGATATAATGGAACACCGCAAGGATATCGTTCTGCTTAAGGAAGGAGATAAGCGCGGTGCGCTCCTCGAGATCCTTAGCCTTCAGATAGAACATATGCGCGTTGTGCTTACATTCGGCGGGAACGATCGGGCGCTGAACAAAGCCCTCTTTTTCAAGCTCCTCAAACGCGTCGTAGTATTTCTGCCATGAGGCGAGGCGGTCGTTGTTGATCTTGTCCGCCTCCTTGAGCTGCGCCCACAGATAAGCGGCGTTCATATCGCTGGGCAGATAGGACGAGCCGTAGTTGACCCAGGTGTATTTGTCGATCTGTCCGCGCAGGAACACGCTGCGGTTGGTGCCTTTTTCGCGGAGTATCTCGGCTTCCTCGATCTTTGCGGGATCCTTTATCAGGATCGCGCCGCCCTCGCCCATGCTGTAGTTTTTGGTTTCGTGGAAGGAATAGCAGCCGAAGTCGCCGATAGCGCCCAGCGCCTGTCCCTTGTATTCGGACATCACAGCCTGCGCCGCGTCCTCAACGATCTTTATTCCGTGACGGCGGGCGATATCTAGTATGGTGTCCATCTCACAGGCGACGCCCGCGTAATGGACGGGAACGATCGCCTTTGTCTTTTCGGTGATCGCGTCCTCGATCTTGTTTTCGTCGATATTCATAGTGTCGGGTCGGATGTCGACAAACACCAGCTTGGCGCCGCGCAGCGCAAACGCGTCGGCGGTGGAGCAGAAGGTGAAGGACGGCAGGATGACCTCGTCACCGGGCTTGATATCCAGCAGCAGCGCTGCCATCTCCAGCGCGTCGGTGCAGGAGGTGGTGAGCAGCGCTTTGGCGGCGCCGGTTTTTTTCTCCAGCCAGGCGTGACATTCCTTGGTGAAGGGGCCGTCGCCGCAGATCTTATGATTATTGATAGCTTGAGTCAAAAAGTCGGTTTCGGTGCCCAAAAACGGAGGCACATTGAACGGTATCACAATAAATCCTTCCTTTTCTTTTTAATTCAAATGGTCGCTCATACACAGATTATTATATTATAACGCGCGGAAAAAGTCAATAAATCCCTGCTTTTCCGCGCGTTTCCGCTATAGAAAATAGCGGGGTGTTCACGCGATTTTTTGGGAACTATGACCCCATGCCGCTGCGGCAGGATCAAAACAAAGCGATTTTCCGCAAAACAAAAAAGCGCGCCGCACGGCACGCTCTTTAAAAAACGGTTATGTTCCCGGAGCCCGGCTTATTCCGCCTGTGCGGACTCGTCGGCCTCCTCTTTTTCTTCCTCGGCTTCCTCTGCTTCTTCGGCTTCCTCGGTCTCCTCGCTGTCGAGCAGATCGGCTTCCACGCCGCCCTCAAGCACTTCCTCTTTTTCCTCGCTGTCCTCAGAGGCTTCGTCCTCGACGGCAAGCTCAAAGCCGCTTACGAAGGTATAGGGGATACCGTAGCCAAGCGTCATCGACGCCAAAACGGTTATCATCGCCATGCCTTTGCCGGCATCGGAAACAAAATAATCGTGCAGCGGCATAAAGCCGGAAAAAGATGAGATAACGATGTACAGCGCCGGCAGCACCATGAAGATGAGCGTCATGGGTGAAAAGCGGAAGATCGCCTTGCCCTCGCCAACGCGGGTCGCGTAGAACAAAAGCAAACCGAACACCGCGTAAACCGATACGCCGATAAGATGCGCTATCATCACGTCATTATTTGCCGCAAAATCGGAAAAGAACTTTGCGCAGACAATAAACGCGACGACCAAGAATGCGGAAAAGAAAAGATTTATATGTTCTTTTTTGTCAAGCTTTTTCATGGATATGACCTCCCGGATAATTACGTTCAGTTATACTTTACCATATCTTGCGCAAAAATGCAAGAGAAAATGTGGCCGAGCCGTCAGCGCCGCTTTGCCGCAAGGCATACCCAGCCGCCGTCGAGGTGCTCCTCGATTATGTCAAAGTATTTCGATACCTCGCCCTTTACCTCTTCGGCGCGGGTGTCGATGATGCCGCTCATAATGTAAACGGCGTCGTCCTTCATAAAATCGCGCACGCCCTTTGACAGGAAAATGATCGCGTCAGCCACGATATTGGCGAGGATGACGTCGAATTTTCCCTGCACCTTGTCGGTAAAGCTGCCCTCTACGGCGGTGTAGCGGTCGGCGACGCCGTTTATCAGGGCGTTTTCGCGGGCGGTCTCGACCGCTTTCGCGTCGATGTCCACGCCCACCGCCTTTTCCGCGCCGCAAAGCAGCGCAGCGATGCTGAGGATGCCGCTGCCGCAGCCCACGTCGAGCACGCTGTCGCCGGGCTTCATATATTTTTCGCACATTTCCAGACACAGGCGAGTGGTTTCATGGCCGCCAGTTCCGAAGGCAAGCCCCGGGTCGATATTGAGCACCGTCCTGCCCTGAGCGTCGTAGTTTTCATACCAGCTCGGCACTATCATCAGCCTGCTGCCGACCGCCAGCGGATGAAAATACTGCTTCCAGTTATTGCGCCAATCCTCCTCGGCACAGTTGAGCAGCTCGATCTCATGCGCGATGCCCTCGGCTTCATAGCGCTCGCTGAGGAACGCCACAGCCTCGGCAGGCGAAACGCCGGGCTCGAGATAGATGTGTACAAAAGCCTTGGAGCGATCCTTTTGCAGCAGCTCCTCGTCGATAAGGTCGATGTGGGCGATATCCTCCACAAGCTGCTCCAGATTTTGATAATCCTCTATATAGATGCCGTACGGCACAACCATATTGGCGATGTCGCCGGCTCTGTCGATATCCGCGGAACTCACCGCGATCTTGATTTCAGTCCAGTTATTCATTGTCAAAACAGGTTCTTAAGCTTGTCAAAAAAGCTTTTTCTCTTGGCGTAGTTTTTCTCGGTGGTCGCTTTTTCAAATTCGCGCACCAATTCCTTCTGCTTGTTGTTCAGTCCCTTTGGCGTTTCCACGATGACGCGCACGAACTGGTCGCCTCTGCCCCTTCCGCCGAGGTGCTGGATGCCTCTGCCCTTGAGCTTGAACACGTCGCCCGACTGGGTGCCTTCGTGGATGGTGTATTTGACCTCGCCGTCGAGCGTCGGGACCTTGACCTCCGCTCCGAGGACAGCCTGCGGGAAGGTTATCGGCAGGTCGCACCAAACGTCGTCGCCGCGCCGCTCATACAGGCTGTGGCTCTTGACGTTGACGTAAACGTGCAGGTCGCCTGCGGGTCCGCCGTTGTAGCCCGCGTTGCCGTGGCCGCCGATGTTGAGGATCTGCTGATCCTTGATGCCGGCGGGAATGTTGATGTCGACCGTGCGGCTTTTGCGCTGTCTGCCCGAGCCGCTGCACTTACGGCAGGGGTTGTCGACGATCTTGCCGGTGCCGTGACAGGCGTCGCAGGAGCGCTGGGTCTGGATGACGCCGAAGGGCGAGCGCTGGTTGATGGTCACCCTGCCGGAGCCGCCGCACGCGGAACAGGTTTTGGGCTGAGAGCCCGCTGCCGCGCCTGTGCCGTGGCACTCGTCGCAGGAGGACACGTTGTTGTAGGTAACGGATTTTTTGCAGCCCTTCGCAGCTTCCTCGAACGTGATGGTAATGCTCGCCTCAACGTCGTTGCCGCGCTGAGGAGCGTTGGCGCCGCCTTGGCGTCTTCCGCCGAAGCCGCCGAAAAAGCTTGAGAAAATATCGTCGAGGTCGATGCCGCCGCCAAATGGGCTTCCGCCGTAGCCGCCGGCGCCCGCGCCGTAGTTGGGGTCGACGCCCGCGTGGCCGAACTGGTCGTAGCGCGCGCGCTTATCCTTGTCGGACAGCACCTCATACGCCTCGTTTGCCTCCTTCATCTTTTCCTCGCAGTCTTTGTCGCCGGGATGGAGGTCGGGATGATACTTTTTAGCCGCCTGACGGTAAGCTTTTTTTATTTCGTCGTCGCTCGCGCCCTTTTCGACGCCGAGCACTTCGTAGTAATCTCTTTTGTCTGCCATAATCTATCCTCCGGTTCATGTATTTCGAAGATATTCAGTTTATTCCCGAGCAAAGCCTTTCAGGGAAAAACATCATCGCATTTAACGCTTGGCTCGGGAATGAATTGACTTCGTCACGGATCGTTTCACGCAGGCGCGTTATAACCGCCTAAAGGAGCTGCAAAAGCAGCTCCTTCTGCGGTATAAAAGCTAATTTATCAGTTATTGCCGTCTACGTCGGTGAAGTCGGCGTCATAAACATTCGGGTCGCCGCTGCCGCTCTGCTGAGCGCCGGGTGCGCCGTTCATGTCGGGAGCGCCCTGCTGAGGAGCCGCCTGCTGATAAAGCTTTGCGGAAACCTCATAAACAGCCTTCTGCAGGTCGTCCTTGGCGGCGTTTATCATGGAGAT
>ONHJ01000007.1:0-19028 GCA_900317595.1 uncultured Eubacteriales bacterium | reverse complement strand
CGTCGGAGAGCTTGTCGCCGCTCTCGTTTACGAGCTTTTCAGCCTGATAAGCAAGGTTTTCCGCCTCGTTCTTGGCGTCTACCTCGTCGCGGCGCTTTTTGTCCTCAGCCGCGAACTGCTCAGCCTCCTTGACAGCCTTGTCGATATCCTCCTTGCTCATGTTGGAGGATGAGGAGATGGTGATCTTCTGCTCCTTGCCGGTGCCGAGATCCTTTGCGGATACATTGACGATGCCGTTGGCGTCGATGTCGAATTTGACCTCGATCTGAGGAACGCCGCGCATTGCGGGCGCGATGCCTGCCAGTGTGAACAGACCGAGCTGCTTGTTGTCGCGGGCAAACTGGCGCTCACCCTGAAGGACGTTGATCTCGACCTGAGTCTGGTTGTCGGCAGCGGTTGAGAAGATCTGGCTCTTGCTGGTGGGGATGGTGGTGTTTCTGTCAATGATCTTGGTCATAACGCCGCCCATGGTCTCAACGCCGAGCGAGAGCGGAGTTACGTCCATCAGCAGCAGACCCTTGACGTCGCCGCCGAGAACGCCCGCCTGAAGCGACGCGCCGATGGCAACGCACTCGTCGGGGTTGATGCCCTTGAAGGGCTCTTTGCCGATCAGGCGCTGCACCGCTTCCTGAACAGCGGGGATACGGGAGGAGCCGCCGACCATGAGCACCTTGTCGATCTGACCGATCTGCAGACCGGAGTCGGAGAGCGCGCTGCGCACGGGACCCATGGTGGCCTCAACAAGGTCGGAGGTCAGCTCGTTGAACTTCGCGCGGGTCAGGGTGAGGTCGAGATGCTTGGGACCGGTCTGATCCGCAGTGATGAAGGGCAGGTTGATATTTGAGGAGGTGACGCCGGAAAGCTCGATCTTGGTCTTTTCGGCAGCCTCCTTGAGGCGCTGCATCGCCATCTTGTCGCTTGACAGGTCGATGCCGGTCTCGGTGCGGAAGGACTGTACCATCCAGTCGATGATGCGCTTGTCGAAGTCGTCGCCGCCGAGACGGTTGTTGCCGGCGGTAGCGAGCACTTCCTGCATGCCGTCGCCCATCTCGATGATGGAAACGTCGAAGGTGCCGCCGCCGAGGTCATATACCATGACCTTCTGGTCGTTTTCTTTGTCTACGCCGTAGCTGAGCGCAGCGGCGGTGGGCTCGTTGATGATCCTCTTGACGTCAAGACCCGCGATCTTGCCCGCGTCCTTGGTCGCCTGACGCTGCGCGTCGGTGAAGTAAGCGGGAACGGTGATGACAGCCTGAGTCACGGGTTCGCCGAGATAAGCCTCGGCGTCTGCCTTAAGCTTCTGCAGGATCATCGCGGAGATCTCCTGAGGAGTATAGCTTTTGCCGTCGATGTTCACTTTGTAGGCGGTGCCCATCTCGCGCTTGATAGATGAAACGGTTCTTTCGGGGTTGGTGATAGCCTGGCGCTTCGCGACCTGACCTACCATTCTTTCGCCGTCCTTGGAGAACGCGACCACCGAAGGAGTGGTGCGGGAGC
This sequence comes from uncultured Eubacteriales bacterium, assembly GCA_900317595.1. Taxonomy (GTDB): domain Bacteria; phylum Bacillota; class Clostridia; order Oscillospirales; family Acutalibacteraceae; genus Ruminococcoides. The sequence goes on along the minus strand of ONHJ01000007.1, from coordinate 17,531 downwards.
CTTCCGCGTTGGCGATAACAACGGGCTCGCCGCCCTCGATAACTGCTACACAAGAGTTAGTTGTACCTAAATCTATACCGATGATTTTTGCCATGATTTATTCCTCCAAATTAATATTTCTGTTTTTGTTTGATTGGTTTATATCAAGCCTTTTTAAAGGCGGGTACGCACGCTGCGTCAGTTTGCGACCTGCACCATCGCGTGGCGGATGATCTTGTCGCCGATCTTATAGCCGGTTTGGAAAACCGCGGCGATCTTGTCTGACTCGACCTCGTCGCTGTCCACCATGCCGACGGCGTTGTGCAGGTTGGGATCGAAGCTGTCGCCCTTCTTGCCGAAGCGCTCGATTTTCAGCTTCTCAAAGGATTTGTCGAGCTGATTGGAAATCATCTGCACGCCCTTAAGTATCTCGGGGTCGACGTCCTTAAGGCTGTTGAGCGCCATCTCCACGCTGTCCGCTACCGGAATAAGCTCCTTGACCGCCTTTGCGGTGGCGTCGTCGTAAAGCGAGAGCTTTTCGTTGGCGGTGCGCTTGCGGTAGTTGTCATACTCCGCCGCGAGACGCAGGAACTTTTCCTCGGACGCCTTGAGCTGTTCCTCAAGCTCGTTGATCTTTTCCTGTTTTTCGTCCTTTTCTTCGGGCTGTGCTTCCTGTGCGGCTTCCTGAACGGCTTCTGCCGTTTCTTCCGCCGCTTCCACAGCCTCATTCTGTTTCTTTTTCGACATCGGAACGCCTCCTGTTCCTATTATATTTCAATTAATTCATCGATACTTTCGCCCGCGCAGTCAACCACGCATTGCAGCACCGACATCACCCGCGCGTAATCCATGCGCATGGGTCCCACGACAGCCAGCACGCCCGAGGGATTGCCCCGTGTTACGTACCGCGCCGAAACCACCGCGCTCTGCCTGAGCTCCGTCCGGCTGTTTTCGCTGCCGATCGACACCGAGGGGTTTTGCGGCAGGCGCTCGAGCATAGCCGCGAGATCGTGTTCATTCTGCAGGAACTCCCACACACGGCGCGCGCCGGTCAGGTTGCTTTCGGTGACGTTCATAAGCTTGCTGAGCCCGCTGTGGCAGACGCTGATCTGCGCCGCCTGCATGCACGCCTCCATCGCCGCCATCAGCGGCGCGGTCATAAAGAGCGAAAGCTCGCCGAAGCCCGCCGCCACGGTCTGGATGAAGGGTCTGCCGACGGAGGTCAGGCGTATGCCCTTGAACGCCTCGTTGATCGCCTTGTCAAACACCCGCAGCGTTTCCGGAGTCAGAAGGAACTCGCAGCGGAACAGCTTGGTTTTTATGACGCCGTTGGACGCGATTACGACCGCCATTGCGGAGTGCGCGCCGGTCGGCACAAAGGTGATCTTGCGCACGCGCGCGTCTTCGCCGCCGGGAGTGGTGGCAAGGGCTATGCAGCCGGTAAGTCGGGAGAGCACATCGGCGGCGCCCTGAAGGATCGCCTCGGGAGAATCCGCGTTCTGCTCGATCGCCTCGCGGATATATCCCCTGCCCTGTTCGCCCACGGGCGTTACCCGCATCACGTTGTCAACGTAGTAGCGGTAGCCGCGCTCGGTCGGGATCCTGCCCGCAGAGGTGTGCGGCTGAGCAAGATAGCCCTGCTCGGTCAGCTCCGCCATATCGTTGCGGACGGTGGCGGAGGAAACCGGAAGTCCCGCCTCACTGAGCAGCGACTTGGAGCCCACGGGCTCACCGCTGTGAATATAGCTTTCCACGATCGCGGAAAGTATCTTCTGCTTTCTGGCGGCAGGTTCCATCCCTTTCACCTCGAATCCTGTGGATTAGCACTCTCGATGGTCGAGTGCTAATCACTATATCCATACTATACCCCAAAAGTCAGAAAAAGTCAAGAGTTATTTTACGATTTTTCCGAAATTTCACATTCTTCACCGCTCCGTCACACTTTAAGCCGCGGAACGCTTGACTTTCCGCCGGAAATCCTTATACTATATATATGTCTGACAGATCGGAGGGAACGAAATGCAAAGCATGAGCGTATTTGTATGGGCAGCGCTGGCGATTTTTGTCTTTTACACCACCGGCAAAAAGGACAGACCGCTGGCGATAGCGATGTCGGGCTTTTTTGTCTTTATGGCGGTGTGGTACGGGCTCAGATCATTTGCGGGTCTTGATATGTTCGGCGGCGCGCTCGGCATTGCGTTCCGCGTGATCGTGGTGACCTATGCCGTGGCGATCATCGCGGCATGGCTGCTGCGCTATCACTTTAAGAACAAAAAATAGCCTCACCATATCTATAGCCTGTCTTGGCTTGCCCCACAATATGTAGAGCAAATCAGGGCAAATATTAAAAAACAGCAGTTTTTTTGAAAAAATACTTGATTTTCCCGCAGGTTTATGCTATCATATTATCCATATGACCGATACTTTTAAGGAGGAGGTGGCATAATGGCTAATATCAAGTCCGCGAAAAAGCGCGTTAAGGTAATCGCTACCAAGACCGCACGCAACAAAGCGATCAAGTCTGCGCTTAAAACCGCTATTAAGAAAGCCTACTTCGCTGTTGACACCAATGCAGACAACAAGCAGGAAGCAGTCCGTTTTGCGATCAAGAAGATCGATCAGGCTTCTGCCAAAGGAATTCTTCACAAGAACACCGCAGCCAGAAGAAAATCCAATCTTACCAAGCGCCTCAACGCTACCGCATAAGAATACTGTGTATTTCTGACATTTGAAAGCAGAGTTTTTCTCTGCTTTTTTTGTTTTTCTGTTGACTTTTTCCGAAAAATTGTATAAAATATACATAGTGAATATGGTTTTAGGTATTACAATTAACTTATGGAGGTTTTCAATATGAAAAACAAAAGATTTTTCTGGATCATCGGCATCATTTCAGTAGTCGCGGCGCTTTCGGCCGCTCTCACCGCTTTCTTTTTTGTAAAGGACAAGCAGAAAAAGGACGACGAGGAGCTTATGGAGTACCTCGACAGCGCAATCGAATAACTGCGGCAGCAGAAAACAAGGTTGGTTCTCGCTCTGAACCAACCTTATGGTTTTTTAGGGGGTATTTTATGATCGAACAGGAGCTTGACCGCCTTTTGCGGGCGGCAAAATCAAACGGCACGCTTAAGCAAAAGCTGCTGCTTACCCGTGAAACGGAGGATCCCGTGGAGGATTTTTGCGCGCTGGCGCGTCAGGAAGGCTACGCGGTCAACGCGGGCGAGCTTTTCGCGCTCGGGCTGACCGAAAACGACGCCAAGCTGCGAAGCGTTAACGGCGGTGGAGTGAACGCCATCGACGGCTGGGACGACGCGTATGAGCAGTTTTTCACGGCGCTTATCTGGACATGATCCCGCTTCGATAATGTTCACACAATTATAACATTTTTTGTGTCTTATCAAGTATATATTACAAAATTTTAAAGAAATTTTTGTATAATTATCCTTGCATTACCCAAAAAACTGTGTTATATTTAGATTATGGAATTTTATCATAATCTCAAAGGAGGACACATCTATGAATCTCAAACAAAGTTCCATAAAAAAGTACATAGCTGAATTTCTCGGCACATTCACGCTGGTATTTATCGGCTGCGGCACCGCCATGATCACCGGCGGAAGCGTTGTTCCGACCGCTCTCGCGTTCGGTCTGGCGATCGTTGCGCTGGCTTACAGCATCGGCAACATCTCGGGCTGCCACGTCAATCCCGCGGTTTCGCTGGCTATGCTGCTCACCGGCGAGCTCAGCCTCAGCGATTTCATCGGCTACATCATCGCCCAGTTCTCCGGCGCGTTCGTCGGCACCGGCTTCCTTGCGATGATCTTCGGCATGGGTCTTGTCAACGACATGACAGGCGTCGCTTATACCGACACCAAAGATTTCCTTGTGGAAGTCGCAAAGGATCCCGATAAGGCAAAATTCATTTCCGACCACAACCTTACCCATCACCTCAACGGCTTCGGCGCCAACACCATGACACACGTAGGCGGCAACCACTTCGCAGGCTTCCTTGTAGAGATCATCCTCACCTGCATCTTCGTATTCGCCATCCTCGGCGTTACCTCCAAGAAGCAGAAGCACGGCTCCTTCGGCGGCCTCGTTATCGGTCTGACCCTCACCGGCGTACATCTCCTCGGCATCGGCCTCACCGGCACCTCTGTCAACCCCGCCCGCAGCTTTGGCCCCGCTTTCTTCGCAATGTTCGGCGGTAACTTTGACGGCATCGCAGGTCTTTGGGCGTTCATCCTCGGTCCCTGCATCGGCGCGGCTCTCGCGGCTATCGTCTACAAGATCCTTGAAGGCGACGACAAGCCCGTTATCAGCGCAAAATAATCCACGCAACGCAAATTCAGCGGTCAGCCTGTTGGCTGACCGCTTTTTTGTGGCTAAAGTCAAAACCGGCTGCGAACCGGCAGCTTATATCTTCTCTTTTATCAGCTTTGCGAGATACTTCATAAAGTTTTCTCCTGCCACGCCGTTTTGCTCATAACCGCCGCGCTTGAGCACCTGATTGACCGCGATAAGCGTGCCGTCGCCGAAGGTGCCGTTTTCGTCCATTCCCTGAGTGGTGATCTTCAGCTTTTTGGCGATCATCAAAAGCTCCTTGAGCGCGAGGATACCTAGATCCTTCTGCTTGTAGGTGTAGCCTTCGGCGTCCAAAACCTTGTCAGATTTCTTCCAGCCGTTGTAACCGCCGTTCTTGATGATGCTCGGGTAGTCGCGGTAGCATTTGTCCTTGTCGATCACGCCGACGCCCGGAATACTGTTAGATTCCAGATAGTTGGTCTCGCCGCCGTACTGCCACATTCCCATGTTGTCGCCCTTGTAATCCGGGCGTTTCCACCACTGAGCGAACCAAAGGTCGACGGAGTCAAGCACCTCGGGCGAGATATAATTCTCGATCTCCTCCAAGCCTGTGTAGAGCATGGGATAATAGCCCGCCTTGCGAATCTCCCTGATGAACACGCGGCAGACGTTATCGATGTTTTCGAAGGTCATGCCGCCGTGCTTTTGCTTGTAGCCGTCGCCGTCCTCCATGTCCAGCGCTATCGGCAGTGTAGGGCGCTTGCCCTTGAGCAGGCGGATGACATGACGCGCCTCGCTTTCGGCGTCCTCCGTGCTGAGCGCGTAGGAATATAAATATGCTCCCCACGGAACGCCCGCCGCCTCACATTTGCGCACGTTGTTCTCAAACTGAGTGTCATCCTGCACCTGCAGATCGCCGCCGTAGCCGCAGCGGATCATCACGAAATCATAGCCCGCGTTTTTGATTTTTTCGATGCTGACGTCGCCGTTGAACGACGAGATATCAACACCCTTTTTTCCGACTAAACTCATATTTCCTCCTTTTTTCACGTTCATCGCCCCTCCCCTGTTCCTGACACCCCGCTTTTGACGTCCTTGATACAGTGTATGCCGCAAATCGTGATCGGTGCCCCTTCACTTATAGGGCAAAAAACGTGAAAAATTGCATGCAACTATACAACCCTCAAAAAATTTTTTTGAAATAGTTATTCCCAACCTCTCTTGATTTTTCGGCGCGAAATGACTATAATAGGCTTGGAGATGATAATATGAACATGGAAATCTATAATCAGGCAAGGCAGGCGGCGCTGGAGATCACTGACGCCGCAGGCTTGAAAAAGGGCGACATCCTCGTCGTCGGCTGTTCCTCGAGCGAGGTCGCCGGCGGCGTCATCGGACATAACTCCAGCTTGGAGACCGCCGAGGCGGTTTTCGGCGGCATTTATGACGTTCTTAAAGAAAAAGGCATCTATCTGGCGGCACAGTGCTGCGAGCACCTCAACCGAGCGATCTGCGTTGAGAGAGAGGCGGTTCCGAACGCGGAGGTCGTTTGCGTCGTACCTCAGCCGAAGGCAGGCGGATCGTTCGCGACGACCGCTTACCGCACCTTCTCCGACCCTGTCATGCTGGAGGAAATAAGGGCTGACGCGGGCTTGGACATCGGCGGCACCCTGATAGGAATGCACCTCAAGCGCGTGGCGGTGCCTGTAAGACTCAGCCTCGACCACATCGGCAGCGCCATCCTGCTGGCGGCGAGGACCCGGCCGAAATACATCGGCGGAGAAAGAGCGGTATATAATTCGTAATGCGAAATTCGTAATTACCGCATAAAGCTTCATAAAAAATCAAGGACGTGCCGTTACCGACACGTCCTTTTTGCAGTCTTAACCGACCGCTTAATTCAAATTATTAATTTCAAAAGCCTACCACGGTACTACCGTTCCCGTCAGCTCGGTGACGCTTTTGACGCCGTTTTCGTCGAGGAATCGGTTCAAGCCCTCGGTGATCTTGACCGGGGCATAGGGGTCGGAAAAAAGCACGGTGCCGATCTGCAGCGCGGTCGCGCCCGCCATGAGCATTTCGACGGCGTCCTTCCATGTTGAGATGCCGCCCATGCCGATGATCGGTATCTTCACGGCGCTGGCGACCTGCCACACCATGCGCACCGCGACCGGAAATACCGCAGCGCCGCTGAGTCCGCCGGTGTTGTTGCGAATGATCGGGCGGCGGGTGTTGATGTCGATGCGCATACCGGTGAGGGTGTTTATCATCGAGATCGCGTCGGCGCCCTCAGCCTCAGCCGCCTTCGCGATGGAAGCGATGTCCGTGACATTGGGGCTGAGCTTGACGATAAGCGGCTTTTTGCAGTGCTTTCGCACCTGAGCGGTGATATTTCCCACGCTCTCGCAGCTTGTGCCGAACTGCACGCCGCCGCTTTTTACGTTGGGGCAGGAGATGTTGAGCTCTATCATGTCGACGTCGGTTGCGCTGAGCTTTTCAGCCATTTGGCAGTATTCCTCGACGGTATTGCCCGCGATGTTGGCGATGACCACGGTGTTCTGCCGCTTTAACCAAGGCAGATCGTCGCTGATGAACACGTCGACGCCCGGGTTTTGCAGGCCTACCGCGTTAAGGATGCCCGAAGGCGTCTCGGCGATTCGCGGCGGCGGGTTTCCGTCGCGTTTTTTGAGCGTGATGCCCTTGCAGGAGATGCCGCCCAGCACGGAAAGCGGATAGAACTCGCCGTATTCCCTGCCGAAGCCGAAGGTGCCGGAAGCCGCTATGAGCGGGTTATTGAAGGTGACGCCCGCCACCTTTACGGATAAATCTGCCATCAGAAAACTACCTCCTCAGCGTTGAAAACGGGGCCGTTTTTGCAGACGTGCTGCATGACCTCCTCGCCGTTTTTCCTGACCTTGACCGCGCACACAAGGCAGGCGCCCACGCCGCAGCCCATGCGCTCCTCGAGCGAGATCTGGCACGGCTTTTTAAGCTCTCTGCAAACAGCGGCGACCGCCTTAAGCATAGGCGTGGGGCCGCAGGCGCACACCTCGTCGAAGTCGGCGGCGCGTTCGCGCAGCAGGTCGGTGACAAAGCCCTTTCTGCCGGCGCTGCCGTCGTCGGTGCAAAGCAGGGTCTCGCCGAGCGCCCTTAGATCATCCTGAAGGATGACCAGCGATTCATTGCGGAAGCCGGTGATGATCAGCGGATCGTCGCACTGCTTTGCGGTGCAGAGCATCGGCGGAACGCCTATTCCGCCGCCGATAAGGCAGAAGCGCCTGCCGCTTCCTACGGAAAAGCCGTTGCCCAGCGGCACCAGCACATCGACGCTGCCGCTCTTCATCCGCGACATGATCTCGGTGCCTTCGCCCTTGACCTGATAGACCAAGCGCAGCACATTATCGCTTGCGTCGCACACCGAGATCGGGCGGCGCAGGCTTTTTCCCGGCACATAAACATGGGCAAACTGGCCGCATTTTACGGGCAGATCCGCCTGCTCGTACCGCAGCCTCATATCAAAAATCCCCTGCGCGATCTCCTCGTTTGAGATCAGCGGCAGTTGTCTGACGTCGTATTTCATGCCTGTCACTCCTTGTTTGTTGTCACTCGTAAGACAAAAGAATGGTGATGAGCCTTCGCGGCTCGTGTGAACTCATTTTGCAGTTGTCGCCGATATAAGGAAAGTAATCGTTCAGCTCGTTCGCCTCGCCGATCCACCTGTAGGCGTACTCCTCGAGCACGCGGTCGCAGATGTCGTCAAAATCCAGCTCCGGCCCCACCTCGAACACGCAGTATTCGGCGTTTTCGGCGGCTGCGGACGCAAGATAGGCGGGCAGCGCGTCGCTGTCGAGATCGTGTATCGTTTTGGCGTTGAGATAGAAGTAGTAATAATCGACGCTGTCGCACTCCGGCACAAAGCCGTTGTACCACATTCCGCTGTCGGAATAATCGCTGTAATTCGGCGCGATGACGTGATCCTTGAGCAGCTCGTCGGTGGTCAGGTTGAAGTAAAAATACTGTTCCGCGCCGATGGTCTCGCGGCTGTCGCAGTCGTCCCAGGTGACGTCGACAAAGTACCATTCGCCGTCGAGCCTGACGCAGTTCCAGATGTGGTTGACATTCGCCTCGCCCTCAAAGCCCAGCGCCTGACCCTGAATTACCCAGCACGGCACCTCAAGCCGGTCGCAGAGCAGTTGAAAGGCTCTTGCGTAGCCCTCGCAGACAGCCTTGCCCTCGACCATCGCGCCGTAGGCGTTCTGCTCGTTCGCGCGCACCGAATCAGTCTGCTGATGCAGCTCCACCGCCTCGTCGTCGTATTCGCAGTGTCCGATAAGGTAGTCGTGGATATACAGCTCGCGCTCATACTCGCTGCTGTCGTCGGGCGCGCTCTCTGCCGCGTCAGCCAGCGCGTTTTCCAGCCGTTCCTTGGCGGAAAGCAGCGCCTCGCCCTCTGATTTGAAGTGGACGCGCATGGTCAGCGTGCCGTCATTGACGGAATAATAGTAAGGCTCGGTCTCGTCGATCCAGAACACCTCGGGGTGATCCGCCTTGTAAAATTCAAGGATATCGTTGACTCGGTTGATATCGTCGGGCGCGGCTGTGGCAAATTCCCTGCTTTCGGGTTCCTGCATCGCGGCGTCGATGGCGGCGTAAATGCGCTTTTCCGTCAGCGTATTAAGCGCCGAGTAGCCGTAGCCGCTGTACGCCACCGCCAGCTCTTCCGCGGAAAGCGCTTTCTGCGGCAGCAGGTTTTTTCGCGGCTCACTGTTCTGCAAAAACGAGAACAGCGAGCATCCGCTTAAGGTCGCCGCGCAGACCGCCGCGGCAGCGGAAAGAAGAAATCTTTTTTTCATATTTCAGATAAGTGTTGTCGAAGGATATTGATCGTGACCGCAGCGATCCCTTAAGCCTTGAAATCGCCCAAGGCGCTGACAGCCGCCGCGACGTTAGCCTTTGAGGCATGACCCACAGCCTTGCCGTTGACCTTTGCGATATAGGTGTCGCCGCCGGCGTCGATAAATTCCACCGAAGCGGTCTCGCCGTCGGCAAAGGTGTAGTCTGCCGAAAGCACCTGCTTGCCGCTGCCGTTGTCGGACTTCGCGTCGGCGAGCTCGATCAGGGCAAGCTTGTTATAGAAGGCGGTGAACACGCCGAGGTCTTGGCTTTTGCCGCCGAGAGCGACGTTCGTTTCCGTGCGGGTGATCTCGATACCGCTTTCGTCGGTGGTGTTGACCTCCTTGCTGTCGACGGTGAACTGATAGGTTTTGCCGTCAGCCTTTACCTCAACGGCGGAGAGCGCCGTCATTTTGGGATAGAGCGCGTATTCGGAGCAGAGCGCCTCGTAACCGGTTTTTGACCACGCGACCTTGGCTGCCGGGATCACATAGACGACCTTGCCGCCGCCGACCATGAGGAAGACATTTCCGTCGCTGTCGGGCTTTGAGGAAAGCAGCTCGATCTGTCCGTCGGGATAGGCGGCGCTGATCTTGGCGTGAGGCGGGTTCAGACCCAGAGTTTTCAGCTGATCGTCGGAGGGGTTTACCAGCTTGACCGAATCCGCGTTCAGTCCGCGCACGCAGCCCGCGATGACGCTGCTCTCCTTTTCGCTTGCCTGACGCTCGATCGGCGCGGTCATGCGGAAGGACGCGGAATAGTTTGCGTCGGTGTTTGGCACAAGGGTGATGCTTTGGTCAAAGCCGCTGCCCGAAAGAGTAATCTCGCTGACCTCATTGTTTTCGACGCTGTCAGCCGGCTTGTTGACAGTCAGGCTGATAAGGTCGTTGACGCCGTAGTCGAACACAGCGGCGGTATCGGTGCTCACCAGATACACCGCGTCGCCTGTTCCGAAGCGGATATAGGTGCCGGCGCCCTGAGGCGCGTCGTCGCCGACGATTATCTTCGCCTTTGTATCGTCCTCATATGTCACGGTGACGGTGGAGCGCGGCTCGTCGAAGCCGAACTCCTCGTCGCCCTTTGCCTTGTCGAGCGTGGCAACCTGAGTGAATTTAAGCTTGGCGGCGGCGCTGGCGATCACGTCGGGGTTGCCGGGCTGGAGATCGAAGTCCTCAAAGCCCTTTATTGTGTAAACGGTCGCCTGACCCTCGGGAGTCTCGGAGATGACGTCGAAGCTGCCCTGCTTGTTTTCGATATGGATATCGCGGATGTTCGCGGGATAGTATTCCATCAGGGTGCCGTAGCTGTTGTTTGAGATATTGCCGTCCTTGTCGGTCACGACCTCAGCCTGATGCAGCTTGTCGCCGTCGACAGAGACCTTAAGATCGATGCCTTCGTCAAATGTCGCCGGAGCGTCGTCCTTTTTGCTGCCGCCCTTCGGCACCAAAAGCACCACGACAAGCACGGTCACCAGCACCGCGACGATAGCGGCGCCCAAAATTATCGCTTTTTTCTTCGTCATTCAGCGGTTCCTCCTTCGAATCCACAATACCACCGCCGTCAGCAGGATCGCTCCGGGGATCACCAGAACGAAGATGATGAAGATGGTATTTGTGGTTGCCAGCGTGGGCGCGCCCATGGTTGGCGTTTCCAGCGTTTTTGTTTGGATGATTATGGTGTCGTCGCCCTTTCCGGCGATCGTGTTGACCATGTTCATAAAGAACGTGCCGTTGTTGAAGCTGGGATAAGCCAGCACCTGATCGTTGAACATCGCGCTCGAGCTGAACACTATGACGCGCGAAGACTGCTCGGCGCTCTGCTTGACGCCCTCGGCGGCGATGCAGATCGCTTCACCTCTGACATTTTCCTCAAAGTTGAAGCTGCTGTCGGCGTTGAAGGGAAAAACGCCTGCCTGATCTGAGGTTTGAAGGATAGCGTGCGCCGTGTTGGCGTCGGTGATGTTGACGCCGTAGGGATAAAGCGAAACTACGCCGACATTGCTGTGCTGCAGGGTGTCGAAATAAAAGTCGGTGTATTCGACGATATAGGTGAACGGATTGCCCTTCCAGATGTAATGGGTGTTGGTTTCGTAGGTGTAGCCCTCGTTGAGCTTCATGCCCCACTCGCTGAGCACCGCGTCAAGATTTGGCGTGCGCAGCTCGCCGAAAGTTGACGAGGAGGTGGGCAGATATATCAGCGTTCTGCCGTATTTTCCGCCGTTTTCAAGCCAGTCGCGAAGTGCCTGCGCGCCGGCCTCGCTTATGTCGACCTGCGGTGCGTAGATCAGCGCGAACTTGGCGTCATCGTCAAGCTCTCCGGTCTCGAGCGAGACCTCTTTGGTTTCGTAGGCGTTGTCGGTCATAAGCTCCGCAAGCGCCTCATAGCCGCTTTCGCCCTCGCCGGTCAGCACGTCGACCAGCACCTTGTCGTCGTCGGTCACATAGGCGGCGCCCTTGACGACCGCCTGCTCGATGGTGGTGCCTGTCCACATCACGATCTGATATTTTTGATAATAATCCTCGTTGTAGGTGAAGCAATCGTCGATCGAGAGCGCCTTGTATTCATCGCCGCACTCGATAACGCCGACGGTGCTGCGGCTGCTCCAGTCGATCTTGGGATAATCGCGGGTAAAGCCGGGGTTTTCGGCGGTATTGATAAAATCGTAGCTGAATTTTCCGTCCGACTTGCTGACCATTTTATCGAGCAGGTTTTTCGCCTGCGCGTAGTATTTTCCGTTGTTCACAAAGGTAGCTTCGTCGGAAACGATGTGGAGCTTGACGCTTTTGTCCATGTGGCTGATGTATTCCTCGGTGTCGTCGGACAGCGCGAAGGCTTTGTTTGAGGTAAAGTCAGCCTTGGCGTCGGGAAAGCGGTCGACCAGCAGCGAAACGATCACGTTCACCAGGATCACCGCCGCCAGAGCCAGCGCGATAAAGCCGAGCAGCATCAGAAGGTGCCGCGATTTGCGGGTCTGCAAAAGCGCCTTGAAGGAGAATTTTCGATTCGTTTTCTTGTTCATCATATCCCTCCTCAGCTCCAGCGGCGCTTTTCAAGCGACAGCACGGTAAAGAACAGAAACAGCGCCGTCACGCTGAGATAGAACACCACGTCCGCCGGGCTGACGATGCCGTAGGTGAAGTTGGTGTAGTAGTTCAGCATACTGATTTTTTCCAGCGTGTCGGTGATCCACTTGACCGGGATAACGCTGATGAAATTGTTCATGGTGGCGATCAGCAGACCCGCGCCCATGCCGACGACCGCCGCAACCACCATGCTTTCCGTCAGCGCGGAAATGAAGATGTTTACCGAGATCATGCACATACCCAGCAGAAATATGCCCAGCAGGGTGCAGAGCACAAGCGACCACTGAGGCGGCGCAAAGAAGGAGATCACAACGGCGTAAACCACGAAGATCAGGCAGCAGAGCGCGTAGATTATCAGCGCGCCCAGGAATTTTCCGAGCACGATCTCGGTCAGGCTCACGGGTGAGGTGAGCAGCGCCTGGTCGGTTTTTTGCCGTTTTTCCTCGGCAAAGGTTTTCATGGTCAGCACCGGGATGATGAACATTATGATGTAAAACATGAAGGCGAACACCGGTGAAAGATTGGTTGAGTCGCCCAAAAAGCAGGTGTCGTGGAAGGAGAAGCCCGAAAAGAAGAAATACACCGCCAGCACCACATAAGCGATAGCCGAGTTAAAATAGCCCGACAGCTCGCGCCGCAATATCGCTATCATCAGTTTTCTCCTCCTTTCGCTTTTTCGGTCAGCCTGAGATAAAGCTCCTCAAGGCTGCCGTCGCCCGACTTCATTTCGAGGATCGGGCTTTTTGTGCGCGCCATGGCATTGAACACCTCGCGGCGGATATCGCTGTCAGGCAGATATTCCAGCTCGTATTGATTGGCGCCCTTGCCCGCGACTCCCAGCTTTTTGACGCGCTGGACGGCGGGTATCCTGTTGAGCTCCGCGCCGATCTCCGACGAGCTGCCCTCAGCCGTCAGCAGCAGGCGGCGGTTTTCCGACAGCACGCTGTGCAGCTCGTCCGCCTTGGCGTCGGCGATGATCTTGCCGCCGTCGATGATTATCACCCTGTCACAGGTTGCGGCGATCTCGCTGAGCACATGGGACGACAAAATCACCGTGTGCTTTTTGCCGAGGCTCTTTATCAGCTTGCGAATGTCGATGATCTGCTTGGGGTCAAGTCCGACGGTGGGCTCGTCGAGAATTATCACCGGCGGATTGCCCAGCAGCGCCTGAGCAAAGCCGACGCGCTGGCGATAGCCCTTTGAAAGGTTTTTTATCAGCCTTTTGCCGTGGTTTTCAAGCCCCACGAGCCTCGACACCTCGTCGACGTGCTGCTTTTTGGGCAGCTTGACCTGCTTAAGGTCGAACATGAACTCAAGATATTTGCGCACGGTCATGTCGATATAAAGCGGAGGTATCTCGGGCAGATATCCGATTTTCTGCTTGGTCTGCTTCGGATTCTTCAAAATCTCGGAGCCGTCAACGGTGACGGTGCCCTCGTTTGAGGAAATGTAGCCCGTAATGATGTTCATTGTGGTGGATTTTCCGGCGCCGTTCGGGCCGAGAAAGCCCAGCACCTCGCCGGTATCAACCGAAAAGCTGATGTCGTCCACGGCTGTGATCTTGCCGTAGCGCTTGGTCAAATGACTGACCTCGATCATCTGTGTCACTCCTTTGCGAATGTATAGTCCATCCGCATTTTAATCCAGAATATATTGTATCACAAATTTTTCCTTTTGGGTAGTGGATTTTGGAAGTTTTCAGGTTTTTGTCACAAAACAGCCGCGCGGCTTTGGGGATATTTTTCTTCGCGGCGGGAATACTATGGAAACGAAAACAGTTTGTCTGCGGCAGTTGCCGAAAATCCGAAAGAAGGCTTTTTTATGACATTGATTTTTGCGTTTTTGACCGGAGGCATGATCTGCGCTGCGGGTCAGCTTTTGATTGACAAAACCGCGCTGACACCGGCGCGCATACTGACCGGCTTTGTGGTGGCGGGCTTGGTTTTGGGCGCGCTGGGGCTGTATCAGCCCTTGCTCGAATTTGCGCAGGAGGGCGCCGCGGTGCCGATATCGGGCTTCGGGGCGCTGATGGCTCAGGGCGTGCGCGACGCGCTGCGTGAGGACGGCGCGCTCGGCATACTCACCGGCGGCGTAAAGGCGGCTGCCGCGGGAACAGCGGCGGCGATCTTTTTTTCGCTCTGCGCTGCGATCGTCGGAAAATCGCGCGATAAATAGCTTGAAAAAACAGCCAAAATTTGCTATAATTTAGTTTAAAGCAAATTTTGGCTGAACCAAGCTTTAGGAGGACAATATATGTGTGAGAAAAAACCTTATTACATCACCACCGCCATTGCCTATACCTCGCGCAAGCCGCACATCGGCAACAGCTATGAGATCGTATTGACCGACGCGATCGCGCGCTACAAAAGGATGCGCGGCTACGACGTGTTCTTTCAGACCGGAACCGACGAGCACGGTCAGAAAATCGAGATGTACGCCCAGGCGGAGGGCTGCACTCCGAAGGAATATGTGGACAAGGTCGCAGGCGAGATACGCGCGATCTGCGACGTGCTGAACACCTCTTACGACTATTTTATCCGTACCACCGACGAAAAGCACGAAAAAATCGTGCAGAAGATATTCAAAAAGCTGTATGAGCAGGGCGATATCTACAAGGGCAGCTACGAGGGTCTTTACTGCACGCCCTGCGAGAGCTTCTGGACCGAAAGCCAGCTTGTCGACGGCAAATGCCCCGACTGCGGCAGAGAGGTCAAGCCCATGAAGGAGGAAGCGTATTTCCTTCGCCTTTCCAAGTACCAAAAGCAGCTTGAGGAATACATCGAGAGCCACCCCGACTTCATCTACCCCGAAAGCCGCAAGAAGGAGATGCTGAACAACTTTATCAAGCCCGGCCTGCAGGATCTCTGCGTGTCGCGCACCAGCTTCAAGTGGGGCATCCCCGTTGATTTCGACGACAAGCACGTTGTCTATGTGTGGATCGACGCGCTCTCAAACTACATCACCTCCATCGGCTATGACCCCGACGGCAGCAGTGAGATGTACAAAAAATTCTGGCCTGCCGACGCGCACATCATCGGCAAGGACATCGTGCGCTTCCACACCATCTACTGGCCTATCATGCTGATGGCGCTGGGTGAGCCGCTGCCCAAGCAGGTTTTCGGCCATCCGTGGCTGCTGTTCGGCGAGGATAAGATGAGCAAGAGCCGCGGCAACGTGATCTATGCCGACGAGCTGGTCAAAATGATCGGCGTTGACGCCGTGCGCTACTATCTGCTGAGCGAGATGCCCTTTGCGAACGACGGCTCCATCACCTATGAGACCATCGTCGAGCGCTTCAACTCCGATTTGGCGAACACGCTCGGCAACCTTGTCAACCGCACGATCGCGATGAACAACAAATACTTCGGCGGCACGGTTCAGGAGCCGACCGCCTGCGAGCCGCTCGACGACGAATTGAAGCAGTTCTGCCTCGATACCGTCAAAAAGGTCGACGACGCGATCAATATTTTCCACATAGCAGACGCGCTCGACGCGGTCATCAACCTCGCCAAACGCTGCAACAAATACATTGACGAAACCGCACCGTGGGTGCTCGCCAAGAGCGACGAGACCAAGCCGCGTCTCGGCACCGTGCTCTATAACCTGCTCGAGAGCATCCGCTTCATCGCGGTGCTTCTGCAGCCCTTTATGCCCGACACTCACGCCGCGATCCTGCAGCAGATCAACTGCGATATCTCCGATTACGACAGCCTGAGCGCGTTCGGCGCCCTAAAGGCAGGCACGCAGCTCGGCGCCGCGACTCCGCTGTTCGTGCGCATCGATCCCAAAAAGTTTGAGGAGGAGATCGCCGCGATGCAGAAGGCAGCCGCCGAGGGCGAAAAGTCGATCGAGGAGATCGAGGAGGAGGAAGCGCTCGATTATGAGAGCATCCCGCAGATCGGCATCGACGATTTTGCGAAATGTGATATCCGCGTCGGCGAGGTCAAGGCGTGCGAAAAGGTCAAAAAGAGCAAAAAGCTGCTGCAGTTCAGCATTTTTGACGGCGCCGCCGAGCGCACCATCGTCAGTGGTATCGCAAAATACTATCAACCCGAGGAGCTTGTGGGCAAAAAGATACTCTTCGTCTCCAACCTTAAGCCCGTAAAGCTTTGCGGCATCGAAAGCCGCGGCATGATCCTCTCGGCAGTCCACGGAGAGGGAGAGGACGAGCAGCTCAAGCTTATCACCGTTAGCGACGATATGCCGGCAGGCTGGAAAATCTCCTGACGAGTTGAGAGTGGAGAGTTGAGAGTGGAACTGCAATCAAGCTTTACAAATATTTTTGACAGCCACGCGCATTATGATGACGCTTGGTTTGACAGCGACCGGGAGGCTGTGCTTGCCGAGCTGCCGGGCAAGGGTGTTTGCGGAGTGGTGAACAATGCCGTGGACTTGGATTCCGCGTCGCGCGCCCTCGCATTTGCGGAGCGCTATCCGTATTTTTACGCGGCGGTGGGGTTCCACCCCGAAAATCTTGAAAATCTTCCCGGGGACTATCTTGACCGGGTGGCGGAGCTGACGAAGCATCCGAAGGCGGTCGCCATCGGCGAAACCGGGCTGGATTATCACTGGGATATCCCGAGAGAGCTGCAAAAGCGCGTGTTTGAGGAGCAGCTTCAGTTGTCGCTCGATTTAAAAATGCCGATCGTGGTGCATGACCGAGAGGCGCACGGCGACGTCTTTGAAATGCTGCGCAAATACAAGCCGAGGGCGCTGGTTCACTGCTTTTCGGGCAGCGTGGAGCTAATGCGCGAGGCGGTGAGGCTGGGAAGCTTTATCAGCCTGGGCGGCGTGGTAACCTTCAAAAACGCGCGGCACAGCTTGGAGGTCGCGGCGGAGATACCGCTCGACCGTCTGCTGCTGGAAACGGACGCGCCGTATATGGCGCCGGTGCCGTTCCGCGGCAAGCGCTGCGACAGCTCGATGATCGTCTGCGCTGCGGAAAAAATAGCCGCACTGCGCGGCATAAAAACACAGGAGCTGTTGGATATCACCTGCGAAAACGCAAAGCGGTTCTACAACATCTCATAACAAAAGCCGGCTCGTATGAGTCGGCTTTTCTTTAACAAATTTCATCCTCGGATTCATTCTGAATACCGTCCAGCTTTTGCTTGAGAGCGTGGAGCATTTGCGCCTTCCTTGCGTATTTGCAGTCGGCTTTTATGTTCGGGCAGCGCGAGAAGGTGGTGCAGTCGGGCAAAAACAGACATCCCCTGCACTTGTCGCGCACATTTTCAACAGCCATAAGCGACTGATACAGCTCCTTGTTCGTCA
>ONHJ01000043.1 GCA_900317595.1 uncultured Eubacteriales bacterium | reverse complement strand
AAACAAGTGAGTTTACATCATCAAAACTGCTTAAACCGCCTTGCCGAAAGCAAAGAAAAAAGACCGCTCAAACGAACGGTCTTTAGAGGTTTTTGGTGCGAGTGACGGGACTTGAACCCGTACGTCAAAGACACACGCCCCTCAAACGTGCCTGTCTGCCTATTCCAGCACACTCGCAAATGATATTGTTTTTTTCTCAACGTCAGCTATTATACCATAAACGATCGGGCTTGTCAATAGCAAATTGAAAATTTTTCCGCGGATAACCGGCGCCGTGGGCGTGCGGGGCTGCAATGGCGGAATATGCTTGACACAAAGGCTTCGGCGCGGTAAAATGTTGGGGAAGAGAGCGGTTTTTCCGCAATTTACGATTTGTTTTTACACGATTGCTTATGAAACCTGTTACAAATTTTAAGGAACGCGCGCTGGCGGTCATGTTTCCGGTGCGCTGTCCCTACTGCGGCAGGGTGATCTACGTTGACGATTATGCCTGCCGGGATTGCAAGAAAAAGCTGCCGCAGACCGTTTATCCGAGATTTGCCGTCGGCGGATTTCCGTGCGTGTCGCCGTTTCTGTACAGCGGCGCTTATGCCGACGCGGTAAAGCGGTTCAAGTTCGCGAAAATGATCGGATATGCGCGGACACTTTCGGTGCCTGTCGTCAGAGCAGTGAAGGAGAGGTTTCCCGGCGAGGCGTTTGACTGCGTCGCCTTTGTGCCGATGCACCCCAAAAAGCTGCGCCGAGAGCGCTTCAATCACGCCGAGGAATTGGCGCGCGAGTGCGCCGCTCTGCTCGGTCTGCCGAAGGTCGATTTGCTGGAAAAATTCAAAAATAACAAAACTCAGCACACCCTGAAGCGCAGCCGGCGTGCCAAAAATGTCAGGGGCGTTTTCCGCGTTTCCGACAAAAGCCTTGTGAAGGGCAAAAACATCCTGCTGATCGACGACATAATCACGACCGGGAACACGCTGGGCGAATGTGCGCGCTTATTGAAGCGCGAAGGCTGCCGGTCGCTCTGCTGCGCGACGGTCTGCAGCACGAGCGTGTAAAAATCTTTCGAAAAAGCCTTTTATCTTGACGGAAATTGTGATATACTAATTCGGTGAGATATAAAGTATCCAAACGGAGAGTGAAAAAATGAGTCAAATCAACCGAAGTGTGTTGTCGGACGGCGTCTTTTTCAGCGGCGTTCACGACAGCCGCTTTAAGACAATGAAGATTTCCGCTAATATCATCGTGCCTCTCAGCGCGGAAACCGCGTCGGAATACGCGCTTTTGTGCGGCGTTTTGTCGCGCTCCACCAAGGCTTATCCCGACTTTACCGCGCTCAGCAAAAAACTCAGCGCGCTGTACGGCGCCGATCTGAACGTGTCCATACGCAAAACGGGCGACAACCAGGTGCTGACCATCGCGGCATCGGGGCTGGACGACCGCTACACCCTGAACGGCGAAAGCGTCGCCAAGGAGCTTTCGGAGCTTTTGTGCGGCGTTATTTTCGAGCCAAATCTGCAAAACGGAGCCTTTGTTCCCGAGGAGGTGGAGCAGGAGCGCCGCCAGCTTCTGGACGTGATCGACTCCGAATTCAACGACAAGCGAATCTACGCCAACGTCCAAATGATCGCGAATATGTGCGCCGATGAGACCTACGGCGTCAAGCGCTACGGCACCGCCGAAAAAATCAAGGCGGCGACCCCTCAGTCGCTCTGCGAGGCGTGGAAGCGCCTGCTTAAAACCGCGGTGTTTGAGATAATGTATATCGGCGACAGCTCGCCCGAGCCTGCCGCAGAGGTGTTCCGCAGCGCGTTCGCGAAGGTCTGCCGCACGCCTGTGACGACTCAGACCGAGGTCATCCGTTCGGCTGACAGGGTGAAGCGCGTCACCGAGGAAATGAACGTCGCCCAGTCCAAGCTGGTGATGGGACTTCGCACCGGGACCGCGCTTCCGGACAGGGAGATCTACGCGACCCTGATGATGTGCGCCATACTCGGCGGCACCGCCACCTCAAAGCTGTTCTGCAACGTGCGTGAAAAGCAGAGCCTTTGCTATTACTGCGGCTCTCGCTACGATAAAATGAAGGGCATCATCGTGATCGACAGCGGCGTCGAGGGCGAAAACGCCGAAAAGCTCGAGGCGGGCGTGCTTAAAGAGATCGAGGACATGAAAAACGGCGTCATCACCGACTTCGAGATCAGCGCGACCAAAATGGCGGTGACAAACTCCTTCTTCACCTCCAACGACACCGTCAGCGGCATCGAGAGCTGGTATTCCGCTCAGCTTTTTGACGGCAGCTTCAAAAGCATGGAGGAGATGGCGGCGGTCATCAACGCCGTCACCAAGGAAGAGATCGTCGCGGCGGCTAAAAGGCTGACGCTCGACACCGTTTATCTTTTGAAAAATCAGTGAGGGGGGATAGGATGAACACCGTGATCAACGAAGTCAAGTCACCGCGTACGGGTGACAGCTACTATAAGATCAAGCACAGCTCGGGGCTTAATATCTACGTCTGGCCGAAGGAGGGCTACCGTTCCTCATACGCGATAATCGGCGCGAAATACGGCAGCATCAACACCTGCTTTACGCGCGCGGACGGTGAAAGGATCACCGTGCCGGACGGCATCGCGCACTATCTGGAGCACAAGCTGTTTGAGAGCGCCGAGGGCGACGCCTTTACGCGCTACGCCGAGACCGGCGCTTCCGCCAACGCCTACACCAGCTTTGAAAAAACCTGCTATCTGTTTTCCTGCACCGACCGTTTTGAAGAGAGCTTTGAGATCCTGCTCGACTTTGTTCAGGATCCCTATTTTACGGCGGAGACCGTAAAAAAGGAGCAGGGCATAATCGGTCAGGAGATAAAGATGTACGACGATTCTCCGGACTGGCGCGTGATGTTCAATATGCTCGGCGGAATGTATCATAACCATCCCGTGAAGATCGATATCGCGGGAACCGTTAAGACCATTGCCGAGATCACCGCCGACAAGCTCTACGACTGCTACAATACCTTCTATAACCTCAATAATATGGTGCTGTGCGTGGCGGGCAATGTGACTGCGGAGCAGGTGCTCACGATCTGCGACCGTATGCTTAAGCCCGACGCCGATTTCACTGCGAAAAGCTTTTTGGAGGACGAGCCGTATGAGATCGTCAAGCCCTATGTGGAGCAGCTTTTTCCCGTATCCATGCCGATCTTCAACCTCGGCTTCAAGGAGCGCGCGGACGCTGTGCTGAACGAGCGGCAGCTCGCCTGCACCGATATCCTGCTGTCGGCGCTCGCTTCTCCCACATCGGCGCTCTACCGTGAGCTGATGGACAGCAACCTCATCAACAGCAGCTTTGCCTACGAGCTGTTCGAGGGACCCGGCTACTGCGCCGTGATCTTCGGCGGAGAGAGCCGCGCTCCCGAGCAGGCGGCGGAAATGATAAAGCGCGCCATCGCGCAGATCAAAGAAAACGGCATTTCCGACGAGGACTTTGATATAGCCAAAAAGGCGGTTTACGGCGACGCCGTATCCGCGCTTAATTCAGTCAGCTCGATCGCGAACAGCATCGCCGAATATCACTTCAACGGCAACGAGATATTCACCTATATCGACGCGATCGCCGGTACTCAAAAGGCGGACGTCGAGGCGAGGCTCCGCGAAATGCTCGATACCGGCAACTGCACTCTGTCGGTCGTAAGAAACGGGGAGGAATGAGATGAATAAGTATCATGTGCGGTTTCCCGGCCTGGGCTGGGAATTCGACATAAGCAACGTCGCCTTTCAGGTGGGAAATTATTCCGTCTACTGGTACGGCCTAATAATCGCCACGGGGCTTTTGCTGGCGCTTTTGTATGCGTGGCGCACTGCTCCGCGCTATAACGTGAACACCTCAAAGCTGTTCAACTGCGTAATGGTGGGCATAATCACGGGCATCATCGGCGCCCGGCTTTATTACGTCATCTTCGCGTGGGATGAATACGCCGACGATCCGGCGAGCATCTTCGCGATACATGAGGGCGGCCTCGCCATTTACGGCGGCATCATCGGCGCGCTGCTCGGCGGCTTGACGATCGCCAAAATACAGAAGATGAAGTTTTTGCCCATCCTCGATATCACTATGATATCCTTCCTGATCGGTCAGGGCATCGGCCGCTGGGGCAACTTTATGAATCAGGAGGCGTTCGGCGCTCAGACCGACCTGCCGTGGCGCATGATAAGCGAAAACACGGTGATCGACGGTCAGGTCGTCGCGGTACATCCCTGCTTTCTCTACGAAAGCCTGTGGTGCCTGCTGGGCTTCGTCCTGCTGCACTTTTACGGCAAATACCGTCAGCGCTACGCCGGTCAGATATTCTATATGTATTTGTTGTGGTACGGCTTCGAGCGCACCGTTGTCGAAGGACTGCGCACCGACAGCCTGTATCTGCCGTTCAGGGTATTCGGAACGGAGGTCCGCGTGTCTCAGGCGCTCTCGGCTGTGCTGATGGTGATCGGCGCGGTCATGCTGATTATCAATATCAAAAAGGAGGATCCCTTCTATGCAAATTATAGACGGAAAAAAGGTTTCGGCGGAAGTAAAGGCAAGCGTAAAAGAGCTCACTGACGCGCTTAAGGCGGAGCACGGAATAACCCCCGGCTTGGCGGTCGTGATCGTCGGCGACGACCCGGCGTCGCGCGTTTATGTCAACAACAAAAAGAAAGCCTGCGAAGCGGTCGGATTCCGCTCCGAGGAGTACGCCCTTCCGGCGGAGACCACGCAGGAGGAATTGCTTGCTCTGGTCGAAAGGCTCAACGAAAAAGAGGACGTCAACGGCATTTTGGTGCAGCTTCCGCTGCCAAAGCACCTTGACGACAAGGCGGTAATAGCCGCCATCAACCCGCAGAAGGACGTCGACGCCTTCCACGCGATCAACGTGGGCAAGATCATGCTGGGCGAGTACGACTTTTTGCCCTGCACGCCCGCGGGCGTGATGGAGATGCTCCATTCCTACAGCATCCCGGTAGAGGGTAAGGAGTGCGTGGTCATCGGAAGAAGCAACATCGTCGGCAAGCCCATGGGCATGCTCCTGCTGCATGAAAACGGCACGGTCACGATTTGTCACAGCCGCACAAAGAACCTCGCCGAGGTCTGCCGCCGCGCTGATATACTTGTCGCAGCGGTCGGCATCCCGAAATTCGTCAAGGCGGATATGGTCAAGGAGGGCGCTGTGGTCATCGACGTCGGCATGGACAGAGATGAAAACGGAAAGCTCTGCGGCGACGTGGACTTTGAGAATGTCAAGGACAAATGCTCATTCATCACGCCCGTCCCCGGCGGCGTGGGCCCGATGACCATAGCGACGCTGATGAAGAACACACTCAAAGCGTGCAAATTGCAGAATGGTATTCGGTAGGCGGTTGTCGGTTTTTATTGAAAGTTGTTTGGTGTAAACTTAAGAAATAATAAGGAGTTTTGACGAAAAAAAGGCTTTCATTACGCAGGGGAGACTTTGCTAAGGAGCGTCGCATGGCGCACTGCCGCAGGGGATTCCTCCACGCGCTTCGCTTGGTCGGAATGACAGCGTGAGGAAACGCCCGCACACAGTTAAGGAAGCCGTGTTTTAAAACCAAGCCCGCAGCATTACAAATCCGGAGCGAAGCGACCCACAACTGACAACTGACTGCTAATAACCGACAACTATTTTCCGTTACCCCCTTGACAAAAAAATCACGTTATGATATATTATAAAAGCCGCATATTGCGGGTCAGGGTATAATTGCGCCCAAAAAGCGGATCTTTGATCCCACCCGTGAATAGCGAGACTGAGAAAAAGGAATGAAATTATGTACGCAGTAATCCAGACAGGCGGCAAGCAGTACAAGGTACAGAACGACGAGGTCATCTTCGTCGAGAAGCTTGACGCGGAAGCGAATGACACCGTGACCTTCGACGTAGTGGCTGTCGGCACCGACGACGGCATCAAGGTCGGCACTCCCTTTGTTGAGGGCGCAAAGGTCACAGCAAGTGTTGTCAAGAACGGCAAGGGCAAGAAGATCAGAGTTGCCACCTACAAGCCCAAAAAGGGTGAAAAGAGAGTTATGGGTCACAGACAGCCTTACACACAGGTGAAGATCACTTCGATCGAAGCCTGATGATCCGGGCGGTTTTTACGGTCGAGGACAAAATCGTAACGGGCTTTTCGTTCAGCGGTCACGCCGATTTCTCTGAGCAGGGCAGCGACATAGTGTGCGCTGCGGTCAGCTCGGCGGCTTATATGGCGGCGAACACCGTCACCGACGTGATGGGGCTCAACTGTTCGGTGACCGTAGAAGAAGGGCAGATGCGGCTTGCTCTGTCCAAGAATGAGGCTGTGCAGGCGCAGGTTATTTTGAACGGCTTGCTGCTTCATATCGACAATCTGCGTGAAAATTACGCGGACTTTATTGATTTAAAAATTTCGGAGGTGTAAGGTAATGCTTAATGTTAACATTCAGTTATTCGCTCATAAAAAGGGAATGGGTTCTACCAAGAACGGCCGTGACAGCGAGTCAAAGCGTCTCGGCGTAAAGCGCGCTGACGGACAGAAGGTTCTCGCGGGCAACATTCTCGTAAAGCAGAGAGGAACTCACATTCATCCCGGCGCCAACGTCGGCAAGGGCTCTGACGACACTCTGTTCGCCAAGATCGACGGCGTTCTCAGATTCGAGCGCGTCGGCAAGGACAGAAAGCGCGCCAGCGTTTATCCTGTGGAGCAATAAGAAAGTATGAAGGGTGGGTTTTTCTCACCCTTTTCTTTTATTTATCGACAGCAGGGATGCGGCTTTGCCGTGATCCATGCCTGCGGCACACGACAGAGGTGATACTATGTCAATGTTTGTAGACAAGGCGAATATCCATATCAAGGCGGGCGACGGCGGCGACGGTGCGGTGGCTTTCCACCGCGAGAAATACGTCGCGGCAGGCGGTCCCGACGGCGGCGACGGCGGCAAGGGCGGCGACATCGTGTTCGTCGCCGACACCAACCTTTCCACCCTCGCCGATT
Source organism: uncultured Eubacteriales bacterium (assembly GCA_900317595.1). GTDB lineage: Bacteria > Bacillota > Clostridia > Oscillospirales > Acutalibacteraceae > Ruminococcoides. The sequence continues at coordinate 4,120 of ONHJ01000043.1, read as the reverse complement.
TCCGCTATAAAAGAAAATACTCGGCTCCGCGCGGTGAAAACGGCAGAGGCGGCAGATGCAACGGCAAAAACGCCCGGAACCTCGTCATCCGCGTTCCGTTCGGCACGGTCATCAAGGAGGACGGCACCGGCAGGATCCTCGCGGATGTTTCCGACGACGAGCCTCATGTCGTCGCCAAGGGCGGCAAGGGCGGCTGGGGCAACCCGCATTTCGCAACGCCAACCCGTCAGGTGCCGCGCTTTGCAAAGCCCGGGCTGCCCGGTGAGGAGTTTGACGTCGTGCTCGAGCTAAAGCTGCTTGCCGACGTCGGTCTGGTCGGCTTTCCGAATGTCGGCAAAAGCACGCTGGTGTCGGTAGTCTCTCAGGCTAAGCCCGAGATCGCGAACTACCACTTCACCACGATAACTCCCGTTCTCGGCGTCGTGTCGATGGGCGAGGGCTCAAGCTTTGTGATGGCTGATATCCCCGGCTTGATCGAAGGCGCGTGGCAGGGAACGGGCTTGGGGCATCAGTTCCTGCGCCATGTGGAGCGCTGCCGCATGCTGGTGCATATCGTCGACGTTTCGGGCAGCGAGGGCAGAGACCCCATCGAGGATTTTGAAACCATCAACGCCGAGCTCGCCAAGTTCAATCCCGAGCTCGCCGAGCGCCCGATGGTCGTCGCGGGCAACAAATGCGACATGGCGACCGATGAACAGATAGAAGCTTTCAAGCGCTACGTCAACGAAAAAGGCTATGACTTTTTCCCGATCATGGCTGCAATCCGCTATGACGTCGATCCGCTGCTGAAAAAAATACAGGAAATGCTGCAAAAGCTGCCGCCGATCGCGCGCTTTGAGCCGGAGCCCGCGCCTATCATGCGGGTCGAGGATTTCGACGACCACAGCGTCACCGTCAAAAATGTCAACGGCGTCTATGTGGTCGAGGGCGATTGGCTGCTTCAGGTCATGCGCGGCATCAATTTTGACGACTACGAAAGCCTAAACTATTTTGAAAAGGTGCTGCAAAACGGCGGCGTAATCGACGTGCTGCGCCAAAAGGGCGTTCAGGACGGCGACACCGTGTCGATCTACGACATCGAATTTGACTTTATGGAGTAATTTGATATGCACAATCCGACAGACGATTATTCTCCCTTGACCCTTGCCTTCGTGGGCGACGGCGTTTACGATCTGCTGGTGCGCGAGTATCTTGCGCGCCGTGCAAACCGTCCGGTGGGAGAGCTTAACAAAACCAAGGTCGCGATGGTCAACTGCAAAAGTCAGGCGCGATTCGCCTCAATGCTGATGCCCAACCTCTCCGAAAAGGAGACGGCGGTCTATAAGCGCGGCCGCAACGCCGCGCCGAAATCGACCGCGAAAAACGGCACCGTCGCCGAATACCACAGCGCCACCGGGCTTGAGTGCCTTTTCGGCTATCTCTATCTCAACGGCGAGCAGGACAGGGTAGAGGAGCTGTTTCACCTGATAGTTGATTCGGTTTTCAATAACGATTGATAAAAAGCTTGGCGTTTGCCGAGCTTTTTGACTTTTACAAAAAATTCCCAAAAAACTATTTCCCTTTTTTCCGCTTTGTGATATACTGTTATTTAAAGGCAATGCAATGCCTTGTTATTAAACAAGAAAGACGGTGATTTGATTGCATAAAAGAATAATGTCAGCCATGCTGGCGGTTTTGCTTTTGGCGGGAACGGCTTCAGCGTTCGGCGGCTGTACCAAGGAGAAATCCTCCGGCAAAGCGGAGAGCGCGCAGAGCGGCTCAGAGAGCGGAACAGACGCAGAGCCTTCCACGCAGAAAAACCCCGACGCGGACAGCGACCCGGTTTCCTATATCTCGAACGGCGCTATCCTGCAGGCGTTCAGTTGGGATTTCAACACCATTCGCGAATGTATGCCGGATATCGCGGCAGCGGGCTACACGGCGGTGCAGACCTCTCCGGTCAACGCCTGCCTTGCCGGTGAGGGCGGCGGCATGGAGCTCTACGGCGACGGCAAGTGGTACTATCACTACCAGCCCACCGATTTCAAGATCGGCAACTATCAGCTCGGCACCCGCGATGAATTCAAGGCGATGTGCGACGAAGCTCACAAATACGGAGTCAAGGTGCTGGTGGACGTTATCGCCAACCACACCACGCCTCAGCTCGACGCGGTATCGCAGGATCTGATCGACGCCGGCGGCGGCAGCTTTGAAACGCTTTTCCACGAAAACAATAAAAAGGATATCCGCGATTATTCCGACCGCCTGCAATGCACGACGGCGAAGATGGGCGGACTTCCGGACATCAATACCGAGCGGCCTTCGTTCCAGAAGTATTTCTTCGACTTCATCAACGACTGCATCGACTGCGGCGCCGACGGCTTCCGCTATGACACCGCAAAGCATATCGGTCTGCCCGACGATCCCAAGGAGGACGACGGCTTTGAAAACAATTTCTGGTCAGAGCTGAAAAAGCAGACCAAGGATTACGACAAAAAATTCATCTACGGCGAGGTGCTTCAGGGCGGCAACGACAGGATAGACGAGTATATCGAGGCTATCGGCAGAACGACCGCCAGCATTTACGGCAGCAAGATACGTTCCGCGCTGATCTATAATATGCTCGACACCGCCGCCGTAAAGAATTACTGGATCGGCGATGATTCACCGTCGATCGTCACCTGGGTCGAGTCGCACGACAACTACATCAACGACGGCACCTGGCGCGAGCTCAGCAAGGAGAAGGTGCAGCTCGGCTGGGCTGTCATCACCGCACGCAAGGACGGCACGCCGCTGTTCTTCGCTCGTCCCTACAACAGCCTCGAGGGTGTTGACGAGTCATGGGGCATGAACCGCATCGGCGCGCAGGGCGACGATATGTACAAGAGCAAAATCGTCACCGCCGTCAACCATTTCCGCACCGCCATGGTCGGCGAGGACGAGACCCTCGTCAATCCCAACAACGACTCAACCGCGCTTATCATCGAGCGCGGCAAAAAGGGCGCGGTCATCGTCAATTCCGAAAACGAACTGACCGTTGATTTTGAGATCAATCTGCCTGACGGCGAATATACCGACCGCGTGGACGGCGCCGCGACCTACACAGTCAAGGACGGAAAGCTCTCCGCCTCAAAGGCGATACCCGAGAACACCGTTGTGGTGCTCTATAACGAGGGCTATACTCAGGCGGCGCCCATGGCTGACACCGGCGTTCCCGAGGACACCGTATTTAAGACCGACAGCGACAGCCTCACCGTGACCCTGACGCTTGAAAACGCCGACAAAGGCACCTATTCCGTCGACGGGGCGGCTGCCGTTGAATACAAGGACGGCGACACCGTCACACTCAAAAAGCCTGCGGACGGCGAAGTCGTCAAGGTCGAGCTGCGCGCCGAGAACTCCGAGGGCGTTCCCACCTATGAGCGCGTGGAGTTTACCTTTGAAAACCGCTATCAGGTCTCAAAGGGAACGAAGATCTATTTTGAGAAGCCCGCAGGCTGGGCTGACGACGTCTGCATCTACATCTACAATAAGGATGACGACGAAAACGAGTATTGGCCGGGTGAAGCCATGGCTAAGGAGGCAGACGGCAAATACAGCTACACCTTCACCGATGATTGGGATACTCCGCTTGTCATCTTCAACGACGGCAAAGAGGAAGGCGCCATGCAGTATCCCGCAGGCGGCGAAAAGGGCTTGACCGTCGAAGCAAACAAAACCTACAGCGTAGAATAACAGGAAGGATTTCAGATCGATATGAGCGATAACAACTTAAAGGTAGAAAACAGCGCGGTGCCTGCGGAGGAAATCAAAAACCCCGCACTTAAAGCCACGATCGAAAAAATGCAGGCTGACGGCAGCAAGGAAAACATCGACGCGATGATAACCGAGGCGGTAAAGGCAAAATACATCCTGCCCGCGAATGTGCGCCAGATCCCTCAGGCTCACACCCAGAACGGCAAAACCGTCATGGGCAACGCCACGCAGGTGCAGTTCCGCCTGCTCGAGAACAACCAGACCAAGCAGAAGTTCTTCGGCGTGTTCACCGATACCGAGGAGCTGGGCAAGTGGAACGGCACTCAGAGCTCACACAAGGTAGTCACCGATTTTGACAGCATCGCCGGCATGGTGATGGATCCCA
>ONHJ01000014.1 GCA_900317595.1 uncultured Eubacteriales bacterium | reverse complement strand
TATCAAAATTGCTCACCTAAGATGGTGCGCCATCAGGGACTCGAACCCCGGACCAACCGGTTATGAGCCGGTAGCTCTGACCAACTGAGCTAATGGCGCTTATCAACCCTTTGATTATAGCAGATTTTTTTCTCTGTGTCAATATCTAAGTTGCCGCAGGCTTATAAAAAATTCCTTCGATTCCTTCAATTTCTCTCAAAAATGCCGCGAAAGCCGCTGCGCTCTTGTCTCAGCAAGAATCTTTTTATTTTTTCGCAAAACTTTAGTTGCACTTTTTGTCAATCTTTGCTATACTGTTAAGGAATGATTTTTTTAAGTGAGGTAATGAGTTATGGCAGTAATCAAACCGTTCCGGGGGATGCGATTTGACACCGGGAAGGCGGGCGAGCTTAAAACGCTCTGCTGTCCGCCCTATGATATCATCAGCGAGGACGAGCGCAAGGCGTTCATCGCGCAAAACGAATACAACGTCATCCGTCTTGAGCTCCCGCGAGAGGGCGAGGACGTTTATGCCCATGCCGGTGAAGTCCTCGATATGTGGCGCGCAAAGGGAATCCTCCTGCATGAGGACAAACCCGCTGTCTATATCTATGAGATGGAGTTCAACGCCTACAACAAGCGCAGGAGCGTCAAGGGCATCATAGCCCGCGTCAAGGTCGAGGAGTTCTCAAAGGGCGTCATTTTGCCGCATGAGTTCACGCTCTCGAAGGCGAAAACCGACCGCTTTAACCTGATGAAGGCGACCAACTGCAATTTCAGCCAGATTTACGCGCTCTATATGGACGATGAGCACACCACGCTGAAAACCATCGACGCCCAGTCCGAGGGCGACGCCGCGTATCAGTTCACCGACGATGACAACATCACGCACCGCCTCTGGGTCGTCACCGACGAGGCGCTTATCGCAAAGCTGACCGCGGATTTCGCCGACCGCAAGCTCTATATCGCCGACGGTCACCACCGCTATGAGACCGCCCTCAACTACCGCGACTACTGCCGCGAGAACGGCATCTCCAAGGAGGGCGACGCGCAGGATTACCAGATGATGTTCCTCGTCGACATGGAGCACCCGGGGCTTATCGTTTTCCCGACCCACCGCCTCGTCCGCGATCTGAAGGATTTTGACAAGAATAAGGTGCTCAGCGGCTGCGAACAATATTTTGAGATCAAGAAATTCGGCGACGTAAGCAACATGAACACCGCTCTCGGCGAGAGTTACCGCGAGGGCAGGAAGTCGTTCGCCTTCTACTGCGGCAAGGGCGAATGGTATCTTATGACGCTCAGGGACATTTCGACCATGGCGGCGGTGCTGCCCGACGTCAGCCCTGCCTCTCAGCAGCTTGACGTCAGCGTCCTGCACAGCCTTGTCCTCGAAAAGACAATGGGCATCGACAGGGAGAACATGGCGAATCAGATCAACCTCACCTACACCAAGTTCTTTGAGGAGGCTATCCTCGGCGTTGACAAAGGAGAGTTCCAGTGCTCCTTCATTCTCAATCCCACCCGAGTCACCGAGATTCGCGATGTAGCGGCGGCAGGCGAGAAGATGCCGCAGAAATCCACCTATTTCTATCCCAAAATGATAACGGGAATGGTTATGAACGACATCGGAGTGGACTGAATGACGATTTTTACCGTTTTTACCGGCGGCACAATCAGCTGCTCACTCAGCGGCGACACGCTGTCGCCCAACGCTCAAAACGGATATTATCTGCTCGACCTCGCGCGTCGAGCAGGTGCAAGGGCTGCGTTTGAAACGGCGCAGCCTTATCTGCTTTTAAGCGAAAACCTCGACATGGCGCATCTTGAAGCCCTCGGCGACTGTATCCGCAAGGCGATCGACCGGGGCTTTGACAGGATCATCGTCACCCACGGCACCGACACGCTGCAGTACACCGCAGCCTATCTTGACCTGATTTTCGGCGGAACGGACGTCGCCATAGCGCTGGTATCGGCGAATTATCCGCTGCGCGACCCGCGCTCCAACGGGCTTGCAAACTTCATGGCGGCGGAGCTGCTTTTGCGCACGGAAGCTGAAACGGGCGTTTTTGTACCATATCAAAACACCGGCGACGGCTTTGTAACCGTTCACCGGGGCTTCGATCTGCTGCCGCACCTGCCGTATGACGACGCGCTGAAAAGCGTTTTCGGCACGCCCTACGGATATGTTCGCGGCGGCGCGTTTGAAAGGGAAGCCGGTTATCAAGGCAGCGCCCGCGACAAAATGCCGGAATGTACGCGCCGCGGAAGGGTGCTCTATCTGCGCCCTTATGTAGGCATGGGCTATCCCCGCGACCTGTCGGGAGTCGGCGCGGTGCTGCTTGAGGGCTGGCATTCGGGAACGCTGCCAACGGCAAGCGCGGAGCTCGCGGATTTTTGCCGCAGGGCAGGGGAGAGCGGCGTTCCGCTCTATCTCACGGGAAGCACGGAAGGCTTCAACTATGAGAGCAAGCGCGAATTTGACCGCCTCGGGATAACAGTTCTCCCGCCCGCTTCGCCCATAGCGGCGTATGTTTTTCTGGTTGTTAGTAGTCAGTAGTCAGGTGTTAGTAGTCAGAGGTTTAGTAGTCAGTAGTCAGTTGTTAGTTGTCAGTTAAGGGTCGCTTCGCTCCGGATTTGTAATGCTGCGTGCTTGGGAAAAGGCGTTTCCTCTCGCTGTCATTCCGAGCGGTGCCGAAGGCAAAACGCGAAGCGTTTAGTCGAGGAACCCCCTTCGGCGATGAACAAAAGGCTGCTCCTAAAAAAGGGGCTGGCTCAAAACAAAAAAGTAGGGCACGGTCTTGACCGTGCCGCAGATAAAGGCAGAAACACTGGGCATTAAACCCACGGTCAGGTCAAGGCCTGACCCTACAGTACAATACAATTGCAATAAAAGGGCTGACTCTTACTCATAACAATGAGTTTTGAGCCAGCCCCTTGGTACTTACAGCGACGCTTGATTCACTGCCGCAGGGGATTCCTCCACGCGCTCCGCTTGGTCGGAATGACAGCGAGAGGAAACGCCTTTTCCCAAGCACGCAGCAATACAACTCGGAGCGAAGCGACCCAACAACTGACAACTGACAACTAAACATCGCGCCCCGCGGGTCAATCCTGCGGGGCGCTGCGTTTGAAATTATGTGTTCCGGTTATTACCAGCGTTGATTGAGCTGGGCTTTGGTTGAAGTTTTGGACTTCTTGGGGCTGCGCTTTTTGCCGTGCATCAGCATGATGAACGCGACCACGCCGAGTGTGGCGGCTGCCAGAACCAGCCAGAGCCAGATGTTGGCGGTTCTGCCGGTGTCAGCTTTGTTGGCGGTGGGGGTGATGTCGGCGGATTTCTCCATAGCCTTCTCGGTCACGGCGTTTGCCTTTGCGACCGACTTTGAAGCCGTTGCCGCGTACTGCTTGCCGGGAGTGCCGATCGAAGCGGTCACGGGGCTGTCGGGTGTGATGAACTGAGCGGGAGCGGCGGGCGCTTCCTCATATGTATCCTCGGCTTCTGCCTCGGCTGCCTCATAGGCTTCCTCAGCGTCGGCTTCGTAGGTTTCGGTGTTCTCTGCGTCCTCTGCGTCCTCGGCGTACTCTGCATAGGCTTCGTCAGCGTCCTCGGCGGTTTCCTCAGCCGCTGCGGGAAGCTCGCTCGCGACTGCGTCGTCGCTGAACAGCGCTTCGTATGTGACAGAGTCAACGTCTCCGGTCATCTCCAAGCCGTTCGCAAGCTGGAAGTTGCCGACCGCCTCGGTGGTGTAGTCGCCGTAAAGACCGGTGGCTTCGATTCCCAGATAGCCGAGCTCAAGGAGCTTCGACTGAACGGTGGCGACATTATCGCTGAAATCGCCGTTCTTCATCATCACAAAGCCGCTGACTATGTCCTCTTCTTCGATCTCCTCGGCAGCTTCATCCTCGGCTGCGGGCTGAGTTTCCTCGACCTCCTCGACCTCCTCGGTGGGGGCGGGAGCTTCGGTCGGAGCCTCGGTGGGTTCTTCAACGGTCTCCTTCACGGTCTCGACCTTTTTGGCGGGAGCGTTGTCGGAATAGAGAACCTCTCTGTCGGAGCCGGCGATGCCGTCAACGGTCAGTCCTGCCGCCTTCTGGAAGGCTCTGAACGCCGCGTCGGTCATGTCGCCGAAGTCGCCGTCGATCTCGCCGTCATAATAGCCGAGCTCGGCAAGACGGGTCTGGATCTTCACGACCTCGTCATCGCAGGAGCCCTTTTGCCATACGGTGGGCTTGACGACGGTTGATTTGCTGCCGGAGCTGCTCTTGCTGTTTCCGGAGGACGAGCTTCCGGAGGTCGACGACGGGGCGGTGCTTGAATGACCCTTTGAGTCAAAGTAATAGGTGGTGCCGTCGATGGTTCTCGTGGTGTCGACGATGTATTCGCCGTCCTCGTAATAGTAGCAGTTGCCGTTGAAGGTCTCCCATCCGTTTTCGGGATAGTCGACCGCTGTCAGCTTGAACCAGCAATCCCAGTTGTTATAGCCGTTTTCGCCGATCTGCTGATAGCATACGCCGTAGGCGCTGCCTCTGGCGTCGACCTCCATGCCGTCCTCGATATAGACGCCGACATGGTTCGGGCGCGAAAGACCCAAGCCGTGAACACGCGGGATGCCGTCGCTGACATAGCCCCAGTCTCTGCCGTTTGCCTGCGCGTCGGAAAGCATGCTGAGACGGTTTCCGCCGCAATAAGACCAAATCAGACCCGAGCAGTCAACCGCGCCGGGCTCGGTGCCGCCCCAAACGTAACTCCAGCCTTCATAATACGCGTTGAGCGCGTATTCCGCAAGACCTGCGCCGGTGCCGGATGCCGCGACATTGGTCGTGGTGCTTGCTACTGCCATGGTCGACGCTGTTGCGGTGCAAAGTCCCACGGCTGCCAGTTTCTTTAACCTGTGCATTTCTTTTACCTCCAATTTCGAATTTTGTTATCTATTTTGTAACCGAATCATTACAGGAACAATGTCACTTGTTTACAAAACTGTAACAATTATATCATCCTTCTCCCAAAAATTCAACCCCCTAAAGGGTTATTTTTTACTGAGTCGGGATTTTCGGTCATTTTGTTCAAATATAAATTCCCGTTCGGAATTATTTTGACGCAATTGATTACAATTCCGTAAATTTTTGGGCCTGCTGCAGGGGCGATAAAAACGAATATACAAAAATTTTGAAAATCCTGCAAAAAAGAATTGCAAGACGCGGGGTTTTATAGTATAATAAATACGATTAGGGTTTGATTTCCGCACAGCGCCGTTCGGCGCGGCTGTCAGGTCTTTCCGCATACTATATTATATAAAACCGACAGCGCGGCAACGCTTCAAGACTCACCGACAGAAGCGGAAAGCATATCCCTCAATGGTTGAGCGCGCTGTCAAAGTGAAAGGAAATATGAAATGAACATTAAAAAGATTGTGACCTCGATCCTCGCCTGTGTCGTATGCGCGGGTATTGCCGTTGCCTCCGCGGGCTGCGGCTGTCAGAAGAGCAAGAGCACCAGCGGCTCCGGCAATAACGGTGACGCCCAGACCTCGGGAAGCATTTATCGCAATTATCCCACCGACCCCGACCTCACCCAGGGCGATTTCGGCTACTATTTCCTCAACGACAAGGAATATAAGGTGACGGTTTACAACGGCAACTCCAAGAACATCACCATTCCCTCCACCGTTGACGGCGCAAGGATCAAGGTAATCGACACAAGCCTTTTCAGAAACTCCGATATCGAGTCGGTCACCATTCCCGACTCCATCAATGAGATACGCGACTACGCCTTTGCCGGCTGCCATGAGCTCAAGGAGGTCGTTATTCCCGAGGGCGTTACCGTTATCGGTCAGAACGCGTTCTGGGACTGCCCCAAGCTTGAAAAGATCACGCTGCCCTCTTCGCTCAAGAAGGTCGGCGAATACGCCTTCTCGCACACCGGCATCACCTCGATCACCATTCCCGAGAGCGAGACCTTTGTCAAGCTGAACCGCTATGTGTTCTATCAGAATGAGAATCTCAAGGAAGTCGTGCTGCCGCTGTCGATGACCACCATCGCCGACGACACCTTTGCCGAGTGCTCGTCCGACCTCACCATCACGGCGTACACGGGCTCCTACGGCGCTTCCTATGCAAAAACCCACCACATAGCTCTCAACGAGCTCCCGCGCTGACCGTCAGATTTTTCAGATTTCGCCGCATTTGTTTCACATCCGTGAATCGCAATAAAAAATAAGAGGTAGATTATATGAGTAACAAAGAGTATCCTATCGTGGACAGCGTGGATAGCTTTGAAGCCGCGCTTGACCGCGTAAGAGCCGCGCAAAGAGAATTTGCGACATTCACACAGGAGCAGGTCGACAGGATCTTCCTTGCCGCCGCTACCGCCGCCAACCGCGCGCGCCTGACGCTCGCCAAAATGGCGGTCGGGGAAACGGGCATGGGCGTTGTTGAGGACAAGGTCATCAAAAACCACGTTGCGTCCGAATACATCTATAACGCGTACAAGGATGTGAAAACCTGCGGCGTGGTGGAGGAAAACAAGGTTTTCGGCACTCAGCGCATTGCCGAGCCCATCGGCGTGATCGCCGCAGTCATCCCGACGACCAACCCCACATCAACCGCGATATTCAAATCGCTGATTTGCCTTAAGACCCGCAACGGCATCATCATCAGCCCTCATCCCCGCGCGAAAAAGAGCACCATCGAGGCGGCAAAGATCGTTCTCGAGGCTGCGGTAGAGGCGGGCGCTCCCGAGGGAATCATAAGCTGGATCGACGTTCCCTCGCTTGAGCTTACCAATATGCTCATGCAGGAATCCGACTGCATCCTTGCCACCGGCGGCCCCGGAATGGTGAAGGCGGCTTATTCAAGCGGCAAGCCCGCTCTGGGCGTCGGCGCCGGCAACACGCCCGCAATCATCGAGGAGAGCGCCGATATCCTGCTTGCGGTCAACTCGATCATCCACTCCAAGACCTTTGACAACGGCATGATCTGCGCCTCCGAGCAGAGCGTCATCGTCAACAAGAAGATCTATGACGCGGTAAAGGCGGAGTTCCTTGCCCGCGGCTGCTACTTCCTCAAGGACGACGAGATCGACAAGGTCCGCAAGACCATCATCATCAACGGCTCGCTCAACGCGAGGATCGTCGGTCAGAAGCCGGTTACCATCGCCGCGCTCGCGGGCGTAGCTATCCCCGAGAGCACAAAGGTGCTGATCGGCGAGGTCGAGAGCGTAGACATCAGCGAGGAATTCGCGCATGAAAAGCTCAGCCCCGTGCTGGCGATGTATAAGGCGGAGGATTTTGACGACGCCATCGCCAAGGCAGAGCAGCTTATCGCCGACGGCGGCTACGGACACACCTCGTCCGTCTTCCTCGACGCCGTCAACGAAAGAGAAAAGATCGACAAGTTCGCGGCGCACATGAAGACCTGCCGTATCCTCGTCAACACCCCGTCCTCTCAGGGCGGCATCGGCGACATCTACAACTTCAACCTCACTCCCTCGCTGACCCTCGGCTGCGGCTCATGGGGCGGCAACTCGGTGAGTGAAAACGTGGGCGTCAAGCACCTTTTGAACATCAAGACCGTTGCCGAGAGGAGAGAGAATATGCTTTGGTTCCGCGCACCCGAGAAGGTTTATATCAAGAAGGGCTGCATGCCGATCGCGCTTCAGGAGCTTAAGGACGTAATGGGCAAAAAGCGCGCCTTCCTTGTCACCGACTCCTTCCTGTATAAAAACGGCTACACCAAGCCGATCACCGATAAGCTCGACCAAATGGGCATCACCTACACGGTGTTCTCGGACGTCGAGCCCGACCCGTCGCTGATCTCCGCGCAAAACGGCGCTGAGGCTATGCGCAAATTCGAGCCGGACGTAATAATCGCGCTCGGCGGCGGCTCCGCAATGGACGCCGGAAAGATCATGTGGGTGCTTTATGAGCATCCCGACGTAGATTTCCAGGATATGGCTATGCGCTTCTGCGACATCCGCAAGCGCGTATATCCCTTCCCGAAGATGGGCGAAAAGGCGTATTTCATCGCGATCCCGACCTCATCCGGCACAGGCTCCGAGGTGACGCCCTTCGCGGTCATCACCGATCAGGAAACGGGCATCAAATACCCGCTTGCCGACTATGAGCTGATGCCGAACATGGCTGTCGTTGACGCGGACTTTATGATGAGCGGACCCAAGGGTCTGACAGCAGCCTCGGGCATTGACGCGGTATCGCACGCGCTTGAGGCGTACGCTTCCGTAATGGCGACCGATTTCACCGACGGCTTGGCACTCAAGGCGCTCAAGGTCATCTTTGAGTATCTGCCTGCCTGCTATGACAACGGCATGAACGAGCCTGTCGCCCGCGAAAAGGTAGCCCACGCCGCAACAATGGCGGGCATGGCGTTCGCAAACGCCTTCCTCGGAGTATGTCACTCGATGGCGCACAAGCTCGGCGCGTTCCACCACATCGCGCACGGCGTCGCCAACGCCCTCATGCTGGAGCAGGTCATCCGCTTCAACAGCTCCGAGGTGCCAACCAAGATGGGAACCTTCCCGCAGTACGATCACCCGAAGACTCTGGCGCGCTACGCTGAGGTAGCGCAGTTCCTCGGCTTCGGCGGCAAGGACGACTCCGAGAGCGTCGAGAACCTGATCGACGGCATCAACGAGCTTAAGGCGAGGATCGGCATCAAGGAGAAGATCGCCGACTACGGCGTCAGCGAGGAGGACTTCCTTTCTACCCTCGACGAAATGACCGAGCAGGCGTTCGACGACCAGTGCACCGGCGCCAACCCGCGCTATCCGCTTATGAGCGAGATCAGGCAGATGTACCTCAACGCCTACTACGGCAACAACAAAAACGCCGTTTGATGCGTAATTAGCAATGCGCAATGCGTAATTGAATAAAAATCACGCCCCATGCTTTTCGGCACGGGGCGTTTTTGGTTTAGTTATTAGTAGTCAGTTATCATTGTAGGGGCGGACCCGCGTGTCCGCCCGCTGTAACGGTAGAGGGTTCCCGTTATTGCCAAACATTTATAAATGATCCAAACGCTCAGGGCGAACACATGGGTCCGCCCCTACAATGATAACTGACTGCTTAAACTATATTGTAAAGTCCGTCAGATAGTCCTCTACCACGTCCTCGAAATGGCACGGCTCTACCTTCAGCTCGTTCAGCAGGCGGGTAAGGCTTTCCACTTCGTCTTTATTATCGGAAATATCAGGTATACCGGCAATTATCCTGCCGTCGGCGATAAGGACGATCCCATACGCTTCTTCGGGCGGATCATCAGAGATCATTCGGTAACTCAATTTCATCTTCTCCTTGTGACTAATTACCACTTGGGATAGTTTATCACATTTGCCGTGCGATGTCAAGAGAAAATTGTATCAGTTATGAATCGTCAGTCGGCAGTTGTCGGCAGTCGGCTGTAAAATATCATTTGAAAACTATTGACAGTCAAATGAACTTGTGATATAATCATGTAAACCGATAAGAGAGGTGAGGAAAATGCAGCGGTTCGTTCCGGGAACCTCCGTGCCGTACGACGGGGGAGAAAGCGTGTTCAAAATGTTCCGCCCGCTTATCCAAGCGACCGACGGGCTGAGTCTCGGGCAGGTCTGTTCCGTAACGGGGCTTGAGAGCAGCACCATCCAGAATTGGGTGAAACGAGGATTTGTGGCGCATCCCGTGCAGAAAAAGTACAGAGAGCGTCAGCTCGCGCGAATTTTGCTTATCGCGGCGCTGCGCGACTGCATGAGGATAGACGACATCGGCACCCTTCTTGAATCGGTCAACGGCGACGCGGACGACACCGGCGACGACATAATTTCGGAGGAACAGCTCTATGACTATCTATGCGCAGTGATCGGCACCGCGCAGACCGGTTCGCTGTCACTTCGGCAGATACCCGAAGCCGTGCGCGCTGTCACCGAGGACTATGTGCCTACAGACGACACCGCCGCAGGCAGGCTCAACGCCGCGCTTACGGTGATGGTGTACGCCTACACCGCTTGCCTGTATAAAAAGGAAGCGGACAAAAGATTTCAAATGATAAAGGAGAAGCATTATGACTGTTAAGGTAGAAGGACAAAAGCCGTTTGCAGGCTTCAATTGGAAAAAGCTCGCCATCATCGGCGGCATCGTCGTTTTTGCGCTTATCATTTTGTTCAACAGCTTCACGGTCGTACAGCCGGGTCACACCGGCGTAGTGGTGACGATGGGAAGCGTGAACGAGGGCGTTTTGCAGGAGGGCATCCATGCAAAGATCCCGTTTGTGCAGAGCGTTGTGCCGATCGACAACCGCATCCAAAAGCTGGAGGTCAACACCGAGGCGTTCTCAAAGGATCTGCAGAGCGTAAAGACCGTGCTGGCGATCAACTACCGCGTTGACACCGCGAAGAGCTACAGCATCTATAAAAACATCGGCGCCGACTACGAAAATGTTCTGGTCGTGCCTGCCGTAAACGAGGTGCTCAAGGCTATCACCGCGCAGTACACCGCAGAGCAGAGCGTTACCAACCGCGTGCTGATCTCGGACGGCTTGGTCGAGGGTCTGAACAGCAAGCTCAACGATCAGGGACTTTATGTGACCGACGTGAATATCATCGACTTCGACTTTTCCGACGCGTTCATCACCGCCATCGAGGAAAAGCAGGTCGCTCAGCAGCAGCTTTTGAAGGCTGAAACCGAAAAGGACACCGCTATCACCAACGCTCAGGCGGCTGCCGAGGCTGAAAAAATCAAGGCGGCCGGTACCGCGGAAGCCAACAAGCTGCTCAACGACTCGCTGACCGACAAGGTCATCGAAAACAAAAAGATAGAAAAATGGAACGGTCAGTTGCCCAAGGTCACCGGCGGCAGCGGCACCATCATCGACATCGGCGACGTAACCTCCGAGGGCAAGTCGCAATAAGGAGCAAATCATGGGATTTTTGGTAATTTTCGGCGTCATCGTGGTAGTCATACCCATCGCGCTCATCATCCGCTCATATAACTACAACCATCGTATAGGCGAGGGTCTGTTCAAGAGCAGCGAATACAATCTTGACGAATCCGACGATTTCGTCGACAAGAATTACTACGACGACAGCGCCTTTAAAAAGTATATGGGCAAGGATGAAAGGTAATAATGCCCCAAAAAGGGCGTAAGCTTACAAAAGTATAATAAGCATCGTTAAAAATGTGTCCGATCCTGAGTGATACTCTCGGTCGGACATTTTTTTCGCTGTTTTGGCTTCAAATTCTGTTGTGCAGAATTAACGAAAATTTCAATATCATATTGTCGCAATGCCGCAAAAACACCCTTATATGTTGCTTTTTATCACATTTATCATATATTTTTACAAAACTATTCGGGATTTTGAGAAAAAATTGTTGATAAAACGGAATAAATGTGTTACAATAAGCTGTATGGTCACAAAAACCGACTTTTTATTCTAATAATTTACAGATATGCTTTAAGGAGCGCTTATGAAATTTTCCGAGATTCCGTATGAACGGCCAGACGTCGAAGCGTTTAAACGCGGGATAGCGGCGTTCACCTCCGCCTTCAGGGCTGCGGGCAGCTACGCCGAGGCAAAGGAGATCTTTGTCGCCAAAGAGCTTAAGGATCGTCACATCCAAACGCTCGGCACCGTTGCGCACATCCGCCACACCATCAATACCAAGGACGCCTTTTATGAGGGCGAGGAAAAGTTCTGGAACAGCGCTGCTCCCGAGATACAGGAGCAGGAGCAGGAATGGACGCTTGCTCTGCTGCAAAGCCCGTTCCGCGATGATTTCGCGCGCGAGTATGGCGAGATCATGTTCACCAACGCCGAGATCGAGCTGAAAACCTTTTCGCCCGAGATCATTCCGATGCTCCAAAAGGAAAACGACCTTGTCACCGAGTATGAGGCTCTGCTGGCAAGCGCGCAGATACCCTTTGAGGACGGCGTCTACACCATAGCGCAGATCGCGTCCTTCAAAAACGACGCCGACGACGACCGCAGGCTTGCCGCGTGGAAGGCTGAGGGCAAGTGGTATAAGGACAACGGCGCGAAGCTCGACAGGCTTTATGACGAGCTGGTGCGCCTGCGCGATGAAATGGGCAAAAAGCTCGGCTACGGCGGCTACACTCAGCTCGGCTATTACCGTATGTGCAGGAACTGCTACACCAAAGAGGATATCGGCAAATTCAGGAGCGCGGTGCAAAAATACCTCGTTCCCGTAGCCGAGGGCATTTTCCGCGAGCAGGCAAAGCGCCTCGGAAAGGAATATCCCATGAGCTTCGCGGACGCGGCTCTGCTGTTCCGCTCCGGCAACGCCAAGCCCGCCGGCGACGAAAAGGCTATCGTAGCGGCGGCAAAGAAGTTCTATGACGAGCTTTCGCCGCAGACAAGCAAGTTCTTCCGCATCATGCTCGACGGCGAGCTGATGGATCTGCTCTCCACCGAGGGCAAGGCAGGCGGCGGCTACTGCACCGACCTTCCCGATTACGGAGTTCCCTTTATTTTTGCCAACTTCAACGGCACCCGCGACGATGTTGAGACCGTCACGCATGAGGCGGGTCACGCCTTCGCGTTTTGGCTCAACGCGGAACGCATCCCGTTTTCGATGACCGCGCCGACCATGGAGGCGTGCGAGGTCCATTCCATGTCGATGGAGTTTTTCTCATGGCCTTGGGCGGAGCTGTTTTTCGGCGACGATACCAGAAAATTCCGCTACAGCCATCTTGCCGGCGCGCTGACCTTCATTCCGTACGGTACGCTGGTCGACCACTTCCAGCACCTTGTCTTTGAAAACCCGTCGTGGACGCCGAGAGAGCGCCACAACGCGTGGAAGGAGCTTTTGGGCGTCTATATGCCGTGGATGCGGCTTGACGGCGATATCCCGTTCTACAGTGAGGGAGAGGGCTGGCAGCGTCAGCACCACATCTATTCCTTCCCGTTCTATTATATCGACTACTGCCTTGCGCAGACCGTCGCGCTGGAGTTTTGGGCAAAGCTGCAAAAGGATCTGCCCGCAGCGTGGGAGCGGTACATGGCTTACACCGTCCCGGGCGGCAGCAAGACCTTCACCGAGCTGCTCGAGGGCGCCGGGCTCGACAGCCCCTTCGACGAAAAGTGTCTGCGCGGTGTTTGCGAGGCAGCTAACGACTGGCTGCGCAGCTATGACCTGACCGGCATAGAGTAAGCATGGCTGACAGAAAAAAACGCGGCTTTTACCGCGAATATCTAAACGATTTTCAGCGCACTGCCGACGGAGGATATGTCTACAGAGGCGAGTGCTTCCGCTATGACGGCGATGAGGCGCGGAAAAAGCGCTTTGCTGCCGCGCTGGCTGTTCTGACGGCGCTGGCGGCGGCGTTTGTCGCCGTTCCCGAGTGCCTTGAGCCGACCGAAATGAGCCGCAGCCCGATAACCATCATCCCATGGGGGCTTTCGCTTGCGGCGGTGTTTGCGGTCGTATGGACGGCGGTCAGGCTGCTCGTCCGCTTAAACGACCTCAAGGCCTATATCTTTGAAAAGACCGTGCGGCGGCTGCCGCTGTTCTGCATTATTGCCTGCGCGCTTTCGTGTGCTACTACGCTGTCGCAAATCATCTATATCTGCGTGTTCGGCATTTCGGGCGATCCTGTTCCCGTCATTTGGCGGGCGGTGTTTTCCGCGCTTTGCGCGGCGGCGTGCTTCTGTATGTTCCGCCTTATTAGGGCGGCGCGGTTCACGTCGAAATAAAAGTGTAATAATTCGCGGCAACGCGAAAAAATAAAAAGGAGTGTACTCTTAATGAAAAAAACAAAAAGAATTGTGGCTCTGCTTTTGGCTGCTCTGCTTTGCGTCGGCGTATTCTCTGCGTGCGGCGGCAATTCAAGCTCCAAAAAAGAGTCCGGCGCATCCGGTGACAAGGACACCAACGCCACCCCGGATCAGGCAAGCGATTCCGGCTCATCGAAATCCGGCGACACCCCGCTGGTAGTCGGCTACGCGCCCTTCAACAGCAAGTTCTCGCCCTTCTTCGCCGAGACCGCTTACGATCAGGACGTTGCTTCAATGGTTCACCTGAACCTGCTCAACTCCGACCGTACCGGCGCTATCGTTGAAAAAGGCTACAACGGCGGCAATGGCACCACCATCGCCTACAACGGCACCGACTACACCTACTACGGCCCCGCTGATCTCACCATCACCGAGAACGCCGACGGCACCGTTGACTATGACTTCACCCTCCGTGACGATCTTAAATTCTCCGACGGCGACGATCTGACCATCGACGACGTTATCTTCACTATGTATGTTCTGTGCGACCCCACCTATGACGGCTCCTCTACTCTGTATGCTGTTCCGATCAAGGGTCTTGAGGAATACCGCGCGGGCGTTGATACCCTGCTCAACCTGCTCTATGCTGCAGGCAGAGACAACAAGGACTTCTCCAAGTGGGATGAGGCCACTCAGACCGAATTCTGGACGAAGTATGACGCTGCCACCAAGGGTCTTGCCGAAGCTATCGTCAAGTACTGCGTAGACAACGGCTATGCCAAGGACAAGAAGTCCGAGATCAAGGATTCCGCGGAAGCTTGGGGCTTTGAGGCTGCCGACAACAAGATCGAGTCCTTCATGGCTTCTCTGGAAGCCGGCTACGGCGCTGACGTTGCGGGCATGATCAACACCGAGGGCGACGGCACCGAAGGCGGCGACCTTGCCACCCTGTTCCCCGACCTCGACAAGTACTCCACCACCGGCGTTAAGACCGGCGACTCCGCTGCCAACATCTCCGGTATCGTTAAGACCGGCGACTACAGCATGAAGGTCACCACCACCAAGGTAGACGCTACCGCTATCTATCAGTTCTCCTTTGCTATCGCTCCCCTGCACTATTACGGCGATACCGCAAAATATGACTACGACAACAACAAGTTCGGCTTTGAAAAGGGCGACCTTTCCTCTGTCCGCGCAAAGACCACTACTCCTCTGGGCGCTGGTCCCTACAAGTTCGTCAAGTTCGAGAACGGCGTAGTCAACTTCGAGGCTAACGATAACTACTTCCTCGGCACCCCCAAGACCAAGTACATCAACTTCAAGGAATGCACCACTGACGACGACAAGCTCAACGGCGTAACCACCGGCACCATCGACCTCACCGATCCTTCCTTCTCCTCCGAGACCGTTCAGGCTATCGAAAAGGCTAACGGCGGCGACGTTTCCGGCAAGGTCATCACCACCGACACTGTTGACAACCTCGGCTACGGCTACATCGGTATGTGCGCAGAGGTAATGAACGTAGACGGCAAGCCCGACTCCGACGAGTCCAAGGCGCTCAGAAAGGCGTTCGCGACCGTTCTCGCTTCCTACAGAGAGCTGGCTATCGACTCCTACTACGGCGACAGAGCTTCTGTTATCAACTATCCTATCTCCAACACCTCTTGGGCTGCTCCTCAGTCCACCGACGACGACTACAAGGTTGCGTTCTCCGTTGACGCTGACGGCAAGGACATCTACACCGCCGGCATGAAGGCAGAGGACAAGTACGCAGCAGCTCTGAAGGCTTCTCTCGGCTTCTTCGAGAAGGCGGGCTTCACCGTTAAGGACGGCAAGGTCACCGCAGCTCCCAAGGGCGCTTCCACCGAATACACCGTATGGATCCCCGCAGACGGTTCGGGCGACCATCCCTCCTTTATGATCCTGACCGAAGCCAGCAAGGCGTTCGAGACCATCGGCATCAAGCTGACGCAAGTCGCCCTTCAAGGTATCGTTACCGCTCCACTCCTGAGCCTCAACGAACTCACCTGCCTGCGAAGCATACATCTGCACCTGATCGTCAATCAGCTTATCGTCAACCTTGATGGTGTAATAATCAATCTTATCTTTTCCATTCAAAGTAGCCTTAAACTCGGGAGCTACAGCAATATCGAA
>ONHJ01000094.1 GCA_900317595.1 uncultured Eubacteriales bacterium | reverse complement strand
CGCTGCGGTCGCTCTCATACTGCATATTCAGGTCCATATAGGTCACCCACACGCCGCGCATATCATCGGGAGCGGTGTATCGCCGCGCCTCATCGGCGGTCGCTAAGGTCGGGGCTGCGCTTCGGCGCTTTTCGCCGCGATTGGCGGCGGTCACAGCGACGCTTGCGATAAACAGCGCCGCTGTCAGAAGCAGTGGCAACATTCGGGTTCTTTTCACTTTTATCATCCTCGGAGTTTGTTATGACAGAAAAAATCTTGTTCGGCTATTTGGCGGCGGTCAGCCTGCTGGCGGTGATCGTCACCGTATTTGACAAGCGCCGCGCGATTTGCGGCGGCAGGCGCGTTCAGGAGGCGACGCTGCTGCTGATATCGCTTTGCGGCGGAAGCGCAGCCATGCTTATAACCATGCAGATCATCCGCCACAAGACCCGCCACGTCAATTTCATGCTCGGGATACCGCTGATAATCGCGGCGCAGGTTGCGCTGCTGTTTTTGCTGAGGAGGAGCGCAAATGGCTGAAATACTGCGTTTTATCGTGCCGGAGTCGTTCGGCGGAAAGCCCGCGAAATGGTTTTTGAAGGACTTTTGCTCGCTGTCTACCAGAATGATAACACTCCTTAAGCGCGAAAATGAGGGCATTATGATGAACGGCAAAAAATTGCGCACCGTCGACCCGGTAACGGCGGGCGCCGAGGTCGTTATCCGCCTTCCGGAGGAAGCGCCGTCGTTTATCGAGCCTGTTTCCGGCGAAACGGACGTCGTTTTTGAGGACGAGTTCCTGCTTGTGCTCAACAAGCCGCCGCAGATGCCCGTGCATCCCGTGAAGCAGCATCAGACCGACACCCTTGCCAACCGCGTCGCTTTTTACGCCGGGAGCAAGGGCGAAAGCTATGTTTTTCGCGCGCTCAACCGCCTTGACCGCGACACCTCGGGGCTTGTGATGATCTGCAAAAACAAATTCACGGCGTTCAAGCTGAAAAACGCCGTGAAAAAAACCTACTTTGCCCTCGTTCACGGAGAGCTGCGCGGCAGCGGCACCGTTTCGGCGCCGATAGGTCTGCGCGAGGACTCAAAAATGGTGCGCCGCGTTTTGGAGGAAGGCGCGCCCGCGATCACGCATTATACCGCGATTTATTCTTCAAAAGAATTTTCATACATAAAATGTGTGCTTGAAACGGGCAAGACCCATCAGATACGCTGCCACATGGCGCATCTGGGGCATCCGCTGCTGGGCGACGACCTTTACGGCGGCACGCGAGAGCAAATCGCGCGACAGGCGCTGCACTGCGGCGAAATGGTTTTCCGTCATCCCGTATCGGACGAGGAAACAGCCCTGACCGCGCCGCTTCCCGAAGATATGGCAAAGCTTTTGAAAAACAACGAAAAAAAACCGTAAAGAACCATCACAAGTGTTCTTTACGGTTTTTTGCAGTCGATTTTAGCAGTCAGCAGGCAGTTAAGGGTCCGATTTGTATTGTCGCTACGCTTCGGATTTGTGATAGTGCGTGCTTTGAAGAAAGCGTCGTCCAAAGTGAAGTCCCCCTTTCCCAAGGGGGAAAGCGCGTCAGCGCAGGGGGTTCCTGCGCCGTGCTGTCCTATCTAACCGCGCCTTGTCAGAAAACCCGCCGCAGAACCCCCCCGACGCCTTCGGCGTCGACCCCCTTGGGAAAGGGGGTCTGCACGTTTCGGGCGCATTGCCGAGAGTAAAGCCCGCAACTGACAACTAAAAACTGACAACTGACAACTAAAAACTAAAAACTAATCTGTTGTCGCTTTATAGATTTTATATCCGCCGGGCTGGCTTTCGAGCTCGTAGTAAACGCGGCTGCCCTCCTGCGCGTAGTAGAGCGTCAGGTATTTTTCCTTCTTGAAGGGCAGATTGTTGTCGATGATATACACCTTTTTGTTGGTCAGCGCGGCGTGATAGACGTTCTGCGGCAGGTTGCGCCTGCGCAGGGTCAGCTCGTTGTGAAAATATCCGAAGCCGTCGAGGTTGTCGAGATAATCGTCGCGGAAGCCCCACATCGGGTGAAGGTAGTTCTCGGTGTTCTTAACGAACCGCTCCTTGGTGACGGGGTCCATCAGATAATAGCAATCGGGGTTCCGCTCCAGCTCCGAAAGCAGGAAGCGCGCCGGATTTTTGTCGGGGATAGGGCTGTAGTTTATGTAGTAGATCAGGCCGTTTGCCGCCGCCAGCACCGCCACCGTCAGACATCCGAGGATCAGATATCCGTGGTGAGAGCGCAGCTTGGTGATCGGCTTTTGGTCGCGGTGCAGCTCAAAATTGAACGAGTTGAACAGCAGCATTATCATCAGCACCCAGATCCCGTAGGTGACATTGTCGCTGTCGCTGAGGAAAAACCGCAGTATGAAGCTTGAAATAAAGCCGAACAGGAAATAAAACAGCGGGAAGAACGAGAAACGGTTTTTGTGATAGAGCATGAACACCAGCGAGAGCGCCAGATAAACCGCTATGGTCAGAATGGAGCGGCTCATGTGCGTGACTTCCTCGTAGTTGTCCTTGAAAACCGAGATCACCGAATTGCCGAAGTTGTTGGGGTTGTCCTTAAGCTGCATCTCGTGGACTGCCTTAAGCGCGTCGATGTTCAGCGAGTTGTCGGCGTCGTAGTAGCCGTTTTTCAGCATGTCATATTCCGCGTCGGTTGTGATGCCCACCTTCTCAAACTCCCCGATATGGTCGCCGAAGTCGGGGAACGGGCGGGTGTTGATGGCGTTTTTGGTGACGGAATACTCATAGTAGTTCGTCGATTTCTCGGTGGCGTGGTTGACGCTGTAGGAAAACTGCGCCAGACCGAGCGTAAGCAGCGACACCAGCAGGAACATCAGCAAAAACGGGCGGAAATACCAGAAAAATTTTTGGAACGGCAGGCGGTATTTTTTCTTTGCGATCAGGTCTCCGAGGAAGAACGCGAACGAAAACGCCAGCGCCACAAAGAAATATGCGATATTAAGGCAGGAGCCGAGCATGATCTCGAGCACGCCGACCCAGCACGACAGGGTGTAGCGCTTTTGGTAGATCGCCAGCAGCACCAGCAAAAAGCCCGCTGTGCAAAGCAGCGCCGCTGTTCGCGTGCTGTCCACGTTGGTGTAGTGGTGCAGTGCGAAAACGATGTTGAGAATGGTGCTGAACACAAACGACGCGTGCTTGCCGAATTTATCCGCGAACACAAATGAGACCGACACAAACGCCGCGAAGGACGCCAGCACCTCGAACATCACAAAGCAGTTGATGTTCGGAAGGACATACTGCGCGGTGCCGATCAGCATAGCCAGCAAATAGTTGATGCTCGGGTTGGTGTAGACGTGGTCGCGCGCGATAAGCAGCGAATTGTAATAATCCGTGTTGCCCTCATAGGTGAATGAGGTAAATACGACGCAAAGCGTCAGAAATACGGCGTTTAACAGAAAAGCGAACAGAAAGCTGCTTTTCAGCACCCTGATTGTTTTTTCTTTCATGCGTAAGCCTCTCAGCAGTGAACAGTGTACGGTGAATAGTTAAATGTTTTGCGATTTGTAATTTTCAGCTTTCAGCTTTCAACTCAAAAGATTTCCGTCAAAAATATCCCTTTTCCACCTGAACTTTGCGGATCAGATCGACGTTTTTTGACTCATAGTCGTTGAAAACGATGTTCTGCACAAATTCCTCCGCGGTGTACATGGGCTTGTACCACGGCTGCGCGTTAAAATACGCCGAGAGCTTTTCGCTGGTGAAGATCCTGCCTCTGCGGGCGTAGATCTCGTTGAGCGCGATGTTCAGCTCCTCACGGCTCATCGCGTTTACCTGTTCTTTCGTCAGGTAGCTTGTGTTGTTGGCGTAGGGAATGAAGTTGGTCGCGGTTTCATTGCTGTCACTGCTGACGCGCATGCGCGAGCTGTTGCTTGTGTTATTGGTTTTGTTCGCGCTGCTTGTGCTGCTTGTATTGCTTGTGTTATTTGTTTTATTCGTACTGCTTGTACCGCTTGTGCCGTTGGTTTTGCTTGTACTGCTTGAGCTGCTTTTGGAACTGTCGGCAGCCGCGGCGGTGGAGTCGGAGGTCTTTGAGGACGAGGCGGTGTTGACCGCGCTGCCCGAAGACGGGGCAGGGGCAGCGGCAGGCTGTGCCGAGGGCGCGCTGTTTACGGCGGTATCGGTGACGCCGGAGGATTCCTCACGGCTGCTCTCGCTGTCGTTGCCGCTTTCGCTGCTTTCGCCGCCTTCATTGCTGTCTGAACTGTCGGAGCTGTCAGAGCTGTTGTCGGAGCTGCTGCTGTCAGAGCTGCCGTGCTCGGGACCGTAGGATACAGTCAGCGTTATGGTGCTGCCCTTTTCAAGAAGCTCGCTGCTGTCGGGCGACATCGCAAAGACGATGCCCTCGGCGACGTCGTTGTTGTATTCATAATTTCTGACGACCGCGAAGCCCTGACCCTCAAGCGTCTGGGTAGCCATGTCGTAGAAGTAGCCGATGACGTCGATCGGGTATTCGGGATCGGGATTGACCGGCTCGGTCGCGTCGGGCTCGGTGGGAGCGGTCGACGGAACGGTGACGGCGGGAGTTGTTGCCGGCGCTGCCGAAGGCACGGTCGGCTCGGTGGCTTGAGCCTCGTCGACGGTGGCGGCTGCCGGCGCTGCGGTCTTCTTTTGGAAGGGGAAGAAGCCGTTTTGGTAGGCGAATACGCCGTATGCCGCGGCAGCAAGCAGCACCGCCGCGACGATCAAAATGATAGGCACGATGCGCTTGTTGGTTTTCTCCTTCTCGGGCTCGGGCTCCTCATCGGGCGCTTCCGTGCTGTAGAAGGCGTTGTCATTGAACTTCTCGGGCGCGACCGGCGGGATATCCGCGACAGGAGCGGCTGTTTTGGGCTTTTCCTCGATCGGATCCTCGTCGAAGAAATCGCCGTAGTCCTTCTCGCCGGACTTGATCGCGTCGTTGAAGCGGTAAATTTTGGTTTCGGGAATGTAGTTGTCGAAAACGCGGTTGTCGATCTCGTGCTCGTCCGCGACCGGCACCTCCGGAGCTACGGGCGCAGCAGGCTGCTCGGAGATTTCGGGAACAGCGGGTGCAGCAGGCTGCTCGGGGATTTCGGGAACAACAGTCGCAGCAGGCTGCTCGGGGATTTCGGGAACAACAGTCGCAGCGGGCTGCTCGGGGATTTCGGGAGCAGCAGTCGCAGCAGGCTGTTCGGGGATTTCCGGAACAGCAGTCGCAACAGGCTGTTCGGGGATTTCGGGAGCAACGGGCGCTTCGGGCTGAACCGCGTCGCTGACAGCGGACGCCGCCGCTGCCGTGGTGACGGCTGCCGCCGCTGCCGGGATAACGGGCGCTTTCGGTTCCTCTCTGCGGGGAGCCGGCGCCTCCTCGATTTCGTCGAAGGCGTTCTCCTCAAACACATTGCTCGCGAAATCGGTGCTTTCCGGCACGATCACGTTCTTGTTCGGCTGCGCCTGAGAGGGCATCTCCGCCTTGATGGAGGCGAGGGCGTTTTTGATGTTGCCCGCGTTTTTCCAGCGGTTCTTGTTCTCGGGCTGGCAGGCGATGACGATTACGCTTTTCAGCTTTTCGCTGCCGCCTGCGGGCGCGGAAACGGGCGCCTTTGAAAGGCGCTTTTGGATGGCGGCGTTTTTGTCGCCGTCGTTTTCAAAGGGCAGCCTGCCGCCGTTCGCCATGGTGTACATCATCAGACCCAAAGAATACAGATCGGTGGTGTAATCGGGGCGTGCGTTGCCGACCATCTCGGGCGCGGTGAACGAAAGATCCGCCGCGTTGTTGTCGAAGGCGGTAAAGCCGCCCAAAAGGCAGCGGCCGTCCTCGGCTACGAAGATGTTTTCGGGCTTAAGATTTCCGTGAAGGATGTTGTTCTGCTCCAGCTTGTCCAGCGTTTCGCTGAGCTGCAGACCGAAGTCCACGATCTCGCTGTCGGTCGGCGCTTTGCCGCCGAGCTTTTCACTGATTGTGGGCAGGTCGCGCGCCAGAAGCCAGAGGGTGATCGTTTCTTTTGTCGGCTTGTTGTCGACCACCGCGTCGATGTAACGGCTGACGCCGCGAAGCTTGACCACGGTTTTAACAAAGGACGCTTCCTCGGTGATAAGCTCTACGTTGTCGCTGTTGTAGTCCTTGCCTTCAAAGGTGACGACGGTGAGAGCGGCGAAGGATTTTGAGCCGTCGAACTCAACGCGGGTGATGCGGTAAACCGGATAACCGCTGTTTGATGGGAGCGCTGAAAGAACCTTCCACGACTTCAGCTGCTCGGGTAGCTTTAGCTTTGCCATAGGTGATTCTCCTTTTCATAACCTTATTTTCACATATTTT
>ONHJ01000020.1:3255-26846 GCA_900317595.1 uncultured Eubacteriales bacterium | reverse complement strand
TCACCGTGGAGGATTATCCCGAGGTCGTCACCGACTACGAGTGCTTTGAGTCGGTCAATATCCCCAAGCACCATCCCGCCCGCGATATGCAGGATACCTATTACCTGACCAACGGTCAGCTTTTGAAATCCCAGACGTCAGCCGCTCAGAACGCCATTCTCAGAAAATACGGCGACGCGCTGCGCAATGACGGCGTGCCGATCAAGGCTATCTTCCCCGGCAGATGCTTCCGCAACGAGGCGACCGACGCCAGCCACGAAAACACCTTCTTCCAGATGGAGGGCATGATGGTCGACAAAAACATCTCCATCTCCAACCTGATCTTCTTTATGAAGACAATGCTCTCAGAGGTGTTCCGCAGAGACGTCAAGGTGCGTCTGCGCCCGGGCTTTTTCCCGTTCGTTGAGCCGGGTTTTGAGCTCGACATCAACTGCCTGATCTGCGGCGGCGAGGGCTGCGCGTCCTGCAAGCACAGCGGCTGGCTCGAGCTTTGCCCCTGCGGAATGATCCACCCGAACGTGCTGCGCGAGGGCGGGATAGATCCCGACGAATACACGGGCTTCGCCTTCGGTCTGGGTCTTACAAGGCTTGCGATGATGAAGTACAAAATCAAGGATATCCGCGACCTCAACAGCGGCAGCCTTAAGGCGCTGTCGCAGTTTACGGACGACGAATAAGGGAGGAGCAGGCGTTATGTTTTTATCAATGAACTGGATCTCCGACTTTGTTGACCTTTCGGGTCTTGACAAGGAGGAGCTTATTCACCAATTTTCTCTTTCCACCGCTGAGGTGGAGAACGAGATCTTCTTCAAGGGCAGCGACATCAGCGGCGTGGTCGTCGCCGAGATCAAATCGGTAGAGCCTCATCCCGAGTCCAAAAAGCTGCATCTTTTGAAGGTCGACGCCGGCGACGGCGCGCTGACCGATGTGGTCTGCGGCGCTCCGAACGTGCGCGTCGGCATGAAGACCGCCTTTGCAAAGGTCGGCGCACAGATCGGAGAAATCACCATCGCGCCGCGCAAGCTGGCGGGCTTTACATCAAACGGAATGTGCTGCGGCGAGTCTGAGCTCGGCATCAGCGACGACAATTCCGGCATCATGGAGATCACCGACGATATCCCCTGCGGCACCGACCTCAAAAGCGTTTATGAGATTGACGACATCGTGTTTGAAGTCGACAACAAATCCCTCACCAACCGCCCCGACCTCTGGGGTCACTACGGGATCGCCCGCGAGTTCGCGGCGCTCGCCGGCAGACCGCTTAAGCCGCTTGAAACCGAGGAGCTGAGCGTTTACGACGGCCTGCGCAAGGTCGACCTCAAGATCGAGGATCCGCTCTGCTACCGCTACTCCTGCCTCCAGGTCGAAAACATAAAAAGGAACGTCAGCCCCGTGAATATGCGCATCCGTCTTTATTACTGCGGCATGCGCGCCATCAACTTCCTCGCCGACCTCACCAACTACCTCATGCTCGAAATGGGTCAGCCCATGCACGCCTTTGACTCGCGCAAGGTCGGCAAGATCCGCATCCGCCGCTTTGACAAGCCCTTTGTGTTCAAGACGCTCGACGGCGTGGAGCGCAATGTGGACGAAAACACCCTGATGATCTGCAACGATGACACGCCCGTCGCCATAGCCGGCATCATGGGCGGACTTGACTCCGAGATCGTGGACGACACCACAACCCTCACTCTGGAATCCGCCACCTTCGACGCGGCTTCAATCCGCAAATCCACCGTGCGTCTGGCGCACCGCACCGACGCCTCGATGCGCTATGAAAAGAGCCTTGACCCCGAGCTGACCGTTCCCGCGATCGCGCGCTTCTTAAATCTTTTGAAGAAATATGACAGCGGCGCCACGGTGGTTTCAGCTCTCACCGACGAATACGCCTATCACTTCGACACTGTCGAGCTCAACTTCACCAAGGCGTTTGTGGATCGCTACACAGGCATCGAGATCGACAACGACACCATTGTCAAGACTCTGAGAAGCCTCGGCTTCAAGGTGACCGTCAGCGGCGACACCTTTGATGTGGTGGTTCCCTCATGGCGCGCCACCAAGGACGTCACCATGAACGCCGATATCATCGAGGAGATCACCCGCATCTACGGCTACGACAATTTTGAGATACACACCACCCGCAGCCCGCTTTATCCCGTAAGACCCGCCGAGGTCAAGTCGAACGAGGAAAAGATCAAGGATATGCTGGTCAAGCGCTTTGATCTGCATGAATTGCACTCATACGTCTGGGCGTATTATGACGAGCTGCGCGCGCTTGGCATCGAGGTCGAGGACAACATTAAGCTCCTCAACGCCTCCAACCCCAACATCGAGACCATCCGCAACTCCATGATCCCCACTCAGCTTTGTCAGGTCAAGACCAACGTCGGCTACGCTCCCGATTTCGGCATCTTTGAGATCGGCAGGGTCGTGACCGGCATGACAGAGGACAACCTCTGCGTCGAGAAAAAGATGCTGGCGGTCACCCTCTACAGCAAGACCAAAGAGGTCAAGGAGCTGTATTTCGAGCTGCGCGATATGCTGGCGGTCGTCGCCGACGAGGTAAAGCACCAGGCTGTCAGCTTCAAGGCGGTCGCTCCGAAGCACGGCTATGAGCACCCTGTCAACCTCAACGCCGTCTGCATGGACGGCAGGGAGATCGGCGTGATGGGCATCGTTCATCCCACCGTCGGCAAAAAGATCGATAAAAAGGCCGCGATCGTGTTTGCCGAGATCGATATGCAGGCGTTCGCCGATGTGAAAAACGCCTCCATCGTCTACAGCGAGCCCTCAAAGTTCCCGCCGATGGATTACGACATCAGCGTGGTGATCCCGAAGGGCGTCATGTTCGCGGATATGGCGAAATGCTGGGCAGACGAGGGCAAGGGCATCCTCCGTTCCGCGAAGATCGTGGACAGCTATGACACCGATGTCTTCCACAGCGAGACGATCCGCTTTGAGTTCTCGTCCAACGAGCGCACCCTTTCCTCGGGCGAAGTCCAGGATATCATGGACAAGGTCATCGGAAATCTCGGCGCGATCGGCGTCAACCTGCGTTGACCCAAGCTTTTCCTGACCGTGGGTTTAATGCCCGGTGTTTCTGCTATTATCTTCGGCACGGTCAAGACCGTGCCCTACTTTTTTGTTTTGAGCCAGCCCCTTTTGCGTATATATGACCGCTTTTCTTTATGATTGAAAATTGTTGGATTTTTCCGAATTTTTGCATTGCAAAAACCCGCCGTATGCTTTATAATAAAGAAAAAGGGCAGGGAGGCTTGACACAATGACAGACGAAATGATGAAATATATGAAGCTGTTGGCGGAAAAATATCCTTCGGAGCGTTCGCTGACACGCGAAATAATCAATCTCAACGCCATACTCAGCCTTCCGAAGGGCACCGAGCATTTTATGAGCGACCTTCACGGCGAATATGAGGCGTTTTGCCATATCCTCAACAACTGCTCGGGCGTTGTGCGCGAGAAGGTCGAGCGGCTTTACGGCGACAGGCTCAGCCATGAGGAGATCAAGGAGATCTGCACCCTCATCTATTATCCTAAGGAAAAGCTGCGCCTGCTGAAAAAACTGCAGCCCCTCGATTTTGAGTGGGTGCGGCAGACGCTGGAGCGTATGCTCGAGATCGCGCGCGTCCTCAGCTCCAAATACACCCGTTCCAAGGTGAGAAAGGCGATGCCCGAGGACTACGCCTACATCATCGACGAGCTTCTTCACGCGCAGAAGGACGAGGACGACAATCAGGTGACCTATCACAACAATATCCTCGAAACCATCATCAGCCTGAACGCTGAGGATTTTATCATTTCGCTTGCCGGGCTGATAAAGCGGCTGGCGGTCGACCATCTCCATATCGTGGGCGACATCTTTGACCGCGGCGACGGCGCCGACAAGATCATCGAGCTGCTGACGGAGCACCATTCGCTCGACATAGAGTGGGGCAACCACGACATTCTCTGGATGGGCGCGGCATGCGGCAGCGAGGTCTGTGTGGCGGCGGCGGTGCGCAACTGCCTGCACTATCACGCCGAGAATATGCTCGAGAACGGCTACGGCATCAGCCTGCGCTCTCTCGCGCTCTTCGCGGAGCCGCTCTATCCCGACAGAACGCCGATGCAGGCGGCGCTTGCCGCCGTCACCCTGCTGCAGTTCAAGCTTGAGGGTCAGCTCATCCGGCGCAATCCCGATTTTCAGATGGATGACCGCCTGCTCCTTGACAAGATCGACCTTGAAAACGGAACGGTGCGGATCGGCGGCGCCGACTATCCTCTGAACGAAAGCCGTTTCCCGACCCTTGATTCCGCCGACCCTTACGCGCTGACCGAGGACGAGCAAGCCGTGATCACGGAGCTGAAATCGGCGTTTACGGGCAGCGTCAAGCTGCAGAAGCACATCGGATTTTTGTATGACCGAGGCGGAATGTACCGGGTCTTCAACGGCAATCTGCTCTATCACGGCTGCGTGCCGCTCGATGAAAACGGCGGATTTCAGTCGTTTTCGCTGTTCGGCGGAGTTTACGGCGGCAGGGCGCTGTTCGATATGGCTGAGGAGCGGGCGCGTGAAGCCTTTTTCCGCAGAGACAAAGCCCGCGAAAGCCTTGATTTTATGTGGTATCTGTGCCGCGCCGAGGGCTCGCCGCTCAACGGGCGCAAAACCAAATCCTTCGAGCGCACCTATATCGACGACAAAAGCACCTGGCACGAGGACAAAAATCCCTATTACCGCTTTTATTATGAAAAAGAGACCTGCGAAAAGATACTCGCCGCCTTCGGGCTTCACGGCGACACGGTGCATATCATCAACGGCCATACGCCTGTGCGAACCGTCAAAGGCGAGCTGCCTATCCGCGCCGGCGGCAAGCTGCTGGTCATAGACGGCGGCTTCTGCAAAAGCTATCACGCCGCGACGGGCATCGCGGGCTATACGCTGATCTATAATTCCCACGGGCTGAGGCTGAAGGCTCACCGCCCGTTTGAGAGCATTGAAAAGGCGCTCGAAAGCAACTCGGATATCCACTCAGCCTCGGAGATCGTTGAAACCGAAAGGAGCCGCGTGATGGTATATCACACCGACAGCGGCGACGCGCTGCAAAACGAGATCGGCGACCTGTGCAGGCTGCTCGAGATGTACCGCAAGGGCATCATTCGGGCAAGAAAATAGTTCTTTTGAGTTGAAAGTGAAACGCTCTCTTCCGCGCCCGTAACTGACTTCAAAAAAACTCTTGCACTTTATCGCAAAGTATAGTATAATAATAGAATAGAAAACTTGGGAGGTGTTTCCGAATGTTGGAAAAAACCATGATTTTTTCGCTCGGCGATGAAAAGGATGATCAGATCAAGGCGGGGCTTACCATAGTATATGACGCGCTTCGTCAAAAGGGCTATAACCCGATCAATCAAATCGTGGGCTATATCCTCTCAGAGGATCCCACATACATCACGACCTATAACAACGCGCGCAACATCATCAGCAAAATCGACCGCGACGACCTTTTGGAGGCACTTGTCAAGTCCTATCTCAACGTATAATTTCAAGAAAGGGTTGGTGCTTTATGGCAGAGGGCAAAAAGCAGGCGTTCTTCACCTATAAGGGAAGACCCTTGGTGCGCTGCGGCGACGAGATTTACTACGGCAACATGGAAGAGCCGTATGTGATAAGGATGCAGATCAAAAGCAAAAAGGAAGTCAACGGCGAGGAGATCGCCGACAAGGTGACGGTGCAGCTTATGGCGACCGATCCCTATCTTTCGCCGCGCAAGCAGCTTGTGAAGTCCAGCGAGAAAAAGGGCTTGTATCTTGCGATGGATATCGCGGATATCTGGCTCGAAAGAGCTCTTGCGGGAAAATAAGCGCTCACGGCGCAAATCCCGAATCCGAATGAGCAAAAGGCTGCCACGCAGCCTTTTTGTTTTGCGCCGGAAGCGCTGACTCGGCCGCGAACCCGATGAAAAAACATAAGGGTGCCTATAAAAATAATTTTGGATTTGTAAAAATAATTGTAGAAAAAACCGCCGAAGTATGATACAATATATTTGGATTCGTGCAGTCGGATCCGAATCGGATAAGAGAGAAATTTATGAGAACGCATTTTAAGTGCAGATTGGATGGAAAAGTATGGACACCGGTATAGTTTTTAACATTATCAACGTGTTCGGCGGTCTGGGTCTGTTCCTCATCGGTATGAAGATGATGGGCGAGGGTCTGGAGCTCGCTGCGGGCAGCAAGCTTAGAACCATGCTGCAGAAAATCACCAGCAACAAAGTAATCGCGATGCTCGTCGGCGTGCTGGTCACCGCCGTTATCCAAAGCTCCTCAGCGACCGACGCCATGGTCGTCGGCTTTGTCAACGCGGGGCTTATGGACATCTACCAGAGCATCGGCATCCTGTTCGGCTCCAAAATCGGTACCACGGCGACCTCGCTGCTGCTCGCCTTTGACATCAAGGCGTATGTGCCGATCTTCACCTTCGCCGGCGCGCTGGTAATCACCTTCGCGAAAAAGAACAACCACAAATACTACGGACAGATCGCCGCGGGCTTCGGTATCCTGTTTATGGGCATGGGGCTGATGAGCGACAACTTCGGCTTCCTCAAAAGCAATCAGGTGTTCCTCGACATGGTCTCGACCATGTCCTCGCCGGTGCTCGGCCTTTTGGTCGGCATGGTGTTCACCGGCATCATCCAGAGCTCCTCGGCGTCGGTCGGTATCCTGATGGCGCTGGGCGCCAGCGGCGCTGTTCAGCTCGACAACTGTATCTACATCATCTTCGGCATGAACGTGGGCGCCTGTGTTCCCGTCTTCCTGTCTGCGGCGGGCGCTAACCGCGAATCAAAGCAGGTGGCGCTGTCAAACTTCCTGACCAGCCTGCTTGCCGCGATTCTTATGAGCGTCATTGTCGCGATGATGAGCGCGACGCCGGCCGCCGTTCCCGCGCTCGCGGAATCGATCCCCTTCCTGAAGGGCAACACAGCGGGTCAGATCTCCGTCGTCCACATCGCGTTCAACGTGATGCGCACAATCATCTTCCTGCCGCTTTCAACGCCGATCATCAAGCTGACCAAGCTTATCATCCGCGACATTGACGAGGAGCGCGAGAAGATGGAGACCGTCTATCTCGACACCCGTATCCTCACCACGCCTCCGATGGCGGTGCTCCAGGTCGAAAACGAGTGCAAGCGTCTGGGTGAGCTGGCGCGCAAGAACTACGGCTACGCAATGCGCGCGTTTTTCGAGGGCGACGAGCAGCTTATCGAAAAGGTCAACAAAAACGAGAAGATCATCGACTTCCTCACACATGAGATCACAAGGTATATCGTAAAGATCAACGGTCTTGATATCGTCGACAGCGACCGCAAAACCATGGGCGTTATGTATTCGGCGATACAGGACATGGAACGCATCGGCGACCACGCCGAAAACATTACAGAGCACGCCAAGGAAATGATAGCCAACAAGGTGAAATTCACCGATGACGCTATCGCCGAGCTGCACCATCTCGACGAGCTTGTAACAAAGCTCCTGGACGACGGTCTTTCACTGTTCAACGCGCAAAACGTCGATTTCGACGTGGCAAAATCTGTCATCGAAACCGAAAGCTCGCTTGACAGCCATGTGAAGATCTATAAATTCAACCACATCAACCGCATGAACAGCGGTGTTTGCAGCGCAGAAAACGGAACTATCTATCTTGACATGCTCACAATTCTCGAAAGAGTCGGCGACCACGCCAACAACGTGGCGTTCTCCATCCCACGCAACAAGCTCGGCTCTATCGCGAAGAAAGGCTGATTCATTGATGAAATACAAAATCCTGCCGTTCCTGCTCGCCATCATCACGGGCGCGGCTCTCCTCACCTCCTGCGCCTCGGCGCGTCAGGCGGCGACTCCCGACGAAGCGGTCAACCGCGTACATCCCAACGGCGAAGGGAATTACTATAATCCCGACGCCC
This sequence comes from uncultured Eubacteriales bacterium, assembly GCA_900317595.1. Taxonomy (GTDB): domain Bacteria; phylum Bacillota; class Clostridia; order Oscillospirales; family Acutalibacteraceae; genus Ruminococcoides. The sequence continues at coordinate 18,885 of ONHJ01000020.1, read as the reverse complement.
TGACCACCGAAGCGGCGGTTTCCGAGGCGGAAAGCACGGCAGCTTCCACAGAGGCTGAAACGGTTCAGCCCACCACCCAAAAGAAAAACAAGCAGCCCGCGACCACTCAGCCGACCACCGCGCCGCACACACAGCCGACGACGGTGCCGCACACCACAAATCCGAATGTGCCGGCGGACAGCATCACGGGCGCCAACATCAACCCGTCCATTGCAGCCATCCAGCGGCAGATGCTCGACCAGCTTCTGGCGCTGCGGCTTAAGGCTTTAACGCTGAGCAAGACCTCTCTGACCTTGGAGGCGGGAAAGAGCGAGACGCTCGATATCCGCTATGACCCGGCAGACACGATCGATAAGCTCTGCACCGTTTCGGTAAGCAACGGCAACGCTTCCGCGAGCATTTCCGGCGCTAAGGTCACCGTGACCGGCACCGCCGCCGGCACCGCGACCGTGACCGTGACGGCGCGCAACGGCATAAAGGCGACCTGTGAGGTCACTGTCAAGGCGCCTGCCGAGGCTGTCACCGACGATACAGTGCTGCCTCACGGCAATCTCTGTACCGCGCAGAACGTCAGCCGCTGGTGCGACGAGCTGACCGAGTATCTGCAGACCGAAAAGGGCTTGATATATGACTCCGAAATCGAAAACGAGTCTTTAAGGCTCACCTTCAGCACCGCACCGCTCGGAGACGACCATTCCTTCAACACCGCCGCGATCGAGCTGAAAAAGCAGGCTGAGGAAATGCTTGATCCCGAGGGCGACCTGTCCGGCGCGCATTTTATCTGCACGGCGGAAGAAAAGGGCAGCAGCCGTACCCTGACCGTGGGTTTAATGCCCGGTGTTTCTGCCTTTATCTGCGGCACGGTCAAGACCGTGCCCTACTTTTTTGTTTTGAGCCAGCCCCTTGTGTTTGCGTCTAAACTCAGGTCAGATCTCTTTCTTTTTTCTGAACAGCGCTCCCAAAAGCACAAAGCCCGCGATATAGGCGATCGAGCCGAACAGGCAGATCGCGATGTCCTTTTCGCTTGCGCTGATGAAGCAAACCTTCTGCAGATAGGTGTCGATCCAGTAATCGGACAGAGCAATGTCCTTGCTGTTGATGAGAGTGTCGGCAAGCAGCAGAAGAAGCTGGATTATCAGCGGAGAGATTATCACGGTCGCGATGGAGAAGCCCATGCGCTTGATGATGTAGCTGATCGCGAACACGAACGAGGTGTTAGCCAGTACACCGAGGTATTGCAGCATTATCAAGCCGAACGCCTTGGCGATATCGCCGCGCGGCACGCCGAAAAAGGCGGAGGATATCGCGAATGCCGCGACCTCGGTCACAGCAAAGGCGACGGTGACGGCAATGAACACGATGATAAGCTTGCTGAAATAAAGCTGAGTGGCGCTGTAGCCGCGCGCGATGATGTTTTTTATCGTGCGCTGGTCAAAATCCTCGCAGACAATGATCGCGACGGCAATGCCGAACACCATCGTAAAGTTGGACGACATCAAGCTGAACAGCCAGTAGGCGAGCCCGCCTGTTCTTGATGCGATGATCTGCTGCGTAAGGCTGATCTCGGGGCTTGAGGGATTCGAGTCCATCATCAGCTTATATGCGACAGCGTATATCAGGCAAAGTCCGAGGATGATGGCAAGGCAGATATACGCGCTTTTTTGCATGACCAGCTTGCGCAGATTAAAACGTAACAGCTTTCCCATACTCACCCCATCCTTTCAAGAAAGAAATCTTCAAGCGAAACGCCCTCGCTGCGCATTTCGTAAACGCGCACGCCCGCGTTCACAAGCGTCAGTGGCACCTCTGAGGTGTCCTGAAGCTCTGAGGTTATGCGAACCTCTTTTTCAAAACACTCAACGGCGATATCGGGCATTTTGGTGCGCAGCGCGGCTGCGGCTTTTTCGCTGTCGTCCACTGAAACGCGCAATGACGCGCGGCTTTTTTCGGCGAGCTTTTCCGACGAGATCTCCTCGACGAGCGAGCCGTTAGCCATGATGCCGAACTGCGTGGCTATCTTGCCCAGCTCGTCAAGCAGATGGCTTGAGATCATAAAGGTGATTCCGCGCGCGTTCAGCCGCAGGATCAGATCGCGTATCTCCTTTATGCCGGCGGGGTCAAGGCCGTTTATGGGCTCGTCCAGAATCAGCAGCTCGGGCTTGCCGAGCATCGCGATGGCGATGCCGAGTCTTTGCTTCATACCAAGCGAAAACTGACCCGCCTTTTTCCTGCCCGTGTTTTCCAGACCCACCAGCTTTAGCAGCTCGTGAAGCTCGTCGTCGGGCGTAGGTACCAAAATGGCGAAGCGCTTGAGGTTCTCAAAGGCGGTGTGGTTCTTATACAGCGCGGGCTCCTCGATAAGCGAGCCTATGCCGCGCCTTGCCTCGTTGGGCTTGTCGCTGTCAAACAGGCGGATCTCACCGGAATTCGGAGCGGACATGCCCAGCAGCATGCGCATCAGCGTTGTCTTTCCGGCGCCGTTTTTGCCGATCAATCCGTAGATCTCGCCGCGCCTGACGTGCATCGAAACATCGTCGACTGCCTTTTGAGCGCCGAAGCGTTTCGTCAGATTTTTGGTTTCGATCAAATATTCCATAAAAACCTCCTTTTGCGGTCGATATCATTATTCTACCACAACCCGGGGCGCGGCGCAAGTGCCTGCCGCAAAACCGCGGCATTTTTTCGCTTGAGTGATTTGGTGAAAACAAACACAAATCCTATTATGCAAAAACCCTTGACATGGCTTTTTGCACAGTGTACAATAGAATAGAGAAATAATGCGATAAAAAGAGGGATGACCATGGAAACGCAAAAAACGATGTATTACCAACCCGCGCCGCAGCTTCCGGCGACGCTGTTGGTCATCGACTGCACCTGCAGACCCCGCCTTATCCCGCTGAAAGGCGACATGACCTTCGGCAGGATATATAACGGAGAACTGTGCTCGATCACGGTCAAGTCCGCTATCGTCGGCAGACGCCACGGCGAATTTGTTTACGACGACAGCGAGGGTGTGTATTACTATATCGACAACAACAGCCTCAACGGCACCTTTATAAACGGCAGAAAGCTCGAGCCCTTCAATGAGCGCGGCTCACGCGCCTACCGCCTTACCGACGGCGATATCCTGCGCGTCGACCGCAAAACGCTCGACAAGCCGCACCCGGAAGCGGTGATAATGATCTACTGCACCAGCATGCGCTATGACGAGTCGTGGCAGATGTTCGATGCAGGCCGTTTTGTGAACATCACGATCGGACGCGGCGAAAACAATGTTATCCGCCTCACCGACATCTCGGCATCACGCGAGCACGCGGTGCTGCGGCGCAATCCAAACGGCTGGACCGTGTTTGACAACAACAGCCAGAACGGTATCAGCGTCAACGGCAGGGGCGTGCTCGGAAACGCCCATGTCAGCGACCACGACGTTATCAAGCTCGCCAACACCACCATCATCGCCTTCGGCAATACGCTGATCTACAACAATCCCAAGGAGATCACCGGCAACCTGATGGTGCGCATCGACCGCAAAACCGTGGATTTCGGGCGCAAAACGCTGCTCAGCAATATCTCCTTCCAGGTCGACAGCGGCGACTTTGTGCTGATCCTCGGCGGCTCCGGCGCAGGAAAGACCACGCTGGTCAAGGCGATTTTGGGCGACGGCAAGGCTGAGGGCATGATAATCCTAAACGGTCAGAACCTCTATGAAAATTTCAAGAGCATGAAGTCGCAGATCGGTCTTGTCCCGCAGTTTTTGACCCTGCGCCTCAACGACACCGTAAAGAGCACGCTGATGGATATCGCCGACATCAAGCTCGACCGCAAAAACTATTCCAAGGAGGACAAGCTGCGCCGCATCTATGAGATCATGGACAAGGTGGGCATCACCAACCTTCAAAACCACCTTATCTCGCAGCTCAGCGGCGGTCAGAAAAAGAAGGTCTCGGTCGCCTATCAGCTTGTGGGCTTCCAGAAGGTGTTCATCTGCGACGAGCCGGATTCTGGTCTTGACGCCGCCTCACGCAGACAGCAGATGGAGATTCTTAAGGAGATCGCGCAGAACGACAAGATCGTGATGGTCATCTCGCATGAGCCCGACGACGCGATCAATGTGGAAACAGGCGAGTCGCTGTTCTCCAAGGTGGTAGTGCTGGCAAAGAGCGCGCGCGACGGCGCCGGTCATCTCGCGTTTTTCGGAAGCGTGAATGACGCCAAGGCGCATTTCGGCGTAAGCCGTCTGCAGGACATCATGCTTGAGATCAATCCTCCGTATGAAGGCGGAAAGGGCAGGGCTGATTTCTTCATCGACAAATATATCGCCATGCAAAGGAGACCCCGCTATGAATGACACCTCGTTTGCCACCCAGACCCACGTATACTTCAAAAAGATCTCGCGCATCTCACTGCGTGAAAAATCGTGGAAATACCTGATTTTCGCTTTTATAATATCCTTCGTCGTGGCTATTTTCGTCGGTCCCGATATGTTCAGGAGCTTTGAACAGACCAACACCGCTTACTTCGCCCTCACCTCGGCCTGCATCTGGATCGGCATCTTCAACTCCGTTCAGAGCGTGTGCAAGGAGCACGAGATCATCCGCGCCGAATACCGCCAGGGAATGAGGATATCCTCATACGTAGTGGCGCACGTGCTGTGGCAGGCGCTGCTTTGCCTGGCGCAGACCATCGTGATCTTCGTCGTCTGCATAATCTGGATGAAATTCCAGAACTACGGCAGCAGCTCGCTGTTCATCAGCGTCTATGTCGCGAACTTCCTCACGATCTACCTTCTTGCGCTCGGCGCCGCGGTGCTGGGACTGATGATATCCTCCATTTCAGGCACGCCAACCACGGCGATGACCGTGATGCCCTTTATCCTGATAGTGCAGCTCGTTCTCAGCGGCGTGCTGTTCCAGCTCAAGGGCGCCGGCGAGATACTCTCATACTTCACCTTCAGCCGCTGGGGCATGTGCGCGTTCGGCTCCGAGGCAAACCTGAACGCGATCCCGACCAAGGTGGTAAACCTGCTCACCCAGCGCTTCGGACCTCAGATGGTGGCGCAGATGGGCGGCGTTCCCAACGCGCTCGCCACCAAGCTGTACGACCACACCACGCTTAATCTGCTCGGCGCGTGGGGCGGCTGTCTTGCACTGACCGCGCTCAACATTGCCATCAGCATCATCGCGCTCAAGCTGAAAAACAGAGATTCATAATCAGGGTTGCCTATGGACAGATACGATAAAAACTCTAAAAACGCCGAGCGCTACCGGGTGTATCTAACGACCCACACCGGCGCGGTGCGGCAGAACAATGAGGATAACTTCACCATCAACAACACCTCCAAAAAGCTGGAGTATAAAAACGCGGATTTCAACGGCGTTTATGAGGCTCCGCTGCTGGCGGCGGTGTTTGACGGCATGGGCGGAGAGTCAAAGGGCGAATACGCCTCTTATATTTCCTCAAAGGTCGCCAAAAGCCTGTATTTTACGATAAAGGACGCGCCGGACGCGCCGCTCGACGCGCTGGTGGGCGAATTCGTGCAGCGCGCCAACAATGAGATACGCACCTTCCTTGAGGAAAACCACTGCGCGACCGGCGGCAGCACGGTGGTCGCTGCGGTGTTCAAAAACGAGATTATCTACCCGTTTTCGGTCGGAGACAGCCGCATCTATCTCTACCGAGCCGCCAGGCTGAGCCAGATCTCAAAGGATCAGACGCTGGCGATGAAAAAATATGAGGCGAACATCTACACCCTTGAGGAAGCCGAAAGAAGCAACGACAGCCACAAGCTGACCTCGTTTTTGGGCGCGGACTACTACCGCCGGGGCTTAAAGCCGCAGTATTACGAGCCCATCCTCATGCAGAAGTCAGACAAGCTGCTGCTTTGCAGCGACGGCTTGTATGACGAGCTGAGCCTGAAGGAGATTCAGGACGTTATCAGAAACAACCCCGACAATCCCGCCTTCGAGCTTGTCCGTGCCGCCATTTCCCACGGCGGCGGCGACAACGTGACCTGCGCGGTGATCGAAAGGGAAAACTAATATTTATTCCAAAGGAGAATTATTATGGATTTTTCATTCTTATCAAAAATGGGTTTCAGCATGGACGACATCGGCAAGATTGCTGAGATCGTTATGAGCGGCGGCGATGAGGACAAGATCGCCGACGAGCTTAACGCCAAATTCGGCATGGACAAGGATCAGGCTAAGGATATCATCAAGCAGTCCAAGGGCTTCCTCGGCAATATCCCCAACCCCTTCAAAAAATGATCCGCAATTCGTAATGCGCAAAAAACCGGTTCAAAACAAAAAAAGTAGGGCACGGTCTTGACCGTGCCGCAGATAAAAGCAGAAACATCGGGCGTAAAACCCACGGTCATTGTACGGTTGTGCCCAGACCCCCTCAGTCCCCCTATTAGGGGGCAGAAACAAGACCTGACCCTACAGTACAATGAAATAACAATAAAAGAGGCTGACTCGTACTCATTACATTGAGTTTGAGTCAGCCCCTTGGTTTTTGCAGTTATAAGCTTAAATCTCTACGGATTTGATGGATTCAAATTCGTCAACGATCTCCTGTTCGGGCTTTTTGGTGATGAGGCAAACGATCACGTTCACGATCAGCGCCAGCGGGAAGCCGATAGCCAGAGAATAGATGCCTGTGGACGCCGAAAGCGTAACGCCGTTGAAGGGGATGTATGACCAAACAAGAATGGTCAGTGCGCCGGTCGCCATGCCCGCGATCGCGCCCGCGAGGTTGGAGCGCTTCCAGAACAGAGCAAGCAGCACAACGGGACCGAACGCCGCGCCGAAGCCGCCCCACGCGTCCTCAACCAGCTTCATAACGCTGGAGTTGGGGTCGAGAGCGATAAGGAAAGCTACTACCGCGACAAAAACGACCACGACTCTGCCGATCATCAGCGCTTTCTTTTCGTCGGCGTTCTTCTTGATGACGCCCTTGTAGATGTCCTCTGAGATTGCGGAGGAGGTGACCAGAAGCTGGCTGTCCGCGGTGGACATGATAGCCGCCAGAATACCGCAGAGGAACACGCCGCCGATGAAGATCAGCAGGCCGTTGCCCGAGAACACCTGACGGATAAGCTCGATAAAGGCGTTTTCGCTGCCGTCCAAGATATTGCCCTCTGCGTCTGTGGTCACCAGCGCCTTATTCAGCGCGCCTCTCGCAATCAAACCTACGAAGCAGGCGGCGGTGAGGGAGAGGATGACCCAAACGATGGCGATCTTTCTGGATTTCTTGACCTCCGCCTCATTTTTGATAGCCATGAAGCGGATGATGATGTGCGGCATACCGAAGTAGCCCAGACCCCAGGCGAGACCGGAGATGATGTCCTTCGCGGCGACAGCGGTGCCGTCCGAATTGTGGAACAGGCTCATATAGCCGTTAACATCGGTGATCTCGTTATTGGGGAGATTTGCGTGGCTCATAAGCGCGTTGGAGAAGCCCTGATCCCATGTCATAATGGAATAAGCCGCCACAGGCACCGCCAGTATCGCAACCAGCATCAGCATGCCCTGGATAAAGTCGGTGGTGCAAACCGCCTTGAAGCCGCCGAGCAGGGTGTAGATAAGGATGACCACAGCCGCGATAGCAAGGCCGACGGTGTAGGCGTTGTCGATGCTGTCACCGAACAGCACTGAGAACAGCTTTGCGCCCGCGCTGAACGCCGAAGCGGTGTAGACCGCGAAGAAAACCGCAATGATGATAGCCGCGACGATCTTGATCGCGCCCTTTTTGTCACGGTAGCGGTTTTGGAAAAAGCTGGGGATGGTGAGCGAGTTGCCCGCCACGATGGTGTATTTTCTGAGCCGCGAAGAAACCAGATACCAGTTGAGTATGGTGCCGATCAGCAAGCCGATCGCGATCCAAACCTTGCCGGTGCCGGCAAGATAAATGGAGCCCGGAAGTCCCATCAGCAGCCAGCCGCTCATGTCGCTCGCCTGCGCCGAAAGCGCGGCGGTCCAGCCGCCCAGATTTCTGCCGCCCAGAAAATAGTCTTCATTATTCTTGGTCTTTTTTGAGTAAAACACGCCGATGAGTATCATCAGGATCATGTAAAACGCAAACGCGACCAGAGTAATGACTTTGTCTGAACTCATAATTGTTCCTCCTTCATTTTATAGATTTAATGCGTTAAAGCACAAACCGCTACTATTGTATCAAAAAGCGCAATAAAAATCAAGCAAAATCCGTATAATAATAAAATAATTTGAAAATTTACCGCAAATCTCGGCGGAAATGTTGATTTGAACACAAATAAATAGTATAATAAAAATATCTATAATCATCTGTTATTTGGAGAGAGCCATGGATTTTGTAAAGAGAACATGGGCGGAGATATCGCTCGACGCGGTCGCCCATAATTTTAATGCGATAAAAGAAAAAATAGGAGACAAAGCTAAGCTTTGCTGCGTCATCAAGGCGGACGGCTACGGCCACGGCGCGGCTGAGCTGGGTCAGTTCTACGAAAAGCTCGGAGCGGACTTTTTCGCGGTCAGCAATATCGACGAGGGCATCGAGATACGCACCTCAGGCTGCAGGCTGCCCATCCTCATTCTGGGCTACACGCCGGTATGCGACGCGCAGCGGCTTGCGCAGTATAATATCTCGCAGGCGGTTTTTTCGCTGGATTACGCAAAGGCACTGTCAAATCAATGCGCGGAATACGGCTGCGTCTGCAAGATCCATATCAAATGCGACACCGGAATGAGCCGCATCGGCTTTATGTGCCAGCAGTTCCCACGCGATGATGATTCCATAAAAGAAATATACGAAGCCTGTTCGTTGACAAATCTCCAGCCTGAGGGCATTTTCACCCACTTCTGCGTGTCCGACGAAAGGGAAGAGGGCAGAGAGTTCACGCAAAAGCAGTTCGAGAACTTCACCTACGTCCGCGAAAGACTTGAGGAGATGGAGCTGCATATTCCCATCGCCCACTGCTCCAACAGCGGCGCTATCGAGGATTACGACGAAACCTACTGCGACATGGTGCGCGCCGGTATCATTCTCTACGGTCTTGCGCCCTCGCCGAAGCTCGTCGGCAAGCTCGATCTGCAGCCCGCGATGACGCTGAAAACCACCGTCGCCTACGTCAAGACGCTGCGCGCCGGCGCCGATATCTCCTACGGCAGGACCTTTACCGCCGAAAAGGAGATGAAGATCGCCACCGTGCCTATCGGCTACGCCGACGGCTATATCCGCCGCAACGCCTGCGGAGGCTATATGCTGGTGAACGGTCAAAAGGCGAAGATCGTCGGCAGGATCTGCATGGATCAGACCATGCTCGACGTCACCGGCATTGACGATGTGAAGATCGGCGACGAGGTCATCGTTTTCGGCGACGGCAGCCACGGCGAGCCGACCGCCGACACTATCGCCGAAAACACCGACACCATCAATTATGAGGTGGTGTGTCTGGTCGGCAAGCGCGTGCCGCGCATCTATTATAAGAACGGCGTGATTACCGAGGTGATGTATAAGCTATGAGGCTGCTGGTTGTAGACGGTAACAGCATCGTCAATCGCGCGTTTTACGGGATCCGCCCTCTGACCAACAAGGAAGGGCAGTTTACCCACGCGATCTACGGTTTTTTGACCATGCTGCGTAAAATTGAAAAGGAAGAAAGCCCCGACGCGGTCGCCGTCGCCTTCGATCTGAAGGCGCCCACCTTCCGCCACAGGGCGTATGAGGGCTACAAGGCGACCAGAAAGGGCATGCCGCCCGAGCTGGCCGGCCAGATGCCGATACTCAAGGAGCTGCTGGGGCTGCTGGGCTACAGGCTCGTTACCTGCGAGGGCTATGAGGCGGACGATATTCTCGGCACCTTTGCCGCCGCCTGCGAAAAAAGCGGCGACGAGTGCGTCATCGCCACCGGAGACCGCGACAGCCTTCAGCTTGTTACGGATAAAACGCACGTTCATCTCTGCACGAACCGCGACGATATACTATACACGCCTGAAAAAATAATGGAGGATTACGGCGTTACTCCCCTCGAGCTTATCGAGATCAAGGCTATCCAGGGCGATTCATCAGACAATATCCCCGGGGTCGCGGGCATCGGACCCAAGGGCGCCGGCGATCTGATCAAGCGCTGGCACAGCGTTCAGGCGGTCTACGATAACATCGATTCTCCCGAGATCAAGGAGAGCGTGCGCAAAAAGCTGCTCGCCTCACGGGACAACGCCTTTCTCAGCCGTATGCTGGGCGAGATCGTCAAGGACGCGCCGATCGATACCGATATCGCGAATTACCGCGTGGAGATCGCTGACAGAGCCGCCTGCGCCCGCTATATGGCGCGGCTGGAGCTGTTTTCCCTGATCGAAAAATACGACTTGAATGACGCGCCGCTTGCTGAGGCGCAGACTGCCAAGTCGGATATCCTGCGCGTGTCTGACGGTAATATTCCGATTGAGAAAATAAAAGAGCAGCAGAAGGTTTACGCGCTCTTCGATTTTTCCGAAAACGAATTAAATTCCTTCGCCGTGTCGGTCGAAGGCGCGGTTTTCCGCTCGTCGGACGCGGAGCTTCTCAAAGAATTGCTCAACGACGGCGGCATGACCATGTACACTCGCGGCGTCAAGGCGCTGTTCGCGTACGCTGACAGCAAGAATATAGAAATACAAAACAAAATATTTGATGTGGAGCTGGCGGCATATCTGTTAGAGCCGTCCTCAAAGGATTACACCGACGAAAACCTTTGCGCGGCAAACCGCGTAGAGCTGCCAGCCTGCGAAAACGAGGCTGACAAGCCTTACCGCGCGCTTGCGGTCTACGACAGGCTTTGCGCCAAGCTGCTCAATGAGATCAAGGCTAACGGGCAGGAAAAGCTGCTGTTCGACGTCGAGCTCCCGCTTGCAAGGGTGCTTGCCAAGATGGAAAACGTCGGCTTCGCTGTGGATCGTCAGGGCATCGCCGACTACGGCGCGCTGCTTTCGGCACGTATCGCCGAGCTTGAAGCGGAGATATACCGCAGCGCGGGCGAGGAATTCAACATCAATTCGCCCAAGCAGCTCGGAAAGGTGCTGTTTGAGGATCTTGGGCTGCCCGTCAAAAAGAAAACCAAAAGCGGCTACAGCACCAACGCCGAGGTGCTCGAAAGCCTGCGCTATGAGCATCCTGTGGTCGATATGGTGCTGCAATACCGCGCGCTTGCCAAGCTGAACTCCACCTACTGCGAGGGTCTGCTTAAGGTGATCGCGGAGGACGGCAGGATCCATTCAAGCTTCAACCAGACCGAGACCCGCACCGGGCGCATCAGCTCCACCGAGCCGAATCTGCAGAACATTCCCGTGCGCACCGAGCTCGGCCGCGAAATGCGCAAGTTCTTCTGCGCGCGCGAGGGCTGGGTGCTTGTGGACGCGGACTATTCGCAGATCGAGCTGCGCGTGCTGGCGCATATCGCCCACGACCAAAACATGATCGCGGCGTTCCGCGACGGCGACGATATCCACGCCATCACCGCCTCTCAGGTGTTCAATCTGCCCTTGGAGATGGTCACGCCCGCCATGCGCAGCAGCGCCAAGGCGGTCAACTTCGGCATCGTCTACGGCATCGGCGCGTTCTCGCTCGGCAAGGACATCGGCGTTTCCACCAAGGAGGCGTCGAGGTATATCAAAAACTATCTGTCGCATTACAGCGGCGTTGACAAATATATGCAGGATATCGTGGAAAAAGCGAAGCTCGACGGCTATGTTGAGACTATGTTCGGCCGCCGCCGCTATCTGCCCGAGCTCAGCTCAGGCAAGCATATGCTGCGGGCGTTCGGCGAACGTGTGGCGCGAAATATGCCGATACAGGGCACCGCGGCGGATATCATCAAGATCGCCATGGTGCGCGTGGACGAGCGGCTGAAACGCGAGGGCCTGCGGGCGCGCCTGATACTTCAGGTACACGACGAGCTGATCGTTGAGGCGCCTCAGGACGAAAGCGCGCGTGTGGCGGCGCTTTTGCAGGAAGAAATGGAAACCGCGGTCAGCCTTGATGTTCCGCTGACGGCTGACGCGGCGATCGGAAGGACGTGGTATGATGCCAAAGGATAAAATCACACGCTATATCGCCTTTGTCTGCACGGGCAACACCTGCCGCAGCCCGATGGCGGAGGGCATATTCAACAAAAGAGCCGAGGAAAAGGGGCTGGACGTCCGCGCCGTAAGCTTTGGCTTGGCGGCTGTCCCGGGGCTGACGCCCTCGGATAAGGCAGTCGAGGTCTGCCGCGAGATCGGCGTCGACATCAGCGGCCACCGCACGCATTTTATCTATGATTTTCAAATCGGCGAATTGGAAAAGTTCTATTGCATGTCGCTCGGGCACATGACCATCCTGACCCAGAGCGTAGGGATCCCCGAGGACAAGGTGGTTCTGCTCGGCGTGGTCGACCCATACGGAGGTACCTTGGATACCTACCGTATGTGCCGCGACGTGCTCGCGGGCTGCGTCGAGGAGCTGATCGCGTCATATGAGGATTGAAAGGATGACAACGGCGCACCTTGACGGTGTGTGCGCAATCGAAAATGAATGTTTCGCGCACCCTTGGTCGCGCGGAAGTCTTGAAAACGCCCTCAGCGACCCCAATGCGGTTTTCTGCGTCGCGATCGAAAACGGCGGCGTAATCGGCTATATCGGAATGCTTTTCGTGCTCGACGAGGGCTATATCTGCAACGTCGCCGTCAGCCAAAGCTTCCGTAAAAGGGGCGTCGGCAGCGCTCTGATACAAACTCTGGTGACGCACTGCAAAAAGAACGATTTCGCGTTTCTCACCCTTGAGGTGCGCGAGAGCAATGCGGCGGCGCGTTCGCTGTATGAGGATTTCGGCTTTGTAAAGGTGGGAGAGAGGAAGAATTATTACACCGACCCCACTGAAAACGCCGTTTTGATGACATTATATTTCTAACGGAGAATATTGATATGAAGATACTCGCAATAGAATCCTCCTGCGACGAAACCGCGGCGGCGGTGGTGGAGGACGGCAGAACGGTTTTGTCCTCTGTCATCGCTTCTCAGGTGGAGGAGCACCGCCTTTACGGCGGCGTGGTGCCTGAGATAGCCTCACGGCGGCACGCCGAGGCGATAGTGCCGGTGGTGTCTCAGGCGCTGGAGCAGGCCGGGCTTGCGCTTTCGGATATCGACGCGCTGGCTGTGACCTACGCGCCCGGACTTATCGGCGCTCTGCTGGTGGGCGTGAATTTCGCCAAGGGCCTGGCTATGTCGACCGGGCTGCCGCTGGTGCCGGTGCATCACCTGCGCTCACACATAGCGTCCAATTATATTTCCAATCAAGAATTAAAACCGCCGTTTCTCTGCCTGGTGGTGTCCGGCGGTCACAGCCATATCGTGATGGTCGAGGACTACACCGAGATGAAGATCATCGGCAGAACGCGCGACGACGCCGCAGGCGAGGCGTTTGACAAGGCGGCACGCACGATGGGCATGCCCTATCCGGGCGGAATAGCGCTCGACAAGATCGCCGAGGACGGCGATCCGCACGCATTTAAGCTGCCGCGCCCGACCGTTCACGGCGCTCCGTATGATTTCAGCTTTTCCGGGCTGAAAACAGCGGTCATAAACCTCATTCACAACGCTTCCCAGAAGGGCGAAGCGCTGAATAAAGCCGACGTCTGCGCCTCCTTCCGCTACGCGGTCGTAGACTGCCTTACGACGAACCTTGTAAAGGCGGCGGAGGATATGGGCGTGAGCAAGATAGTGATCGCGGGCGGCGTTTCCGCTAACTCCCTGCTTAGAAAAACGCTTTCGCAGGAGTGCCGGAAACGCGGATGGCAGTTTTATATGCCAGAAAAATCGCTCTGCGGCGACAATGCCGCCATGGTCGGAGCGCAGGGCTATTACGAATACCTCAGCGGAAGAACGGCTGGCGCGGATCTGAACGCCTACGCCACAATGAGTATAGAGGAGAACGGGGCATGAAGCGAGACGAAACTTATGAAAGATTCCGCAGCGCATACGAAAGCAACCAATTCACCATGCCAAAGCAGGCCGCTCCGAATACAGACGCGCCTGCCGCAGACGCGCCGGAGCAGGCTGCCGGCAACCAGTTCACCAATGTAAAGCAGGACGCACCCGCAGCCAAATCGCCGAACAGCGATCGCGAGAAGAAGGATTTCCTGTCTGTTTTAGGGTTTGTGCTGGGCGTTTTGGCTTTTCTCAGCGCTTTGGTACTGTTGGTCTTCACCGTCTTGATCCTGCCGCCGGATGTGGTAAAGGACTATTCGATCTGGTCGGATTCCCGTCGAAGCGGCAGCGAATACATAGGCTTGGCGTATGTGTTAATGTTGTTTTTTATCTATATCCCCATAATGCTGTCGGCCTTGCCGTTAGCGCTCGCTTCGCTGACAGTTTCAATTTTCGGCATTGTTAGAGGGCGGCGCAACCGTTCGCTTTCCATAGCCGGTTGTGTGCTCGGCGCGTTTGCGCTTGCGGGTACGGTAGTCAGTATAATAGTATTCAAATTTATTTAACGGAGAAAACAAATGAATCAATTCGCAGAAAAAGCGCAGGAAAAACCTGCCTCGCCGCAGCCGCGAAAGCTCAAGACCCCTAAAGAAGAGAACGATTTTCTCTCGATATTCGCTCTGTATCTGGGCTTCATCGCCGCAGTGATCGCGCTGATCGTTGGGCTTGTTTTACTCAATAAGGGCGCGATTTCCGCAAAGCTGCTTGCGGATGAACAACACGTCGCGGCAAGCCCCGACCAATACCGCAGCGTTGTCAGAAGCAATAATTGGGCAAAAGCTCTCGGAAAGGTTTTTTTGATCCTGATGACGTTGGGCGGCATCGGAGAATCCTTCGCGGCGACCGTGCTTTCGGTGATAGGCATAGTCCGCAGGCGCAGGCATTGGAAGCTCGCGGTCGCAGGCTGTGCGCTGGGAGCCGTTTCCCTGACGATCCTGCTGATATGCGCATACTTTGAAAGAATGATGATATAAGGGAGCCTGTACGGATTCCCGAATATTGAGAAGAGGTGTATCATGGACAACAACCAACCTCGCGACTACGACGCGATGTTCCGGCAGTCGCAAAACAACCCTTACGCCAAAGAGGACGAGCTGCGGGGCGAGAGCTTTGACGACAGATTCCGCCAAAGCTACGCCAAAAGCACTCCCGAAAACCCCGAGGTGCTTGACCGGAACAGCGTTCCGCCGCGCAGGAAAAGCGGCGTATTTTCCGAAATGACCGCTGTGATCTCGCTGATCATCGCCGCGGTCGGCTTGGTGCTGGTTTTTGCGGGCATGTACGCGCATGTCGTCATGTTCCTCAATATCGTGCTCTGCCTTGTGGGCGTCGGCTTCGGCATTGCCGCGCTTATCGGCAGGGCTTCCACCCGATTTCTCGGGATTTTCGGCATCACAGGCTGTGTGCTCGATATCCTTATCCAGATCATCTGTATGATCGTGGTGGCGATCACGTCGGGCATTTCCGCCGTTTTTCACCTGCTTACCTGATAATTAATTTTCTGAAAAGGAATGATAAATATGAACAATCCCATTGTTACAATTGAAATGGAGAACGGCTCGGTGATGAAGGCAGAGCTTTATCCCGAGATCGCGCCCAAGACCGTTGAGAATTTTGTCAGTCTCGTAAAGAGCGGATTTTATGACGGGC
>ONHJ01000020.1:0-3222 GCA_900317595.1 uncultured Eubacteriales bacterium | reverse complement strand
AGAGCGGATTTTATGACGGGCTGACCTTTCACCGCGTGATTTACGGCTTTATGATCCAGGGCGGCTGCCCCGACGGCACCGGCATGGGCGGCCCCGGCTATCATATCAAGGGCGAATTCGCGGCGAACGGCTTCAAAAACGACCTTAAGCACAGCAGAGGCGTGCTCTCGATGGCGCGCTCCATGATGCCCGACTCCGCCGGCTCGCAGTTTTTCATCATGCACCGCGACGCGCCGCACCTTGACGGCCAGTACGCCGCCTTCGGCAAGGTCATCGAGGGTATCGAGACCGTGGACGCCATCGCGGAATGTGACACCGACTTCTCAGACAGACCGCTCGACCCGCAGATCATCAAAAGAATGACGGTAAGCTGTGAGTAGTCAGTTTTCGGCTGTGAGTTTCGCAGGGCACGGTCTTTCCTGACCGTGCCGTGTACAGTGAATCAAAGTTCAGGCGTTAAACCTGCGGTCGGGTCAAGACCCGACCCTGCAAATCGTTTATAATAACTCGCGGTAAAACTTGCAGTTTGTGATTTGTAACTTTCAACTACATCCGTATACTATTTATATAGCGTTTTATTCTTGACTTAAAATACGAAAGGAGTTAACCCAATGAACATTTTATTGGCAGGCGGCGCCGGATATATCGGCAGCCATACCTGCGTGGAGCTGATCGAGGCGGGACACAGCGTTGTCATCGCCGACAATTTCTCCAACTCATGCCCCGAGGCGGTAAGGCGCGTTGAGGAGCTCACCGGCGCCAAAATTCCGCTCTATGAGGCGGACGTCTGCGACAGCGCGGCGGTGGAGAAGATCTTCAGCGAAAACAAGCTCGACGCCGTAATCCATTTCGCCGGACTCAAGGCGGTGGGCGAGAGCGTCGAAAAACCTCTGCTCTATTACCGCAACAACATCGACTCAACGCTGACTCTGCTTGAGGTAATGCGGAAATTCGGCGTCCGCAACTTTATTTTCAGCTCCTCGGCGACGGTTTACGGCACTCCGAAGGAGGTCCCGCTGGTCGAGACCATGCCCACAGGCACGCCCACAAACCCCTATGGCTGGACAAAGCTGATGATGGAGCAGATCCTCACCGACACGGCGCACGCCGATCCCGAGATGTCCATCGTGATTTTGCGCTACTTCAACCCCATCGGAGCGCATAAAAGCGGCAGAATAGGCGAGGATCCCAACGGCATCCCCAACAACCTCATGCCTTACATCACTCAGGTCGCGGCAGGCAGATTGCCCCAGCTCGGCGTTTTCGGCGACGATTACCCCACCCACGACGGAACCGGCGTGCGCGACTATATCCATGTGGTCGACCTCGCCAAGGGTCACGTCAAGGCGATCGAGTATTCCGGCGGACACAAGGGCGTTGAGATCGTCAACCTCGGCACCGGCACCGGCTACAGCGTGCTCGACATCGTAAAGGCGTTTGAAAAGGTCAACAATCTCAAGATCCCCTACGTTATCAAGCCTCGCCGTCCGGGCGATATCGCCGAATGTTACGCCAACGCCGACAAGGCTGAGCGCGTTTTGGGCTGGAAAGCGGAGAAAAATCTCGAGGATATGTGCTTCGATTCGTGGAATTGGCAATCGCATAATCTGAACGGCTACAAATAATACGATTGTTTATTGTGAATAGTGACAAATTGCGATTAGATTCCTTGTCAATTTAAACAAAATCATAAATTTCTTAAAAAAAGTGATTTCCAATTTAGAAATTTTATTGACTTTTGGAAGTCATTTGTATTATAATAATATTGCTTATAGAAGCATTATCAAAAAAGGAGGAAAAGAAGAAAATGTTCAAAAAAGCACTCAGCCTTCTGCTTGCATTAATGCTTATGGTAGCGTCTTTTTCAGTAGCCATGGTTACTGTTGCGGCTACCGATGGCGATGAAGCAGAAACTGCTTCAGGTCTGACTGTTACTGCGACATCGAACATGTTCCCCGAGAAGACTACTTCCTTCACCGAGGAAGAGCTCAGCGCGAATGATGGACTCGTCACCGTAACATATTTTATTCAGTCTGAAGACAGACTTCTCAACGCAGACTTCATGCTGACCTATGACGGCAGCGTTCTGCAGTTTGACGAAGCGGCTAACACCACAGGAAGCGGCAGAGATGCCAAGCTCAATGTGATGCCTGTTGCCAGCGATGCGGTCATCAACACCAACCCCGGTTCTGTTGAGTACGGCGTCAGAGGCAACTGCACCAACCTGACTCCCTATTACCTCAACGCTGAGGATGGCGGCAAGACTGCTTTTGTTACCGCTACCTTCAAGGTGATCGGTTCAGGCAACACCACCGTTAATCTCAACGTCATCGACATGAGAGTCACCCGCCTTGAAGACGGTCAGACTCAGTCCTCTGTCGAGAATGAGACACAGCTTATTCAGGACGGCGTTGCGCTTGCCGATCTTCCCGAAACAAGCACAGAGGTTTACGCAGGTACTTTTGACCCTGACTACGAAGAACCCCAGCCCACCACTGAGGAAGAGACCACCGAGGCTCCCGTAGAGGAGACCACCGAGGCTCCCGTTGAGGAAACCACTGAGGCTCCCGTAGAGGAGACCACCGAGGCTCCCGTAGAGGAGACCACCGAAGCTCCCGTTGAGGATACCGTTATCGTAGCGGGCTCACCCGCCGATATCTTCGGCACCGCATGGGACGCCACAAATGAAGCCAACACCATGACCAAGGCAGAGGACGGCACCTACACCAAGGATTACACTGTTGATTCTACATTCACCGGCGTTCAGCTCAAGTCTGTTGTTAACGGTGCTACATGGGTAGGCGACAAGACCGGCAACAACGTGACCTTCAACGTCACCGAGCCCGGCACCTTTACCGTTATCTATCATCCCGCAACCGATGACGAAGAAGCTTACACAGAGGTCGTAGGCGACAACGTACAGTTCGACACCAGCCTTGATTATGAGACCGTTTACGCGGTCGGTAACGGCGAAGGCGCATGGCTTAACGGCGCTGCTTGGGATCCTGCGTACGCTGCAAACGAAATGTCTCAGGTAGCCGATGACGTTTGGGAGATCGAGTTCAAAAATGTTCCCGACGGCTTTGAGCGTCAGATCAAGTTCGCTGTTGACGGCACTTGGACCCACAACTTCGGCGGCGCGTTCGAAGACAGCGGCGTAACCTCCGACGCTGTTTACAACGGCGACAACATCACCTTTGATACTGACGCCACCTGCACCGT
>ONHJ01000168.1 GCA_900317595.1 uncultured Eubacteriales bacterium | reverse complement strand
GCCCTCCCACATCGAGAGAACAACGTCGGCAAGGAAATCCTGCGGCACAGTGAGCTGACTTGCCGCGTCAAGACAGGCGATAACAACGTCGCACTCCTCCTCGATAAGCTTGAGCAGCACCTTGAGCCGCAGGTGCTCGTACTCGTGCGAGCGGCTCTGTAAATCGAGAAAATTGTAGTCGCGCACGGGATAGACAAAGGCGCGCAAGCCCATGCAGCTGAGGTCGTTGCATAGGGTCTGCGCTTCCTTTTCGTCGGCTGCGATACAAAGAGCCTGACCCCCATTCCCGCGAATGAGGGTGAATATCACGTCCGCCTTGCAGACCGCCGAGAGTCCCGACACGCAGAGCGAACGTCCTGTTTTAAGATTTCTGCGCAGGGTGCGAAACGGCGCCGAGCCGCCCACCGCCTGCGCGATAAAGTTCATTTTCATTGTCGTTTGTCAATATCTGAAAATAAGGAAGCAAATTCCCATTAATAACGGTTGGTGAATAAGATAGATGATCAGCGCGTGTCTGCCGAGGAAGTTCAGCGGCGCAAAGCCCCTGCGGAACAGCTCCTCTTTTTTATACCGCTTGACGATACCCCAGAGGAAATAGCCCAGCAGAAAGATAAAAATCCACGTGATTATCGGAAAGTAATCAGACGAGCGGAAGCCTTCGTCCGGAAAGCCGAGGAACGCCGCGTACTTGAACTGATAGAAAAAATCCGGCACTCTCAGCAGCTTGATATTGAAAAAGCCTATGTACCTCTCGGGCACGCCGTAGAAAACCGCGAAGAGCATCAGCGAGAGCGCTGCGCCAAAAAAGGGATTGATTTTGTCCAGCAGCTTCCGCAGCAGCGCCGCGATAAGCATTGCGCAGCCGATCAGATTGAGAACGCCGAACCAGACCGCCTGCTCCGGCATGACCAAAGCGGTGACGAGGGTAATAAGCAGCCCGCAGAGGTTGATTATCAGTCCGCGCCTTATGGGATGGTACGAAAAATGAAGCGATATACCCGAAATCAGAATGAAGCTGACGCAGATAAAGCGTTCCCAGACGATCACCCAAGGGTATGTGAACCACTCGGGGTCAAGACCGTAGGCCGCGAAAATATCGTAGCAGAAGTGATAGAGCACCATATTGACGAGGGCGAAGCCTCGGAACGCGTCGATCAGCTGATATCGGTTCGAATAGTCCTTTTTCATATCAGTTAAACATATTCATGGCGCGGTCGATTCTGCCTTCCGCCATAAGGTCTATCGCGTCGTTCGCGTTTTCGAACATCCCCTCAAGCGCCTTCATCTCGTCCTTCGAAAACTTCGAGAGAACCCAGTCGGCAAGCTCCCAGTCGGGATTTGGCTTTGCGCCTATGCCGATCTTTATCCTCGGAAACGTGTCCTTGCCGCTGAGGTAGATTATGCTGCGCATGCCCTTCTGACCGCCGTCGCTGCCCTTTTGGCGGATGCGCAGTTTCCCTACGGGAAGCGAAACGTCGTCGAAGATGACTATCACGTTCTCGGGCGGTATCTTGTAGAAGTTCATTGCCTCGACAACCGCCTGACCGCTGTTGTTCATATAGGTGGTCGGCTTCATCAGCATAGCTCTTTTGCCGCCTACCGTACATTCTCCGACGAAGCTCTTGAATTTGATTTTATTGACGCGGCAGTTTCGCTTTGCTGCGATGTAGTCCAAAGCGAGCCAGCCGCAGTTGTGGCGTGTGTTTTCGTATTTTTTGTCGGGGTTTCCGAGGCCCACCACGAGGTACTCAACGGAACCGCCCGTTTTTTTGAATCCAAACATATTATATCACTTGCCCAAAAAGGCGTTCAGTTAACAAAGGCGGACTTTTGACAGTCCGCCTGAGTTGTTGTATTATTGTATGCTTTACAAGCCGAAAAATGCGTCGGTTCAGCTGAACGCAGCGGTAAAGGGCTTGTCGTTGTAAATTCTCGCGATAGCCTCGGCAAAGATGGGAGCCGTGGGAAGCACGGTGAACTTGTCGATCATCTTGTCCTCGGGAACGGGGATTGTGTCGAGGAGGATAACCTCCTTGATCGCGCTGTTCTTGATGCGCTCGATAGCGGGACCCGAGAGAACAGCGTGGGTCGCGCAGGCGTAAACCTCAACCGCACCGCCCTTTTCGACGATAGCGTCTTCAACGGTCTTCAGGATCTTTTCGAAGTCACCACCGGCATCGGTGAAGTCCAGACCCAGAGCACCCGGATAACCCATCAGCGGGCTCGGGAGGTCAGCTTCGACGAAGTAGCCGCCGTATTCCAGCAGCTGCTTGAGCAGCGGTTCGGTGTGGGCATCGTTGGTGCAGAAGAATGCGGAGTTGGTGCCGTATTTTTCGATCCATTCAGGAGCCTTTTCGAGGATGTAGGCCTGAGCACCGGCAACACCGACGTCAGTGGTCGGATCCGGAGCGGTTTCGAGAACGAAGGTCATTCCGAATTCTTCGCAGGCGGCCTTCATGATGGCGACACGGCGGGACAT
>ONHJ01000186.1 GCA_900317595.1 uncultured Eubacteriales bacterium | reverse complement strand
CAGTGATTAACCAAACTTTTCTTTTCGATTGTAGGGAGCGACGCCCTCGTCGCTCCTGCAAATTGCCGTGCGATTTGCTTGAGTTTACGACATTGCCCCACAAGGGCGGACACGCGGGTCCGCCCCTACACAGTTTAGGAAACCGTGCTTTATAACCATGCACGCGGCATTACAAATCCGGAGCGAAGCGACCCACAACTAACAGCTGACTACTGACTACTGACTGCTAAACCTCTAACAACTGACTACTGACAACTGCCTACTAAACAAAAGGCTGACTCTTTCGAGTCAGCCTTTTGTTCATTTCCTTGTCTTTTTGAAATCGCTGAGTTTTTTATAGAGGTCGAGCATTTTGTGCGCGCAGGCGGTGTCGCTGAAGGTCAGCGAGGTCTGCAGGGCGTTCTCGGACATTTGCGCTCGGAGAGCGGAGTCCTCGACCAGCTTTATTACGCTCTCGGTAAATTCCTCCTGAGTGCGGTAGCGGAAACCGTTCTCGCCGTCGAAAAGCACGCCCTCAAGGCAGGGGTCGTCGCGGCAGATAAGGGGCAGTCCGCACGCCATCGCCTCAAGATAGGTCAGGCTGTGCATCTCAAAGGTGGACGCGCTGAGGAACACGTTGCCGAGCTTATAGATCTGATATACCTTCTCGGCGGGGATCATGCCGGTAAAGGTCACATTTTCGGAGATATCGAGCTGATATGCAAGGCGCTCCAAATGCTTTTTGTCGGGACCGTCGCCCGCGATCAAAAGCTGGATCTCGGGGTCGACCTTAAGCAGCCCGGGCATATACTCCAAAATCTCTTTCAGATTCTTTTCCGAGCTTATGCGCGAAACGACCGAGAGTATCTTTCCGTTATCCCTGAGGACGTACTGCTCGAGCAGCTTTGCCCTGTCCTCGGCAGTCAGCTCCTGCTGAAAGCGGTTGAGCTTGATGCCGTTCGGCACGACCACCACCGGACGGTGCTTGGGAAGATAGCCCTTGAGCAGCGCCTGCGCCTTTGGCGAGGGCGTTGTCAGCAAATCGGAGTGGCGGTAGACTATCCGTGAGCCGAGCGAACCGAGAAAATGCACGAATTTGTCGGTGCTGTGGTTATGGAAGGCGAATTTTGCCCAGTCGGTGTGCATCGTCATCATCAGCGGCGCGCCGGTTTTTCGGGCGATGTAGCGCGTCATGTCGCCCACCGAGCCCTCGGTGTGGGTGTGGATTATATCGGGCTTCCACGCGATCAGCTCGTCAAGGTACGGATGGCGGCGGATAAGCGTCTGGCGCGTGTCGGGGTAGATTTTTATTGAAAAGGAAGAAATAAAGTAGCGGTCTTCCTCACGGTGGGACTGTCTTGACTCCGAAAGCGCCAAAAGCTTTACGGAATGGCCTTCCTCACGATACTTGTCCGCCAGCGTCACCACCATGTGAGCGACGCCGTTTGTCATGTTATAGCCGTCTGCGGCAAGTAGTATTTTCATTTCTTCCTCCTTGTTTTAGCAAGCGCGGTGTAATAGTCCTTCCAGATGGCGTAGATCCTCTCTTCGCTGTACTGCGCCGAAACGTCGGCTGCCTTTTGAGTCCACTCGGCGCGCATCGCGTCGTTATCGCGAAGCTGACGGATATAGTCGGCAAAGCCCTCGTTGGTGTTTGTCATAAGATAATGACCCTTGAGAATGTCGCGGTATTCGGGCAGGTCGCGCAAAAGCAGCGGCGTGTGGGTGCTTGCCGCCTCGAGGATCGACATCGGGAAAAGCTCCCTGTAGGACGGGAAAAAGAAAACGTCGCTGAGATTGAGCAGATCGTTTATTTCGTCGCGAGGGATTATACCCGGGAATTTTACGTTGTCGGGCAGCCGGCTGAGCATTTCCTTGGTTTCGTTGTAGCCGTCAGCCAAGCCGCCGAACGAAAAGCCGCCTGCCCACAGAAATTTGACGTCGGGCAGCATTTCGGCGGTCTGAACGAACTCCTTTACGCCCTTGCCGGCGCGGGTCTGACCACAGGCAAAGCAGATGAAGTCGTCCTCGGCATAGCCGTATTTTTTTCGGAGCGCGCGCTTTTCCTCGGCTGATTTCGGGAAAAACTGACTTTTCGCGACAAAATTCGGGATATAGTGGATCTTTTCGCGCTTTATGCCGTAGGGCAGCAGCTCCTTCAAAAGGTCGGGATTGACCACATGGACCTCGTCGGCGCTT
>ONHJ01000166.1 GCA_900317595.1 uncultured Eubacteriales bacterium | reverse complement strand
CACGGTTTCCTTAACTGTGTAGGGGCAATGCACCCGCAGCTTGCAGACTCCCTTTCCCAAGGGGGTCGACGCCGCAGGCGTCGGGGGTTCCCGCGCCGAGTTTTCCCAATAAATCGCGGTGTGGCAGGACGCCTCGGCGCAGGAACCCCCTGCGCTGACGCACTTTCCCCCTTGGAAAAGGGGGACTTAACTTTGGGGCGACGCTTGGTTCATTGCCGCAAGAGGTTTTTTGCATTTTCCGCAGCGGTAGCGCTCGGGATGCTTTATAAATTCCGACGCCTTGTACCGCTCATAAACCGCGCCGCAGTGCGGACAGACCACGCGGTAGCGCGGCTTTGGAATCACCTCGGAAAGCGCGCCTTCATCGCGTCCGGCTGTGCGCTTGATATTATAGCCTAAGGCGGCGTTCACCCTGTCGGCGTACTGCTTCCATCTGCCGGTGTGCTTCATGCAGCCGCGGCAGGTGTGAAGTATCTCGTGGATAAGCGTGTTTTTCAGCTCGCCCTCCAAGGGCTTGCTTTCGTCCAGCAGGGAAGAGGCGATCTCGATCTCATAGCGGTCGCCCTGCTTTCTGCACAGCCCGAGCCGCGTTTTGGCGCGGGTATTTACGGAAAAGCCTATGCTTTTCGCGCGCGGTATCTTCAGCCTGTCCACCTCGGCAAGGCAGATTTTCGCGTAATGGTTCAAATCGCGCATAATTTTTCTTCCTCTTTGAATAAAATGAACACGTGATAAGAAACAAAATTGAATTTTTCTCTTGACATTCCCGTGTTCAAATGGTATAATAACTACTGTTGCGGCGACATAGCCAAGTGGTAAGGCACGAGTCTGCAAAACTCTGATGCGGCGGTTCAAATCCGCCTGTCGCCTCCAGAAAGCCCCGTAGTTCTACTGCGGGGCCTTTTTTTCTTTGTCTGAGACAGCTGTGCCGCTAAATCACGTATTTCAGCAGATAAATCACGAAAATATGCACCGGATAGATCGCGTAAAAGGTGTATTTCAGCACCTTGCCCTTGATAAAGCCGCGTTTTCCGTTGTAGAGCGAGATCGGGATGAACGCCGTCATAGAGAACCATGGCTGAGCAAGCAGAGCCGAAGGAAGTATCCTCAGAACCTCATGCTCACGCAGCGCGTACATAAGCATGATGAACACGTACCCTTTGAAGCCGTAGTCGGCGCGCAGCGTATCCGCCAGCACTCCGAAAAGCAATATGCCCACCAGCATCAGAGCCGGTTCTTTTTTAAGGTATTCGGCGGCGCACATGCCCAAAAATCCCAGAAGCAGAGTGAAAAACACGTTTTGTGTGCTCGGATGGAACCAGTTGCCGCCGTGCTCGAGATTCCACGGTATCTCTGAGATAAGCGCGAAAACCAGCAGGCTGACGCCGTATTTCAGGCGGCTGCGGGTATGGAAGAAGCCTTCCGCAAGGAGAAAGGCGAAAATCGGGAACGCCATCCTGCCGATCATCCGCATCAGCAAAAACAGCCTTATCTGATAATTGCCCAAGGAAAACAGCACTATGCTGTGGTCTGTCAGATGACCGCCGACATGGTCGATCACCATCGTCACCATGGCGATGACCTTTAGCGCGCTGCCGCTCAGGATCTTCATGTTGTTGGGAACCAGCTTTTGAGATTGCATAAAACCCCTCTTTTTTTGTTTTTTCGGTATCATTATAGCATTTTCGGCGCTTGATGTAAAGGCTTTCCGGCGCATGATGAAAAAGGACGGTGAAAAAATGAAGCTTTTGATCGCGGGGCTGACGGTCGAGCTCGAGCCGAAATATGAAGACACCAAAAGGCTTGCCGCTCCGTTTATTTGCGGGGACGACCGCAAGCCCGATATCCGCCTGAGGGTGTCTGACGAATATTTGGACGATCTGATGTCGCGCGCGGCAGAGGGCAGCACCGTCGTACAGATGGGGAACTTCGCGTTCAGCTCGGTGTTCAACCAACGCGCTATTCCGTTCCGCACCATGCTCGTCCACTCATCGGCGCTGATATACGACGGCGGAGCCTATCTGTTCTCGGGCGACTCGGGCGTCGGAAAATCCACCCACACCCGGCTGTGGCTGAAAGCCTTCGGCGACCGTGTGCATATAATGAACGACGACAAGCCGGTGGTGCGGCTGTATGACGACAGGGCGGTCTGCTACGGAACGCCGTTTGACGGCGGCAGCGGCATTGCACTTAACGAGTCTTATCCGCTGAAAGCGATAATCTTTATCGAGCGCGGCGAGCAAAACTCCGTGCGTATTCCCGACAGCCGCGAGATAATCCAAAGGCTGTATTTTCAGACCGCGCATTTTGTCAGCCGCGCCGTTGCCGCGGAGATGCTGGGCAACTTTGACAGGCTGCTTTCGCTGACTCCGTTCTATGTGCTGACCTGCAATACGGACATTTCGGCGTCGCATACGGCGTTCAATGAAATAATCGGAGAAAAGTAGGGGCTGGCTCAAAACAAAAAAGTAGGGCACGGTCTTGACCGTGCCGCAGATAAAGGCAGAAACACCGGGCATTAAACCCACGGTCAGGGTACGGCTG